>NZ_JBHWJI010000082.1:0-34187 GCF_042731515.1 Streptomyces sp. NPDC059850
GTCCGGGCGTCTTCAACGCCCGGACCCGGCCGCTTTCACGAGGCTGATCGCCCAGCGCCGGTCAGGCGTATTCGTAGAAGCCCGAGCCCGTCTTGCGGCCCAGCCGACCCGCGTCGACCATGCGCAGCAGCAGCGGGGGAGCGGCGTACAGCGGCTCCTTGTACTCGGAATACATCGAGTCGGCGATCGCCGCGATGGTGTCCAGGCCGATCAGGTCGGACAGCTTGAGCGGGCCCATGGGGTGGGCGCAGCCCATCTCCATGCCGTTGTCGATGTCCTCGCGGTTCGCGACACCGGACGCGAACATCCGGATAGCGGACAGCAGATACGGGATCAACAGCGCGTTGACGACGAAACCGGCCCGGTCCAGGGCATGGATCGCGTGCTTGCCGAGCACCCCTTCGACCAGCGCCTCGGCGCGCTTGATGGTCTCCTCGCCGGTGGTGAGCGCCGGGATCAGCTCGACCAGTGACTGCACCGGGGCCGGGTTGAAGAAGTGAATGCCGATGACCTGGTCCGGGCGGGAGGTCGCGACGGCCAGCTTGACCAGCGGGATGGACGAGGTGTTCGAGGCGAGGATCGCGTCCGGGCGGGTCACCACCTGGTCCAGGACCTGGAAGATCTGCGTCTTGATCTGCTCGCTCTCCACGACGGCCTCGATGACCAGATCGCGGTCGGCGAACTCCCCGAGGTCGGTGGTGAAGCTCAGCCGCTCCAGCGTCGCGTCCCGCTCCTCCTCGGTCATCTTGCCGCGCTCGACGGCCTTGTCGAGGGAGGTGGTCAGGCGGGTGCGGCCGATCTCCAGGGCCTCGCCGGTGGTCTCGGCGACCATGACCTCCAGGCCGGACCGCGCACACACCTCCGCGATGCCCGCACCCATCTGGCCGCAGCCCACTACTCCGACGCGTTCGATGTCGGTCACATCGTGCCTTTCGCTGAGCTAGCTGTCTGTGTGATCCCCCTGTCGGCCCAGACGTTACCTGTCGGTTGGAAACGGCGGACGGGCCGGGGCCGCATTGCCGCCGCCCTGGCCCGCCCGTGTTCACGGTGCGCCGACGACGCCGTTACGGCACGTCTCCGCGCAGGATGCCGCGGCCGTTCGTACCGACGTAGACCCGGCCGTAGACCCGGGGGTCGCCGGTGATGGTGGCGCCGGTCCAGCCCCACTGGTGGGCGTCGTCGTTGACGCGGGTCCAGGTCTTGCCGGTGTCGGTGGAGCGGAAGATGCCGCGTACTCCGCCGATCTTGGCGCTGGTGTAGAGCGTCTGGTACGAGGCGCCGGGGGCGGCCTTGCCGAAGCCGATGGTGTCGGCCTGCTGGACGCCCGGGAGCTTGGTGAAGGTGGCGCCGGAGTCCGTGGAGTGCCACAGCCCGTACGCGCCGGTCGCGGTGCCGCCCGCGAGCCAGATGTCGCCCTCCGCGCCCGGTACGGCCTTGAAGCGCACGCTCTCGGCGGGCAGCCCGGAGGACGCCTTGGTGGTGAAGGTGGCGCCGCCGTCGGTGCTCACGTAGAAGGTGCCGGACTTGTAGCCGTAGAACTTCTTGGGGTTCTTGCGGTCGGACTCGACCACAGCTCCGGCCGGGATGCCGGTGGAGGCCGTCCAGGAGTTGCCGAAGCCCGTGGTGCGGTAGACGGCCGAGGCGCCGTCGGGGCTCCAGACGAAGCCGCTGCCGTCCGCCGCCGAGGCCACCGTGCCGCCGCCGGTGACGCCGGGCGGTTCGGTGCCCTGGAACCAGTTGGCGCCGTTGTCGGTGGAGAAGGCGATGCGCGGGGCGGTGTCGTTGTTGCCCACCCGCACGACGGTGTTCGGGCTGGTCTCGGCGTAATCCAGGCTGGTGGCCGTGGTGAACGACGGCGAGGTGTAGATCTTTGACGGCACCGCGTCGAGGTCGGTGTGGCGGAAGCCGCCGAGGTCGCCGAGCGCGCTCAGCAGCGGGGCGCCGGACGGCGGGCTGACCAGGTCGTTGACCGCCGTCTCCTCCAGACCCCGCACCATCGGCGTGATCTTCGCCTGGCCGCCGGAGTCCCACGCGGACAGGTTCTCGGTGCCGTAGATGGTCGCGCCGGTGCCGTACATCATCCGGTTGGAGTCGAACGGGTCGATCTCCAGCGCCTCGGTCATCCAGCCCAGCTTCGGGGTGACCTCGGGCGGGGCCGGGTTGGTGCCGAAGGTCAGCCAGGGGACCGAGGAGATGTCCTGGGTGTAGCGGAAGGAGCGGTTCGGGTAGCTGGTGAAGTCCCAGGCCCGGGTCCAGGTGGCGCCGGAGTCGGTGGAGCGGAAGATCTGGGTGTCCGGCCACCAGGAGCTGTAGCCCGTCACCATGAGGGTGCCGGGCTTCTGGCGGTCCACGGTGAGCCCGCTGTAGCCGAAGGTGGTGTCGGCGTCCGCCGTGGGGCTGATGTTCTTCCACTCGCCGGTCGCGGTGGCGTACCGCCACACCTGGCCCTTGCCGCCGTCGTACGGGCCGCCCTTGTCGCTCGTGGTGAGGTAGAGATAGCCGTTCTTCGCGTCGAGGACGCCCTTGTGGGAGAGGTAGCCGGTGGGCTGCCCGGCGATACGGGACCAGGTGGCGCCCGCGTCGGTCGAGCGGTAGACCGTGTTGTCCTTGTCGGCCACGCCCACGTAGATGGTCTTCGTGGCGCTGCCGGACGAGCCGGTGCGCTCGTCGAACGTCACCCACACCACGCCCTGGTTGTCGCTCGCGTAGCCGCTGCCGTCGTTCGGGTTCTCGACGTAGTTGCCGGGGTTCGGGAAGGCGGTCACCTTCGACCAGCTGACCCCGGAGTCGGTGGAGCGCCACAGGCCGTTGCCGCTGGGCGCGCCGAGGTACAGCACGCTGTTCCGGTTCGGGTCGACCGCCAGCCGCTCGCCCATGCCACGGCCGGGCATGTTGCCGCCGAGCTTGAAGGGGAGCGCGGTCGACTGCCAGGTGGCGCCCCGGTCGGAGGAGCGCAGGATCGCGCCGTTGCCCGGGTCCCAGCTGTTGGTGTACGTACCGGCCGCCACGTACACCTTCTCCGGCGCGACCGGGTCGCTGGCCAGGCTGACCACGCCGGTCCAGCCCCAGCGGTCCCAGCCCACCGAGTCCAGCAGCGGCACCCACCGCTTGCCGGACTGGTCCCAGCGGTACGCGCCGCCGATGTCGGTGCGGGCGTAGGCGAGGTTCTTCTCCTTGCGGTTGAAGACGATGCCGGGGACGAAACCGCCGCCGTCGATGCGGACGTTCTTCCAGCTGTAGGCGAGACGTTTCGCCGGTGGGGTGGGGGAGTCGTCGGGGCGGGCCGCTGCGGGGGCGGCGGCCGCGGTCAGTAATCCGCCGACGAGCGCCAGCACGGTCATGAGCGCGCCGAGCGGTGTCTTTCTCCTGCCTCTGCTGCTGCCTCTGCTGCGCACGGGAACTTCCTCTCCGGGCGTGGGGGTGTGGGGTGTGCGGGAGGTGCGGTGAGGGTGTTGGGAGCGCTCCCATGCGTGCGTGCTTTCGATGCTAACGGCCGGATGGCCCTGCGAGAAGAGTGAAGTCAGGGGGTACCCATTGCCGCCCGCCCCCAAGGCGCCCATCATCGGCGGGAGTTGTGGTGTGGCGCGAGCGAGGAGTGAGCATGGGTCGGATCACGGGCATCACACGGCGAAGTCTGACGGCCGCGGCCGCCGGGGCGCTGGCCACGGCCGCCTGGCCGGGCGAGGCGTCAGCGGATGAGCAGGGGGGCCGCAGACAGTTCCGGGGGATGTGGCTGGCCTCGGTCGCCAACCGCGACTGGCCCGCGCGCCCCGGACTCCCCGCCGCCGAGCAGCGGGCCTCGCTGCTCGCCTTCCTCGACACCGCCGTCGAGCGTCGGCTCAACGCGGTCGTCTTCCAGGTCCGGCCCACCGCCGACGCGCTGTGGCCGTCCCCGTACGAGCCCTGGTCGGAGTGGCTGACCGGCGTGCAGGGCCAGCACCCGGGCTGGGACCCGCTGGGCACGGCGGTGCGCGAGGCGCACCGGCGCGGTCTGGAGCTGCACGCCTGGTTCAACCCGTACCGCGTCGCCAACCACGCCGACCCCACCCGGCTGCTTCCCACCCATCCGGCCCGGGTGCACCCCGAGTGGGTCGTGCCGTACGGCGGCAAGCTCTACTACAACCCCGGGCTGCCCGAGGTCCGCCGCTTCGTCCAGGACGCGATGCTGCACGCGGTCGCGCGCTACGACATCGACGCCGTCCACTGGGACGACTACTTCTACCCCTACCCGGTGGCGGGCCAGGTCTTCGACGACGACGCGGCGTACGCGGCCCACGGCGCGGGCTTCCCCGACCGGGCCGCGTGGCGGCGGAACAACATCGACCTGCTGGTCCGGGAGACCGCCGCCCGCGTCAAGCGGCTGAAGCCGCGTGTGCGGTTCGGCATCAGCCCCTTCGCGGTGTGGCGCAACCGCGCCACCGACCCGCTGGGCTCGGACACCCGGGCCGGGGTGCAGACGTACGACGATCTGTACGCGGACACCCGGCGCTGGGTGCGGGAGGGCTGGATCGATTACGTCGTCCCGCAGGTCTACTGGAACATCGGCTTCGCCGCCGCCGACTACGCCAAGCTTGTGCCGTGGTGGGCGGAGGTGGTGCGGGGCACGGGTGTGGGGCTCTACATCGGCGAGGCGCTGTACAAGGCGGGCGATCCGGCGCAGCCCGCGCCCTGGCAGGACCCGGCGGAGCTGTCCCGCCACCTCACCCTGTGCGCGGACTATCCGCAGGTGCGGGGGAACGTGTACTTCTCGGCGAAGGAAGTGGCCGCCGACCGCAACGGCGCGATGGCGCGCGTGGTCGCCGACCACTATCCGTGCCGGGTACGTCCGCCCCGCTGAGCCTGGCCCTCGGCCGTGCTACCGCTGTCCGGCGGGCAGATGACGTACGACGGAGTCGGGGCCCGGGGAGAACAGGCATTCGTGACCGTCGTCCTCGTAACGGACGCGGTACGGCGGTTCCCCGTGGTTCCCGAGCACTTCGATGATCTCTGCGGTCCGGTCGTGAACTCCGACAACCCTGCCGTGCACCAGCAGCTTGTCGCCTACGGTCGCCTCCATCTGCGTGACCTCCTGTAGTGGCTACCCGGAGGGCAATTGCGATCCCTGTGGCCAGTCTATGGCCGGCGCACCCGGATCGCGCCCGCCGGGTTCGCCCCGGTTCGCTCCTGTTGTTCACCCCCGCTGCGTCACCCCGATGCACACCAGCACCGCGACGGCGGCGATCGGCGCGGCCGGGCCGATGTGTTCGCCGAGCAGCAGCACCGACCACACCAGGGTCAGCAGCGGCTGGGCCAGCTGCAACTGGCTGGCCCGGGCCACGCCGATGGCGGCCATGCCCCGGTACCAGACCACGAGCCCCACGAACTGCGAGCCGACCGCCAGCCACAGCAGCCCGGCGACGGCGTGCCCGCCGAGCTGCACCGGCTCGGCGTACAGCGCGATCGCCGCGCCCGGAACCGCCACCGGTACGCAGGCCACCAGTGCCCAGCCGATCACCTGCCAGCCCGGCATGGAGCGGGCCAGCCGCCCGCCCTCGGCGTAGCCCGCCGCGCACACCAGCAGCGCGCCGAACAGATACAGATCGCCGGTGGTCGGCGCGCCGCCGCTCTGCTGCACCGCGAAGCCGATCACCACGGCGGCCCCGGCCAGCGCCGCCGCCCAGAAGCGGCGCGAGGGCCGCGCCCCGGTGCGTACGGCGGAGAACACGGCCGTGGTGAGCGGCAGCAGCCCGACGACCACGGCGGCGTGCGAGGTGGTGGAGGTCTGCAGCGCGAGCGTGGTCAGCAGGGGAAACCCGACCACCACCCCGGCCGCGACCACCAGCAGTCCGGGCCAGTGGCGCCGCTCCGGCGGCGCCGCCCGCCGCGCCACCAGCGCGCTCCCGGCCACCAGCGCGGCGAGCACCACCCGGCAGGTGGTCACCGACCAGGGGCCGAGCCCTTCCAGCGCCCAGGCGGTGCCGGGGAAGGTGAGGGAGAAGGCGACCACGCCGAGGGCGGCCAGCAGCGTGCCGCTCCGGGCGGTGCCGTGGGAATCGGCCGCGATGGTGGCGGTGGCGGTGGCGGTGGGGTCCGGCCCGGGGGCGGCGGCACCGCTCACCGCTATCGTGTCGTCGGTAGTAGCGCTATCCTGTGCTCTCATGCAAGAGCGTAGCAGTGTCGCCGAACTGGCCGAATCCCTCCGCCGGGATCTGAACCGCTACTCGCCCGGTGAGAAGCTGCCGTCCAGCCGTGCCCTCGTCGAACGCCACCGGGTGAGCCCGGTCACCGTCTCCCGCGCCCTGGCCGCGCTCGCCGCCGAGGGGCTGGTCGTCACCCGGCCCGGCGCCGGTGCCTTCCGGGCCGCGCCGCGCGTCGAGGCGCCACGGGCCGGGGACACCTCCTGGCAGGAGGTCGCGCTGAGCGTCGAGACACCGGGCGAATCCGTCCCGCGCTCGGTCGACGCCTCGGGCGTGCTGGCCACCCTCGCCGCCCCGCCGCCCGGGATCCTGGAGCTGAACGCCGGGTATCTCCACCCCTCGCTCCAGCCCGAGCGCGCCATGGCCGCCGCCCTGGCCCGCGCCGGGCGGCGGCCCGGCGCCTGGGGCCGCCCGCCCATGGAGGGCCTTCCCGAGCTGCGCGCCTGGTTCGCCCATGAGATCGGCGGGCGCGGCGGTGCCGTCGCCGCCGCCGATGTGCTGGTCACGGCGGGCGGCCAGTCCGCGCTGACCTGCGCGTTGCGCGCCCTGGCTCCGCCCGGCGCGCCCGTCCTGGTCGAATCGCCCACGTACCCCGGCATGCTCGCCGCCGCCCGCGCCTCCGGGCTGCGCCCGGTCCCCGTCCCGGTCGACGCGGACGGCATCCGCACGGATCTGCTCGCCGAGGCGCTGCGGGCGGGCGGCGCCCGTGTCGTCGTCTGCCAGCCGCTGTTCCAGAACCCGACCGGTACGGTGCTCTCCGCCGAACGGCGCCGCGAGGTGATCCGGATCGCGCGCGAGGCGGGCGCGTTCGTGATCGAGGACGACTTCGCGCGCCACCTCGTCCACGAGGACGCGCCCCCGCTGCCCCCGGCCCTCGCCGCCGACGACCCGGACGGGGTCGTGGTCCACGTCTGCTCCCTCACCAAGATCACCTCGCCCAGCCTCCGGGTGGGCGCCCTCGCCGCCCGTGGCCCGGCGCTGGAGCGGCTGCGCGCGATCCAGGTCGTGGACAGCTTCTTCGTCCCGCGCCCGCTGCAGGAAACCGCGCTGGAACTGGTCGGCGCGCCGTCCTGGCCGCGCCATCTGCGGACCGTCGCGTCCGAGCTGCGCACCCGCCGCGAGGCGCTGGTCACGGCGGTGCGGCGAGAGCTTCCCGAGCTGCCCGCACCGCATGTGCCGCCCGGCGGCTACCACCTGTGGCTGCGCCTGCCGCACGGCACCGACGAGGGCGCGCTCGCCTCCGCCGCGCTGCGCGCCGGGGTCGCGGTGGCCCCCGGCCGCCCGTACTTCAGCGCGGAGCCGCCCGCGCCGCACCTCCGGCTGAGCTTCGCGTCGGCGGCGGGCACGGGCGAACTCGCCGAAGGGGCACGGCGGTTGCGTACGGCGTGCGACGAGGCGCTGGCGTAGCGCGCGCCTTTCCGCCGAGGGCCCTCCCCGGGGACCCGCTGAACCGTACGATGCGCGAATGACGTTTCGGCTGACGCTGGTCGCCGCAGGCGCGACCTCCTCGCCGCTCGGGGAACGCTTCGGCGACGACCGGCCGCTGGATCCGGCGGGCCGCCGCGCCGCCGAGCGCGCCGCGCCCGTCCTCCTGCCGCTGGCCGCCGCCGAGCTGCGCTACTGCTCACCGTCACCGCGCAGCCGCGAGACCGGCCTCGCGCTCGGCTTCACCCCGCTCGTCCAACTCGCCCTGCGCGACTGGGACATGGGCCGCTGGGTCGGCCGTACCCTCGCCGATGTGATGGCGCGCGAGCCGCGCGCGGCCGACGTATGGCTCGCCGACCCCCGCGCGGCACCGCACGGCGGCGAATCGCTGCTGGCGTTCATCACCCGGGTCGGCGGCTGGCTGGACACCCGGCCGGTCGAGGAGCACGTCAAGGTGCTCGCGGTGGCCGACCCCGGGGTGATACGCGCCGCCCTGATGTACGCCATCAAGGCACCGCCGCACTGCTACTGGAACATCGACGTGATCCCGCTCTCCACCGTCACCCTCACCGGCCGCGCCGGGCAGTGGCGACTGCGGATGGAGGGCGACATCCCGTAGGCCTCAGTCCGCGCCGTGGAAGCGGCGGTGCAGCGTACGGACCTCCTCGGCGAGGGCCGGGTACGGGCCCTCCACCACCGCGCCCGGCACCACTTCCCGGATCGGCAGGGTCCGCACCGGCGGCGCGGGTACGCCGAGTTCGGTGAGCCAGGCCGACAGCTGCTCCGACGAGCTGGCGTACACGATGCGGCCGAGCCCGACCCAGCCGTGCGCGGCCGCGCACATCGGGCAGTGCTCGCCCGAGGTGTAGACGGTGGCCGCGGCCCGCTCCTCGGGGGTCAGCCGCGCCGCCGCCCAGCGGGCCAGCGCCAACTCCGGGTGGCGGGTGTGGTCGCCGCCCGCGACGCGGTTGTGGTCCTCGGCCAGGACGGTCCCGTCGGCCGCGACGAGCAGCGAGCCGAACGGTTCGTCGCCCACCTCCAGCGCCTCGGTCGCCAGCTCCACACAGCGGCGCAGATGCCGCAGGTCGTCGTCGGTCGTGTGGTCCGCCACGATGCCTCCCCGCCCGGTGGTGATCCCCTTTTTCAGGCCCGTATGCTAATCCGTCAACTCCTCGGCCAGCAGGTCCATCAGGAGGGCGTCGTGCCAACTGCCGTCCGGCCCGCGCTCGTAGCGGCGCAGCACGCCCACCGGGCGGAAACCCGCCTTCTCGTACGCGCGGATGGCGGCGGCGTTGTCCGAGGCCGGGTCGATCACGACGCGGTGGTGGCCGTGGTCGGTGATCAGGTGGCGGGCCAGGGTGCGGACGGCGTCGGTGCCGAGGCCCCGGCCGTGCACCGCCGGGTCCAGGTAGATGTCGATGCTCGCGTGCCGGTAGTCGGGGTCGGTTTCGGCCGACCACTGGATCATGCCGACGACGGCCTCCTCGTACACCACGGCCAGCGTCTCGGTGTCCGCGTCGGTCAGGTCCTCGATCACCGCCGCCACCAGGTCCGCGCCGCCCCGCCAGCGGGCGTACACCTCGGGCCGCGCGCGGATGGCGGCGAGCCGGGGGATGTCGGTGGGGACGGTGGGGCGCAACATGACCCGCGCGCCGTGCAGCGTCGTCCGCGTCTCAGGCACGCGCGGCCCGTTCTCAGGCACGCGCGGCCCGTTCCCGCAGCAGGCGGCGTTCGGGGGCGTTGCGGGTGAGGGAGGCGGCGCGTTCGAACTCCGCGCGCGCCTCCTCCCGCCGCCCCAGCCGCTCCAGCAGATCGCCGCGGACGCTCGGCAGCAGGTGGTAGTCGCGCAGCGCGGGGTCCGCCACCAGGGCGTCGACCAGGACGAGGGCGGCCTCGGGACCCTCCGCCATCGAGACGGCCACCGCCCGGTTCAGCTCCACCACCGGGGACGGGGTGAGGGCGGCCAGCCGGTCGTAGAGGGTGGCGATGGTCGTCCAGTCGGTGTCCTCGTAGCGGACCGCCCGCGCGTGGCAGGCGGCGATCGCGGCCTGGAGGGCGTACGGGCCGTGGCCCGCGTGGTGCAGGGCCTCGACGCCACGGTGGATGAGCAACCGGTTCCACTTCGCCCGGTTCTGGTCGGCGAGCAGCACCGGCGCGCCGTCCGGGCCGGTGCGGGCCGGGATGCGGGAGGCCTGGAACTCCAGCAGCGCGGCCAGCCCGTGCACCTCGGGCTCCTTGGGCATGAGCCCGGCCAGCACCCGGGCCAGGCGGAGCGCGTCCTCGCACAGGGCCGGGCGCACCAGATCGTCCCCGGCGGTCGCGGAGTAGCCCTCGTTGAAGATCAGGTAGATGACTTCCAGGACCGAGGAGAGCCGGGCGGCCCGGTCCTCGCCGTACGGCACCTCGAAGGGCACCCGGGCCGTGGCCAGCGACCGCTTCGCCCGCACGATCCGCTGCGCGACGGCCGCCTCGGAGGCCAGGAAGGCGCGGGCGATCTCCTCCGTGGTCAGCCCGCCCAGCAGCCGCAGGGTCAGGGCGATACGGGCCTCGGGCGACAGCACCGGATGGCAGGCGGTGAAGATCAGCCGCAGCAGGTCGTCGTCGATGTCGTCAGGGTCATCGAGGTCCACGGGATCGGGCGGCGGTACGTCCTCCAGGGCCCGCCCGACCTCGGCCAGCTTGCGCGCGTACGTCTCCTTGCGGCGTACGAGGTCGATCGCGCGGTGCTTGGCGGTGGCCATGAGCCAGGCTCCCGGCTTGTCCGGGACGCCCGACTCCGGCCACTGCTCCAGCGCGGCGATCAGGGCATCCTGCGCGAGTTCCTCGGCGATGCCGACGTCCCGCACGATGCGGGTGACACCGGCGATGATCCGCGCGGATTCGATCCTGAAGACCGCTTCGACCGTTCGGGTCGCTTCGGTCGCGTGTGCTGCCGTCACGGCCACCCATCAGAGCAGCCTCACCACACCCCGGCAAGCGGAACCGGATCAGCCCTCTTCGAGTTCGCGGACCTCGGCGGTGATGGTCCAGTAGTCCTCGTGGGTCTCCAGGAACCGCTTGGTCCACTCCAGCGCCTCGGCCTTGTCCTTGGCCTGGACGAGGGAGTAGCCGCCGATGACCTCCTTGCTCTCGGTGAAAGGCCCGTCGGTGTAGCTGAGCTTGCCACCGGACCAGGTGACCCTGGTCCCCTCGGAGGTGGGCTTGAGCCCGGCGGTGTCGAGCATGACGCCCGCCTTGGTGATCTCCTCCAGCAGCGCGCCCATGCGCTCCATCAGCTCGGGGCTGGGGCCCTCGGCGGGGGCGTTCTTCTCGTCGATACGGATCAGGGTCAGAAAGCGCGGCATGGTGACTCCTCGGTCGCCGGGCGGGGGGCTTTCCCTCGCCTCTCACCCTTACGTCGAACGGGAGACGCCCGGATCGACAGCTCCCCGGAAAAATCTTCAGGAAATTTCTCCGGGGAGCGCGGCGAGCGGGGCAACGGGTGCCGTCAGCCCATATGCGCCGGTCCCGCCTCCTCGCCGTGCTGCTGCTTCCTCGCGTTGATGGCGAACGCGGTCACCGCGAGCCCCGCCAGGAACATGACGGCCGCGGCGGCGAAGGCCCGGGTGTAGCCGTGGGTCAGCGCCTCACCGGCCCTCGCCACCAGGGCGGCGTCGTGCGTGGCCAGCCCCCGGTAGAGGGCGGCGGCCGCCCCGGGCAGCCGGTCGGTCGCCGCCGAGGTGGAGAGGGTCGACATGACCGCGAGCCCGAGGGCGCCGCCGACCTGCTGGGCGGTGTTGAGCAGCGCGGAGGCGATGCCGGTGTCCTCGTGCCGCACCCCGCTGACCGCGCCCAGCGTCATCGGTACGAAGCCCATGCCGAGGCCCAGCGCGGTGACGAACATCGCGGGCATCAGCTGGCCCGCGTACGACGAGTCCGGCTCCAGGGTGGAGAACCAGACCATGCCCGCCGCCGCGACCGCCAGCCCCGGCCCGGCTATCAGTCGCGGCGCGAGGTGGGCGACCAGCTTGGAGCTGAGCCCCGCCGCCAGGGCCATGCCGAAGCTGAAGGGCAGATACGCGAACCCGGTCCTGACCGGGCTGTAGCCCAGGATCAGCTGCATGTAGAGCGTCAGGAAGTAGAAGGTGGCGAACATGCCCGCGCCGATGCACAGCATGGTGGCGTAACTGCCCCACCGGCTGCGGTCCCGGAACAGCCGCAGCGGCATCATCGGGTGCCCGGTCCGGGCCTGGACCAGCAGGAACGCGGCCAGCAGCACGGCCGCCGAGGCGAAGGAGCCGAGCGCGGGCCCATCGGTCCAGCCGTGGTCGCCGCCGCGGGTGATGCCGTAGACCAGGGCGATCAGCCCGCCCGTGCCGGTGATCGCGCCGGGCACGTCCAGCCGCCCGGGGCTCCGGTCGGCCTCGACCAGGGTCCGGGTCCCGGCGAGGACGGCCAGCCCGATCGGGATGTTCACGAAGAACACCCAGCGCCAGTCGAGAACGTCGGTGAGCGTGCCGCCCAGCAGCAGACCGACCGTGGCGCCGACCCCGCCCATGGCCGCGTACACGCCCATCGCCGTATTGCGCGCCCTGCCCGCCGGGAACGTCGTGGTGATCAGGGCCAGCGCGCTGGGCGCGGCCATCGCCGCGCCCACGCCCTGCAGCACCCGGGCGCCGATCAGCAGCCCCTCGCCCGGGGCGAGCCCGCCCAGCACCGAGGCCACGGTGAAGACGGCTATCCCGGTACGGAACATCCGCCGCCGCCCGAACAGGTCCCCGGCCCGCCCGCCGAGCAGCAGCAGCCCGCCGAAGGCCAGCGCGTACGCGTTGACGATCCACGCCAAGTTGCCGTCGGACACGGCCAGATCGGTCTGGATGCTGGGCAGGGCGATATTGGTGATCGTGGCGTCCAGCACCACCATCAGCTGCGCCGCGGCGATCACGAACAGGGCCAGCCCGAGATGGCGGCCCCCGCCCCCGGGCGATTTCCCGGCGGTCTCCGGCCGCGCCGGGGCGGCGGTGGTGGTGGTGTCTGCGGACATCGAAGTCTCCATGAAATGAGCTGAATCGCGGACCGGCCTCGGTCCGCGCGCCCACCTTCCCCGCAATACATGACATCTACCGTCAAGTTTTTCGGGGATCCTCGGAGCATGAAATCCGACCGGATGCTGTCGATCCTGCTGCTGTTGCAGACGCGCGGACAGGTGCCCGCCACCGAGCTGGCGACGCGCCTGGAGGTGTCCGTACGCACGATCTTCCGCGACGTCGAGGCGCTCTCCTCGACCGGAGTGCCCGTCTACGCCGAGCGCGGGCGCAACGGCGGCATCGCCCTGCTGCCCGGCTACCGCACCGATGTGACCGGGCTGACCGCCGACGAGGCGCGGGCGCTGTTCGTGCTGGTCACCGACCGGGCCCACGCCGATCTGGGGCTCGGCCGGGCCATCGGCTCGGCGCTGCGCAAGGTCATGGCCGCGCTGCCGCAGCCGCACCGCGACGCCGCCGCGCTGACCCGCCGCCGCATCCTGGTGGACCCGGTCCGCTGGCGCAGCGGGCCCCCGGCGGCGGTGGCCGACCTGGGGGTGCTGCAGGACGCCGTCTTCACCGACCGGCGGCTGCGGCTGCGGTACCGGCACGGCCGCGACGACCGCGAGGCGTCGTACACCCTCGATCCGTACGGTCTGGTCGACAAGGCGGGCGTCTGGTACCTGGTGGCCGATCACCGCGCCCGACCGCAGCTGTTCCGGGTGGACCGCATCCTGGCGGCGTCGGTCGCCGACGAGCCCGTACGGCGGCGTGAGGGCGCCGAACTGGCCGATGTGTGGGACACCCTGCGCCGCCAGATCGACGACCTCCCCACGGGGGTGGACGTGGTGGTGCGGGTCCGGCGGGCGTCCGTGCGCCGCTTCCTGAGCATCTACCGCGCCGACCTGTCCGCCCCGCCGCCCGCCGAAGCGGACCCCGCCCAAGGCGGCGAGGAGCGGGTGGAGTTCCGGTTGCGCTTCCGCTCCCTGGGCGCGGCCCAGCCCCTGCTGGCCTTCGGCGCCGACGTCGAGGTGATCTCACCGGAGCCGCTGCGCGAGGAGCTGGCCCGCCTCGCGGCGGAGACCGCGGCCCTCTACTCCGGCGGACAGCGGCACTGAGCCGCGCGGCGTGTTCTGGGATGTGCAGGCCGGGCGGGTACCGCCACCTCCGGGGGCCGTGACCCTCGGCTGGGAGCTGATCGAGGTGGATCCGGATACCGGCACCATCGAGGTGGCTTTCACGGCCGGAGAGCAGTTCCTGAATCCTGCGGGCGTGGTCCAGGGCGGATTCCTGGCGGCGATGCTCGATGACACGCTGGGGCCCGCGTTGGTCGCGACGTTGCCGGACGGGCAGTTCGCGCCGACCCTCGGTCTCCATGTGCAGTTTCTGCGGCCCGCCTTGCCGGGCCGCCTCGTCGGGCGCGGACGGATCGTTCAGCGCGGCTCCGAGGTGTGCTTTCTCGCGGGAGAACTCCTCGACTCGCGTGGCAGGCCAGTAGCCGTGGCAACGGCGACCGCGCGCATCACGTCCCTTTCGAAGAAGCCCGGCCGAACGCGGTCGACGAGCAGGCGCCCATCCACGGGAATGGCGGATCGGATGGTGCGCAGGGTGCCGTCACCGGCGCCGATGTCGACCACTTACGGAATCTGGAGAAGTCGGCGGCAGCGATGATGCCGTGTGCCAGATCCCAGGCACGAGGCCACGGACCGCATCCGCCGCGCCCTGCGGAGCGGCTGCCCCAGGTCCGCCAGCTCGAACTGGTCGGCCGCGACCTGGGTGAGGGGCACCGTCAATTGTCACGGAGTGGCCCGAGCTGGCCCGCTGCCAGGGCCGCTGTCAGTGCGCTGTGCCATGATGCGGACGCGTCCCAGGGGAGGGGCGCGGTCTGCTGAGTGCCAGGGGGTTGGGGATGGGTGCGGGTACGGAGCCGGACGGTTCGTCCAGATCCGACGAGGAGTGGGAGCGGTTTCTGCGCGAGTCGGTGGCGGGTGCGGCCGACGCGCCCAAGGAGCCGTCGGCGCGGGCCCGCGACGTGGCGAAGCGGCTGCGCGCGGAGCCTGACCCCCCGGAGGGCTGGCGCAGCTACACGCCCGCGCGGCCCAAGCGGCGCACCGGCTGGTACGTGGCCGGAGTGCTGGCCTTGCTGGTGCTGCTGGTGGTGGCGCTCGCGCCGGGGCGGGTGGTGGACCTGTTCGCCGGTGACGACCCCGCCTCCCCGCCGCCGACGGCCGAGACCCCGGCGGGGGCGGCCCAACGCCCCACCGTGGACGAGCCGTTCCGTGGTTCCCCGGCGGCGAGCTGGGCGAGCGGAGCGGCGGGGATCACCGTGCCGAAGGCCGGGGCGGTCGGCTGGATGAGCGCGGCCGAGGTCGAGCGGGCCCTCACCCGCAGCCGGGACTTCCTGGTCGCGTCCGGCCTGGAGCGCGGGGTGCTGCGGGGCGAGCGCCCCGAGAAGGCGATCTCACTGATCAACCCGCACCAGAAGGACGTCCAGGACCTGCTGAAAACCGCCTTCCGGACCCCGAGCGAGAAGAGCGACCCCCTCCTCCTCTTCAGCCGCTTCCAGCCCTCCCGCACCCACCTGGTCGGCGACGTCATAAAGACCCGGGGCCGCCTCACCTACCGGGAGGGCGAGCGCGGCGCGCTCCAGGTGACCGCCGACGTCACCTTCGTCTACCCGGTCACCCGCGCGGACGCGGGCGGCGGCGACGACGAGATCGTGCGCACGATCGTCCGGCGCGAGCTGGTCCTGAGCTGGGACGACCCGGACAAGGTGATCACCGAGCCGGGCACGTTCTCGATCGTCTCGTACAAGTACGACATGACCAACGGCGGCTGCGGCGCCCCCTCGGGCTACTTCACCCCGCCCTTCGGCCCGGACCGCCGCGCGGACGGGACCGGCACGGAGGTCGACCCGTACGACCGCACCACACCGGTCGGGCAGGGCGAGTCCTCCGGAGACGAGTGCAGGACGGCGACGCGGTCCTAGCGGGCGCGACTGAGGTGGGCGACTGGTTTAGGCAAGCGGGCCATGGGGTGCGTTTCGAGTGGGGCCCGATCGGCGCGGACCGCCTTGCGGCGGACGTCGCCTGTCTGGTGATCGTCGATGTGCTCTCGTTCACCACATCAGTGACGGTCGCGGTGGAGGCAGGGACACAGGTCTATCCCTATCGGTGGCGGGATGAGAGTGCCACGGTGTTCGCCGGCCAGGTGAACGCAGAGTTGGCCGTAGGGCGCCGCGCAGCTACGAGCACGTCTCCTTGGACACTCTCTCCGGCCGCATTGCGACGCGCTCCGTTCACACCTCGATTGGTGCTTCCGTCACCCAACGGGTCAGCCATCGCCTCCGCGGCTGGCGACGCCACCGTCGTCGCGGCCTCGCTCCGCAATGCGGCCGCTGTGAGCAGCTGGCTCGCTGCCAACGGTTACGGGTCCGCCGAGCGCCCTGTCGGAGTGATCGCCTCTGGCGAACGCTGGCCCGACGGTAGTCTCCGGCCCTCGCTCGAGGACCTGCTGGGTGCGGGAGCGGTAATCGCCGGGCTGAGGAAATACGGCAGCGGCGCGCTCTCCCCTGAAGCTGACGCGGCGGCGGGAGTCTTCGCGTCGACCTCCGACGCGGGCGCCGCCGTCGCCACCTGCGCTTCCGGACGGGAACTCGCCGCAGGGGGGTTTGCCGAGGACGTCGCCATCGCGGTTGAACTTGGCGGCTCCGCCGTGGTTCCCCTCCTCTCCGACGGGGCTTTCGCGCCTGCGGGATGATCCCTTCAGCTCGGCCACCTTCGCGCGCCACTGCGGTAGCCCGTCTCGGCTACGGACCGCTGTCCGGAAACTTCTTTGCATAAAGCTGCCGTCGATCGTATAGTCATGCCATCCGTGAGGGAGGATGGCAATGGCGATACGCGCAGCGGTGGCGGGAGCGAGCGGATACGCGGGCGGTGAGGTGCTGCGGCTGTTGCTCGCGCACCCCGAGGTCGAGATCGGCACGCTGACCGGCAACACCAACGCCGGACAGCCGCTCGGCTCCCTCCAGCCGCACCTTCTCCCGCTGGCCGACCGGGTGCTCGCGCCGACCAGTGCCGAGGCGCTGGCCGGGCATGATGTGGTGTTCCTCGCCCTGCCGCACGGCCAGTCCGCCGCCGTCGCCGAGCAGCTCGGCGACCAGGTGCTGGTGATCGACTGCGGGGCGGACTTCCGGCTGGAGGACGCGGCCGACTGGGAGAAGTTCTACGGCTCCCCGCACGCGGGCACCTGGCCGTACGGCCTCCCCGAGCTGCCGGGGGCCCGTACCGCGCTCAACGGTTCCAAGCGCGTCGCGGTGCCCGGCTGCTACCCCACCGCCGTCTCGCTCGCGCTGTTCCCGGCGTACGCGGCGGGGCTGGCCGAGCCCGACGCGGTGATCGTCGCCGCGACCGGGACCTCGGGCGCGGGCAAGTCGCCCAAGCCGCATCTGCTGGGCAGCGAGGTCATGGGCTCCATGAGCCCGTACGGCGTGGGCGGCGGCCACCGGCACACCCCCGAGATGATCCAGAACCTGTCGGCCGCGGCGGGCGAGCGGGTCTCGGTCTCCTTCACCCCGACCCTCGCCCCCATGTCGCGCGGCATCCTGGCCACCTGCAGCGCCCCGGCGAAGCCCGGTGTGACGGCGGGGACGCTGCGGGTCGCGTACGAGAAGGCGCTGGGCGACGAACCGTTTGTCCACCTGCTGCCGGAGGGCCAGTGGCCCTCCACCGCCGCCGTGTACGGATCCAACAGCGCCCTGCTCCAGGTCGCCCTCGACGAGGCGGCGGGCCGGGTCATCGTGATCAGCGCGATCGACAACCTCACCAAGGGCACCGCGGGCGGCGCGGTCCAGAGCATGAACATCGCCCTCGGCCTCCCCGAGGAGCTGGGACTTTCCACGATCGGAGTCGCTCCATGAGTGTGACGGCTGCCAAGGGCTTCACCGCCTCCGGCATCGCTGCGGGGATCAAGGAGAACGGGAACCCCGACCTCGCTCTCGTCGTCAACAACGGGCCACGGCTGGCCGCCGCGGGCGTCTTCACCTCCAACCGCGTCAAGGCCGCCCCGGTCCTCTGGTCCGAGCAGGTACTCAAGGGCGGCCAGGTCTCCGCCGTCGTCCTCAACTCCGGCGGCGCCAACGCCTGCACCGGCCCGCTCGGCTTCCAGGACACCCACGCGACCGCCGAGAAGACCGCCGACGTCCTCGGGCACAGCGCGGGCGAGATCGCCATCGCCTCCACCGGGCTCATCGGCCTCCGGCTGCCCATGGACCCCCTGCTGTCCGGCATCGAGACGGCCGCCACCGCGCTCAGCGAGCACGGCGGCGAGAAGGCCGCCATCGCCATCAAGACCACCGACACCGTGCACAAGACGGCCGTCGCCCAGGGCCCCGACAAGACGTGGACCGTCGGCGGCATGGCCAAGGGCGCGGGCATGCTCGCCCCGGGCCTGGCCACCATGCTCGTCGTCCTCACCACCGACGCCGACCTCGAAGCCCCCGCGCTGGACACCGCGCTGCGCGACGCCACCCGCACCACCTTCGACCGCATCGACTCCGACGGCTGCATGTCGACCAACGACACCGTGCTGCTGCTGGCCTCCGGCGCCTCCGGGGTCACCCCCGCAGCCGACGACTTCGCCGAGGCGGTCCGCGCCGTCTGCGCCGACCTCGCGCGGCAGCTGATCGGGGACGCCGAGGGCGCCTCCAAGGACATCCGCATCGAGGTCGTCGGCGCGGCCACCGAGGACGACGCCGTGGAGGTGGGCCGCTCGATCGCCCGTAACAACCTCCTCAAATGCGCCATCCACGGCGAGGACCCCAACTGGGGACGGGTGCTGTCCGCGATCGGCACCACCTCCGCCGCCTTCGAGCCCGACCAGCTCAACGTGGCCATCAACGACGTATGGGTCTGCAAGAACGGTTCGGTCGGCGAGGACCGCGAGCTGGTCGACATGCGCTACCGCGAGGTCCGCATCACCGCCGACCTGGCCGCGGGCGGCGAATCGGCCGTCATCTGGGCCAACGACCTGACCGCCGATTACGTCCACGAGAACAGCGCGTACTCATCATGAGCGAGCCGAATTCGCCCCAGAAGACGGACCAGCCGACCGCCCGCAAGCACACCGCCCAGCCCAAGGCCCGCATCCTCATCGAGGCGCTGCCCTGGCTGACCCGCCACCACGGCAAGACCGTCGTCATCAAGTTCGGCGGCAACGCGATGGTGGACGAGGAGCTGAAGGCCGCGTTCGCCCAGGACGTCGTCTTCCTCCGGCACGCCGGGCTGCGCCCGGTCGTCGTCCACGGCGGCGGCCCGCAGATCAGCGCCCAGCTCGACCGACACGGCCTGGTCAGCGAGTTCAAGGCGGGCCTGCGGGTCACCACCGACGACGCGATGGACGTCGTACGGATGGTGCTGGCCGGACAGGTGCAGCGCCAGCTGGTCGGGCTGCTCAACCAGCACGGCCCGCTCGCCGTCGGCATGACCGGCGAGGACGCCCACCTCATGTCCGCCACCAAGCACTTCGCCGAGGTCGACGGCGAACAGGTGGACATCGGCCGGGTCGGCCAGATCACCGACATCGACACCGGCGCCATCAAGGCGCTCCTGGACGACGGCCGCATCCCGGTCGTCTCGTCCATCGCCCGCAGCTCGGACGACGGCCACGTCTACAACGTCAACGCCGACACGGCGGCGGCCGCGCTCGCCGCCGCGCTGAACGCCGAGACGCTGATGGTCCTCACCGACGTCGAGGGCCTGTACGCGGACTGGCCGAACAGCGACGAGGTGATCAGCCAGCTCAGCGCGAGCGAGCTGGAGAAGCTGCTGCCGGAGCTGGCCAGCGGCATGGTGCCCAAGATGCGGGGCTGTCTGCACGCCGTACGCAACGGCGTCACCAACGCGCGCGTCATCGACGGGCGGGTGCAGCACTCGATCCTGCTGGAGATCTTCACGGACGAGGGCATCGGCACGATGGTCGTGCCGGACCCGGAGATGACCGACGCGGACGACGAGGGGGAGAACCAGTGAGCAATGCGGAGCTGACGCAGCGCTGGCAGGGCGCGATGATGGACAACTACGGCACGCCGCGCGTCCCGCTCACCCACGGCGAGGGCGCCACGGTGTGGGACGCGGACGGCAAGAGTTACGTCGACTTCGTCAGCGGAATCGCCGTCAACTCCCTCGGCCACGCCCACCCCGCCGTCGTACGGGCCGTATCCGACCAGGTCGCCACGCTCGGCCACGTCTCGAACCTCTTCGTCGCCGAGCCCCCGGTGGCGCTCGCCGAGCGGCTGCTCCAGCTCTTCGGCCGCGCCGGGCGGGTCTACTACTCCAACTCCGGCGCGGAGGCGGTCGAGGCCGCCTTCAAGATCGGGCGGCGGACCGGCCGTACCCATATGGTCGCCACCACCGGCGGCTTCCACGGCCGCACCATGGGCTCCCTGGCCCTGACCGGCCAGCCCGCCAAGCAGGAACCTTTCCTTCCGCTGCCGGGTGACGTCACCCATGTGCCGTACGGCGACGTGGAAGCGCTGCGCGCGGCGGTCACCACCGACACCGCGCTGGTCATCCTCGAACCCATCCAGGGCGAGAACGGCGTCATCGTCCCCCCGGCGGGCTATCTGGCCGCCGCCCGCGAGATCACCCGGGCCACCGGCACCCTGCTCGTCGTCGACGAGGTACAGACCGGAATCGGCCGTACCGGACACTGGTTCGAGCACCAGGCGCAGGGCGTCGAACCCGATGTCGTCACCCTCGCCAAGGGCCTCGGCGGCGGCCTCCCCATCGGCGCCACGGTCGCCTTCGGCCCCGCCGCCGACCTGCTGACCGCAGGTCAGCACGGGTCCACCTTCGGCGGGAACCCGGTCTCGTGCGCCGCCGCCCTCGCCGTCCTCGACACCATCGAGGCCGACGGCATCCTCGACCGCGTCAAGCGGGCGGGGGAGCGGCTGCGTGACGGAATCGAATCGCTCGACCACGCTCTGGTCGGCCACGTCCGTGGTGCGGGGCTGCTGCTCGGTATCGTGCTCACAGAGTCCCTCGCGCCGAAGGTGCAGCAGGCGGCTCAGGACGCGGGACTCCTGGTGAACGCGACCGGCCCGGATGTGGTCCGGCTCGCGCCCCCGCTCGTCGTCGGCGACGACGAGGTGGACACCGTGCTCCGGGAACTGCCCGCCGTCCTGACGGCCGCACACGAGAGCCAAGGCGAACGATGATCCGGAGCCGGAGATTGACAAGACGATGACCGAGGCGCAGCACACCGACGCGGCGAACGACACTGCCCACGACGCGGACGCGAACCACAACGGCCAGTCCGTGCCGCAGACCCGCACCGCCCGCCACCGCCGGATCGTGGACATCCTGAACCGGCAGCCGGTCCGCTCCCAGAGCCAGCTCGCGAAGCTCCTCGCCGACGACGGACTCTCCGTCACCCAGGCGACGCTCTCCCGCGACCTGGACGAACTGGGCGCGGTGAAGATCCGCAACACGGGCGGCGAGCTGATCTACGCCGTCCCCAGCGAGGGCGGCGACCGCACCCCCCGCGCCCCGCTCGGCGAGTCGGCGAGCGAGGCCCGTATGGCGCGCCTCGCGGCCGAACTCCTCATCTCGGCGGAGGCCTCAGCCAACCTCGTCGTCCTCCGCACCCCACCCGGCGCGGCCCAGTTCCTGGCCTCGGCCATCGACTCGGCCGAACTCCACGTCATCCTCGGCACGATCGCGGGCGACGACACCGTCCTCCTGATCAGCCGAGACCCAGCAGGCGGCCAGGCCCTGGCCGACCACCTCCTACGCCTGGCCCAGAAGGCCCGCTGACGGCTTGGCCGCGCCGGGGGCCCGCCCGTCCGGCCCCCCCGCAGCCCCGGGGGTACGGACGGGCCTACTCGTTGTGCAGCACCTTGGCGATCGTCAGCCGCGCCGCCGAGCGGGCCGGGATCAGCGCGCCGAGGACGGCGATCACGACCCCCGCCAGGGCCAGTGCGGCCAACTGCGGCGCGTGCCAGACGTCCTTCAGGGACTCCGGGAACGCGACCACCCCGACATGGTCCACGAGCAGCCGGTGCGCGGCGATCCCGAGGGGTATCCCCACCAGCCCGCCGACCGCGCCCAACCCCGCCACGGAGGTCACGGTTACGACCATCGCGGTGGTGGTGTTCGTCGAGCCGCCGGGCAGCAGATGGAGGCGCTGACCAATGCCCTCAAACACGGGAACACGGCGAAGGCCGAGGTGACAGTGCGGTACGCGGATCACTACCTGCGGGTCGAGGTGCTGAACAGCGGGTCGAGCGTCCTGACGTCCGGCGCCATCCGCCCGGCCACCGAGCGTCCTGACGGTGCCGGGCGCGGGTTGCTCGGGCTGCGGGAGCGGGTCGCCGTCTACGGCGGCGACCTGGACGCCCGCCGCCGCCTCGGCGGCGGCTACCGTGTCCGCGCCCGGATTCCCCTGGACCGGCCCCTGGACCGGCCATGATGTCCGCCGAACCCGCCCCCCGCGTCGTCGTCGCCGACGACCAGGAACTCGTCCGCACCGGCTTCCGGCTGATCCTGACCGCCCGTGGAATCGACATGGTGGGCGAGGCCGCCGACGGGGCGGAGGCAGTGGCAGCGGTGCGCGGGCTGCGGCCCGACGTGGTGCTGATGGACATCCGGATGCCCGGCATGGACGGCCTGGAGGCCGCCCGCCGCGTGCTCGCGCAGGTCCCGGACTGCCGGGTGATCATGCTGACCACCTTCGACCTCGACCGCTACGTCTACGCCGCCCTCGCCGCCGGTGCCAGCGGCTTCCTCCTCAAGGACGTCACCCCCGAACACCTCGCCGCCGCCGTACGCCTGGTAAGAACCGGCGACGCCCTGCTGGCCCCCTCGATCACCCGCCGCCTGCTGGAACGCTGCGGCGGAGGCGCCCCCACCAAATCCCCCCACCGAGACCTGGCCGCCCTGACGCAGCGGGAGCGCGAGGTGCTGACGCTGATGGGCCGTGGCCTGTCCAACAGCGAACTGGCGCAGACGCTGACGCTCAGTGAGGCGACGGTGAAGACGCATGTGGCCCGGATCTTCGCGAAACTCACCCTCCGAGACCGAGCCCAAGCGGTGGTCCTGGCCTACGAGACAGGCCTCGTCTCTCCGGGCGGCCCCGCCGAAACAGTCCCGTAGGGGCGGTAACGCATCGGGCACCACGGCGTGGAGCCCCACCCCCCCCGCCCACGGCGGTCCGGGTCGTCGAGCGATGCGGCCGCGGCCGGGGTCCGCTCTGGCGGTCGCTGACGACTCCGGGTACTCAGGCGTTGCTTGAGCACCCGCACGGATACGACTGCCGCCCGTCCCGCGGAAGCATGATGGGCGCAGGTTTCGCCAACGGGGAGGACGAGTCAGTGAAGACACAGACGCGCACGGCGGTTGCCAGCGGCTTAGCCGCATTGCTGGTGGCAGGTACGGGAGCGGGGAGTGCGGGAGCCGCGACGGGAGCCGTTGCCGGTTCCAGCACCGTGACGACTGTGACGAGCAAGAAGACCGGCACGGGCGCCAAGAGCGCCGACGTGATCACCTGCAAGATCACCACACATCTGCCGCACTACTCACACCACGCGGACGCGGACAACCGCCACATGGTGAACGTCACCGCCACTACCACCTGCACCAAGAAGGTGGCCCGCCTTTCCATCCGCGTCGGGCTGTACAAGAACGGAAACCTCTACAAGCAGAGCAGCCTCAAGAGCAACACCGGCAGGAACAAGATCGGTCAGAACGCCGCCCGCCGCTGCGTCAAGAAGCAGAAGTACACCGGATACGCCAAGGGCGTCGTCACGTTCCCGGCCGGATACACGCCGCACACCAAGACGGTGCGCGACGAGAGCAAGAGCGCCACGATCAACGCCTGCAAGAAGAAGTAGGTTCAGGTTCAGCCGAGACGGTCGGACAGCTCCACCGGCAGTACCTCAAGGTGCGGCTCGCCCGCCAGATCCTGGATCAGGCGGGCGGAGCCGCCGACGTACGTGGAGTACAGGTCGACATCAGTGGCCACACACCAGACGCGGTCCTGCGGCCACCACAGATTCGGGGACTGCGGGAAGAAATACCCGTCCCCGTTGTCACCCAGCTCGGTGGCCGCCCCGACCGGACCTTCGAAGAGCAGGTATCGGCGTCCGCTCAACTCCACCCAGGGGCCTTCGCCGACCGCGTCACCGAGGTCACCGATCCAGCCCCAGCCTTCCCAGAGCCCGAAGTAGCACTGCTCCGCCGTGGCGGTGTGCGTCGCGAGCACCTCGCAGAGGACCGGCAACAACTCCGCGGGAAACTGCCCCTGCTGCGGCTCGTCCGTGGGTTTGGGCCCGGCGATCTCCTCGAACCGGCTCTGGGAGTGCAACGCCCGGCCGGATCGCTCGGCCACCTCGCTCCAGCGCATGTACCGGTCCTCGACCAGCTCGGCTGGGTGCAGTACGCGCGCGTACGCCTCGAAGCCGACTGGGAGTAGCGCGTTGACGCCGGAGTCGAAGTCACCAACCCCCTGCTCGACCCAGTGACCGGCCGAGACATCGCTAAGCCGTCGCAGCCGGTGACGATGACCCTTGTTCCCTTGCGTCATGTGACCGGCCCCCTCTGATCGCGTGTCCGTCGCTTACAGTATGCGCGGCGGTAAGTGTCTTCTCACTGTTTGTCGCCTACCGGTAGCGTTCACGGCTTCATGGCGCGGTCATCGTTCGGCTCATCGCGGCACGCGCGTACCGCGATGAGCCGACACTGCGTCACGGCCCGCTGGCCTGGAGTCCCTTCCCTCAACGGCATGTTTCCGCCGTACTCCGGTGCTGGATGAAGTGGCGGCGAGGTGGAGTCCGGCCAGGTAGATGCTGGCGGTTTTGTGGTATCGAGTGGCCAGACCGCGCCACTGCTTGAGCTTGTTGATGCACCGCTCGACGGTGTTGCGCTGCTTGTAGGCTTCGCGGTCGAAGGCCGTCGGGCGCCGCCACGTCGGCCGAGCCGTTTTGCGGTTGGCTGCCTGGTCGGCAGGCTGCGAGATCACCACCCGAATCCCGCGTCGCCGCGGATGCTGGCGGATCGCCCGGGAGGAGTACGCCTTGTCGGCCAGGACCACGTCCGGCTTGACTCTGGGGCGGCCGATCCGCCGAGGTACCCGTAACCGGGCCATGACCTGCTCGAATGCGGGTGCGTCACCCGCCTGGCCGGGGGTGATGACGAACGTGAGTGGCCGACAGCGGCCGTCCGCGGCGAGGTGGATCTTCGTCGTCAGTCCGCCGCCGGACCGGCCGATGGCGTGATGGGGCGGCTCTCCGGCCGGGGGCCTCTTTTTGCGGGCTCCGGCCGCGTGCTGGTGGGCACGCATGATGGTGGAGTCGACCGCGACGACCCACTCGAGGTCGCCCTCCGCGTCGGCCTGGGCGAGTAGCGCCCAGTCCAACGATCGGATGATCTGAAAGAAACGGCCTAGGCCTCGGGGTGACTCCGGGCGCGGCGGGCCATCCAGGCTGCCACCAGCGACCCCGACACGTTGTGCCACACGGAGAACACGGCCGCCGGAAGGGCAGCGAGGGGGCTGAAGTGGGCGGCTGCCAGCGAGGCCGCCAGGCCGGAGTTCTGCATGCCGACCTCGAAGGCCATCGCCCGGCTCGCGGGCGCGCCCAACCGCCCCACCTTGCCCGCCGCGTACCCCAGCGCCAGCCCCAGCCCGTTGTGCAGGACGACGGCCAGCAATACCAGCCCCGCCGCCGAACGAATCGCATCCGCACTGCCCGCCACAACGACGGCTACGATCACCCCGATCGTCACGGCCGACAGCCACGGCAGCACCCCCAGCACCCGCGCGATGAACCGCCCGGCGACCAGCCGTACGACGAGGCCACCCACCACCGGCAGCAGCACCGTCTTCAAGATGTCCGTCACCATCGACTCCGCGTCCACCGGCAGGAATTCCCCGGCCAGCAGCAGTGTCAATGGCGGGGTGATCAGCGGAGCGAGCACCGTGGAGACGGTGGCGACCGAGACGGACAGCGCCACATCACCCCGGGCCAGATACGTGACGACATTCGACGCCGTCCCGCTCGGCGCGCAGCCGACCAGGATGACACCGGCCGCCAGCTGCGGCGACAGCCCCAGGGCATGAGCGATCAGCCACCCCAGACCGGGCATGATCACGTAGTGCGCGACCAGCCCGAGCGCCACCGCCCAGGGGCGCTTGAGCACGCCGGTGAAGTCATGGGGCGTCATGGTCAGCCCCATGCAGAACATCACGGTCCCGAGCAGGTAGGGCACGCTCGACGCCCAGCCGGTGAAGGTGCCGGGCGTGCTCAGGCCCGCCGCACCGGCGGCGAGGACGAGCAGCGGGAAGACGGTGACGGCCCGCCGGGCCGCCCGGTCGGCGGGCGCGGGCTCAGCGTCGGACGACGAGGACGCCACAGGGCTCTTGGATTCGGATCGCACCGCGTGATCGAACGCTGCGCAACCCCAACGACGCAAGACCGTCTCGTTATGTGGTCGCTACAAGGACAGCGGTGGCAACGGCAGCGGCAACCCCGGCAGCCCGTCCAGACTGCTGACGACATGGTCCTTCCGCTCGCAGTAGCGACTCAAGGACTCGTCATCCTCGCGCCGGAACCGCTGGGCGTGCAGCGTGCGATCCTCCCGGTAGTCCATGAAGGGCACCGCGTACCCACACGTGTCCCGGATCAGCTCGGCGGTCACCACGATGACGGCCCGCAGCCCGTGCGCATGCACATCGACGGCGGGAAAGTGTTTCACCAGCTCCGCGAAGCGCGGGTCGTCGCGGAACACCGGCTCACCCCGCCCATGCACCCGCACGATGTTCGGCGGCCCGTCGAAGGCGCACCACATCAGCGTGATGCGGCCGTTCTCCCGCAGATGGGCGATGGTCTCCGCGTTGCTCCCGGAGAAGTCCAGGTAGGCCACGGTCAGTTCGTCGAGGACGGCGAACGAACCTGCCACCCCTTTGGGGGACAGATTCACGGTGCCGTCCCCGGCCAGTGGAGCGGTAGCCGTGAAGAAGATCTTCTGCTGTTCGATGAATGTGCGAAGCCTGCCGTCGATACGTTCGTACGTCCTTCCCATGTGGCGCATTATCCGCCGAGGTGATCGCCACAGGGATGCTTCGATGGAGACATGGCAGACAAAGAGGCCCGACGGAGCGGCCCCGGGATCCGGGTCCGCCGCGTGTACGACGCGCCGGAGCAGGACGACGGCACCCGCGTCCTGGTGGACCGCATCTGGCCGCGCGGCCTCGCCAAGGCCGACGCACGCCTCGACGAGTGGGCCAAGGCCGCAGCTCCCTCCACAGAGCTACGACGCTGGTACGGGCATGAGCCCGAGCGGTACGCGGAGTTCGCCCGGCGGTACCGCGCCGAGCTGGCACAGCCGGAGCACCGCGAGGCCGTGGACCATCTGCGCGAGCTGGCCGGGCAGGGCACCCTCACGCTGCTGACGGCCGTGAAGGACCTGAGCTACGGCCACGCGGGCCTGCTGGCCGACGCCGTACGCGGCCACCGCTAAAGCCGCGGAAACCGCAGCGCACACGTCTCACGACACGCACATCTCAGCCGAAAAACGCGCGAAACCGCTGGTCTGCCACGTCGTCCCCGCCTCCGTCACCACGAACGCCTCCGCGCCCGGCTGCCGCTGCAGCCACGGCCGGGCGCGCTCGGCGCCCATCGCGCAGGCCGCCGTCGCCCAGGCGTCCACCTCGGTGAGGCTGGTGCCGACCACCGTCACGGAGGCGAGCCCGTCCGCCGGGGGGCGGCCGGTGTGCGGGTCCAGGATGTGGCAGCCGCGCTCCGCCGGACCGGACGTGGCCACGGCCAGCTCGCCGTGCGCCTCCACCACCGCCAGCAGCTCACCACGGTGCAGCGGATCGGCGATGCCCACCCGCCACGGACCGCCGTGCACCTGCACGTCGCCGCCGCCGTTGACGCACACCGAACCGGCGCCCGCCGAGGCCAGCATCCGGGCGGCGCGCTCGACCGCCCACCCCTTGACCAGGCCGGTCGGATCGGGCCGCCCCCCGGCGTAGCGGGCGGTGAACCAGCCGTCGCTGCGGTACGAGAACTCCTCGCACAGCTCCAGCACGTCCCGCACCTCCGGCTCGCACTGCGACAGCGTCAGCTCCTCACGCCCGAGACGGCTGATCTGGCTGTCCGCGCGGTACGTGGAGAACAGCTCGTCCACCCGGTGCAGCCCCACCACGGCCCCGTCCAGCGCGGCCAGCACGCGCGGCCGGTCGGCGTCGTGGACCTCGCGCAGGTCGAAGGAGAAGACGGTGCCCATGACGTGTTCGACATGGCGCAGCGGTTCCGGCGCGCCGTACTCGTCGTAGGACGTCATTTGGTACCCGCCTTGTCGAGAGCGCTCTGCAGGGACTTGGAATAGCCCTCGCTGGTGTACGTCGCACCGGACACGGTGTCGACCTTCGCGGCGGACATCGCCTGCTGGTTGAGCTTCGGGATGGAGTCCTTGGCGATCTGTACGCTGCGCGGCCCGGAGTCCGGCGTCTTGACGGCCTGCGCGGCGGTGATCTTCCCGCCGCTCATGGTGACGCTGACCTGCACCGGCCCGTACTGCGTGTCGACGACATCACCGGTCAGGGTCTGCCCACCAGCGGCGCCACCCGCAGCCCCAGGGGCCCCCGGCGCGGTCGCCGCGACCGGCGGCGCCTGCCCAGCAGGCGGAGAGGCGACGGTCTGGCCGCCACCGGCGGGCTGCTTCAGCGCCAGCAGCGCCACCACACCGGCGACGGTGGCGGCGGTGCCCAGCAGGATACGGCGCAGCGGATGCTTCCTCTTCATGGCTCCACCTCAGGTCACAGCTCGAAGGATTCATGATGGATACGGCGGTCGGGGACCCCCGCGTCGTGCAGCGCCTCGTACGCGTGCTCGGTCAGGCCCGGAGGCCCGCACAGATAGACGTCGTGCTCGTCGATGTCCGGCAGCAGCGCCCGCAGCCGCTCCGCGCTGATCTCCGGACGGGCTCCGTCCGGGCCGTTGACGGCGTACAGCAGCCGGGCGTCCCGCTCGGTCGCGATCTGCTTCAGCTCGCCCCACAGTGCGAGGTCCTCGACGGTCCGGGCGCGGTAGAGCAGGGTCAGGTCACCGCCCTTGCCGGGCAGCGTCTCGAACAGGGCGCGGATCGGGGTGATGCCCGCCCCACCGGCGATCATCAGCACCTTGCCCTGGCTGCGGCGGGACGCGGTCATCGCCCCGTACGGCCCCTCGGCCCACACCCGGGTGCCGGGCTTCAGGTCGGCGAGCCGGGTACTGCCCCCGCCCACCGCCTTCACGGTGATGCGCAGCAGATTGGGCCGGGGCGGGGCGGACAGCGAGTACGGATGGGAACCCCACCGCAACCCCGGGGCCAGGAACCGCCACCGGAAGAACTGGCCCGCCTCCGCGCCGATCCGGTGCAGCTTGCGCCCGCTGATCAGCACCGACACGATCCCGGGCGCCTCCTGGACGACCGCCTCGACCTTCATCCGGTGCCGCATGTTCAGCCGCAGCGGCACCAGCAGCCGGTACCAGATCGCGAGCGCGCTGACCGCGCCGTACAGCACGTACCACGCCGTCTGCGCCGTCATGTTGCCCACGAACTCGGCGCCGTTGGTCAGCTGGTGCCAGAAGGACAGGAAGACGGCCGCGTAGGTGAGCAGATGCAGGTAGTACCAGATCTCGTACGGAATCCTCCGGCGCACCATCCCGGCCGAGATCAGCCCGATCACCACGAGGGTCACCGTGCCGATCGTCGCTTCCAGCATGTCGGGGAAGGTGAGCACCATCGTCTCGGTCTGCGCGACGAACGACGTGCCGCTCTCGGTCGCGTACCCCGCGATGATCAGGCCGACATGGGCGAGGATCAGGCACAGCGCGTACCGCCCGCTCATCGCGTGCCACCGCGCCACCCGGTCAGAACCCACCCGCCGCTCCAGCGCGGGCACCCGCGCCATCTGCAGCACCACCAGCGCCAGCACGTACCCGGCGAGCAGCCCGCTCAGCCGCCCCGCGCCGTTCAACCAGGCGGCGTTGCCGGTGACGTTCGGGGTGTTCATCCACCACAGGGACAGCACCGCAGCCGCCCCCGCCCAGCTCAACAGCACCAGCGGCACGGCGGGGGACCGCCGTGGCCGAATCTGGCGCAAGGCCAGCCTCCGACCGGCCCGGCTGTTCAAAAGCGTCGTCACGGCCCGTCCCCTTCCTATGGGCTCCGGTGCACAGGGGTACGGGCGGGAGCGGGAGATGGTTCAAAGGCCGGTGAAATTCACAGGTTTCGGGATCGTATGATCGCTGAACAGGCCATTCTTGCTAAGGAATCCCATGTCGATGCCGCCCCCGCCGCCGGGGAACCCGTACGCCGCCGCACCGTCCCAGGGGAATCCGTTCGCCGCGCCGCCCCAAGCGCCGTACGGGCATCCGCAACCGGCCCCCGGCTACAACCAGCCACACCAGACGCCCGGTTACGGCCAGCAGCCGGCCGGGGTGCCGGGGGTGCCCGCCTGTCGGATCTGCGCGGCGCAGCCCGCCGCCCAGGTCACCATCCGCAGCCATGTCGGGCTGCTGCTGATGATGCGGTTCAAGAAGTGGGAGGGGCCGTTCTGCCGGACCTGCGGTACGGCGCTGCGCCGGGAGGCGACCACCAACACGCTGTGGCAGGGCTGGTGGAGCCCGTTCTCCGCGGTGATCTTCAATCCGTACACGGTCATCCACAACGTGGTGGTGCGCGGGAAGCTCAACAAGCTCCCGGAGCCGGGGCCCGCGATGTACGGGACGCGCCCCGCCCCCGGGAAGTCCGTGCTTCAGCGCCCGGTGTCGTACGTGGCGCTGGTGCCCATCCTCTGGTTCCTGTACCTCGTCATCGTGCAGCCATGAGTTCCCGATGACTGGGGGCCGTGTGCCTGCGCGCCGTCTGTCCTCGCCCCCTCCGGGCGTTGGCGGGGCCTACTTTTCGATCATGCGGGTGGCGACGCCGTCGACGATGGTGACCTGGGCGATGACCAAGTCGTCGTCGACTGCGGCCTGTAGCTGACCAGGGGTGCAGGCTCTGGAGGTCTTGCCTTCGGCAGGGACGCACATGATGCCGTATCCGGTCATCTTTGTGTCGTCGGTGACATGAAACGTCTTGTTTTTGACGGTGTACGTACCGGGGGTGGGGGAGGACAGCTCGCCGGTGAACGTGCCATTGACGGATTTGTCGGGGGGCGTGGCGTCGGACGACTGGCACCCCGTTGCCAGAAGGGCCCCAGTCACGAGCAGACCCACGGTGGCGAAGGTGCGGACGAGGGAGCCACGGAGGTGGTTGGCGCACATGGTAAAAGAACCTTCTTCGTTCATCAGCAGGAGGGGCGCGAGTGAAGTTCTCGCAGTGTGTCACCCATTCTGTTGGCGACCCCTGCCGGTCTGAAGTCGTTGGCGGCAGTCTGCTTCTTCGGCCGTGAGCAGGGCGAATGTTGCGGCTTTTCGACCAACGGGAGGACGAGCCGGTCCACACTCTCATCGTCGACCGACCCACCGGCCTCCAGCGACTCACGGACGGCCGCGCGTCACGGGCCGCGTACGTCGGCGCCTCGCCACTCCAACCGAGCGCTCACCTCCGTCTCTTGTTAATCGTCGGATTGTTCGTCGACGAGGAGCCTTGCTGCGAGGGCTGAGCTGAGGTCCAACACCAGACGCCCCCTCCAACACCAGGCGCCACGGATCCACCGCGCAAACGGTTCACCCACACATCGACGGATCCTCCACAACGCATCCGCAGCGGGCGAGACTCGTACACCGAGACCGCCTACTCGCCCCTCCTACAGGTCGCCTCGGTGGCAAGCGGCAGGACCTTGAGCGTCACCAGCAGCCTCGCACCGCTCCGTGCCACAGCGCTGCGCCCGGGACCCAGCGCCGTGGCGAACATCGAGGCCATGTTTCGACCATCCCCTTCGACCGGGAGACCGAAGCTCGCACGACCTGCGCGTCGAGCGAGTCACCATGACGACACCACGCGTTCAAGGTCAGTAACCAGTGGCGTCCAGGGGAGCGGGATCGAGGGGCCGGGACGCCTCGGCTGGCCGGGGCCGCGTGGGGGTCGCCGTTTCACGGCGTGGAGCCAGCAGATAGCGGCGCTGGTGGCCCCACGCCGCCTCGGCCGGTACCGACGGCGGCCGGTACCGACCGGGGGCGGTCGGCGGCTGGCTCAGGTGCCGGGGGAAGACCGGGCCGCGGCGTACGTGGCGCTGCTGCCCATCCTGTGGTTCCTGTTCCTCATCGTCCGCGGCGGCTAGCCAAGGCCGGACAGGCCACGCCCGCCACGACGATGGCCAGGGCCACCAGCAGCGCGCTCACCCAGACCGGCGAACGGTAGCCCAGGCCCGCGCCCAGGGTGAGCCCGCCGAGGGCCGGACCGACCGCCGCCCCCACGTTGAGGGCGGCGGTCGCGAACGCCCCGCCCAGCGCGGGCGCTTCGGCCGCCGCGTACAGCGCCCGCGTGATCAGCGTGGAGCCGACACCGAACGACAGCATCCCCTGTACGAGCACCAGCACGACCGCCACCCCCGGCCGGTCCGCGCCCACCGACAGCAGAAGCCAGCCGACGAGCAGGGCGATCCCGCCCGGCACCAGAACCAGCATCGGCCGCGCGTCCGACCACCGCCCGGCCACGGTCACCCCGGCGAACGACCCGAGCCCGAAGAGCGCCAGCACGGCGGGCACCCAGGACTCTCCGAAGCCGCTCACGTTCGTGATGAGCGGCGTGAGGTAAGTGAACGTGCAGAACGTCGCGGCGTTTACGAGTGTCCCCAGCCCCAGCGTCACCAGCAGCCGGGGGCTGCGCAGCGCGCGCAGCTCACCGCGTGCGCTCGGCGCCTCTACCCGGTCGGTATGCGGCACCGACCGTACGATGGCGAACAGGGCCGGTACGGAGACGAGCGCCACCGCCCAGAACGCCGAACGCCACCCCCAGACCTGCCCCAGCAGCGCCCCGGCCGGAACCCCGGCGACGCACGCGAGCGTGACCCCGCCCAGCAGCGCGGACGTGGCCCGCCCCTTGGCCCCGGCCGGCACCATCCCGGTCGCCGCCGCGAGCCCCACGGCCAGGAACCCGGCATTGGCCAGCGCCCCGAACACCCGGGTGGCCAGCAGGACACCGAAGCTGGTGGTGACGGCACCGACGACGTGGACGGCCAGGAAAGCCGTCAGAAACACCAGCAGCGCCCGCCGCTGCGGCCACCGCATACTGAGGACCGCCATCAGCGGCGCCCCCACGATCATCCCCACCGCGAACGCCGACGTCAGCGCGCCCGCAGCGGGGATGGACACATTCAGATCACTGGCGATGTCCGGCACCAGACCGGACAGCATGAACTCGGATGTCCCTTGGGCGAAGACCGCCAGTCCGAGGACATAGATGGCAAAAGGCATGAAGACTCCACACACCGGCATGAAAGACGGAGAGAACTGCGGAGACCGGTAATCCGGTTTAGTGGAAACGCCACCGAACGACCGGTGGCTAGAGCCTGGATGCCTCGGGACTGGACATGACGGCCACCCTAACAGCCGCGTTCCGCTACACCACGCTGAAGATCCGCCCGGTGTTGGCGCCCTCGATGGAGCGGACGTACGCCTGCGTCACCTGGGCCAGGTCCACGGCCGGGATCCCCGGGAAGAAGTCCCCGTACTTCGGCAGGGACTCCGTGAACACCGACGGACTGACGGCGTTGATCCGCTGCGGCGCGATCTCGATGGCCGCCGCGCGGACGAACGCCTCGACCGCGCCGTTCGCCATGGCCGCCGCGCTGCTCCTCGGGATGGGGTCACCCCCCAGAATCCCCGTGATCAGCGTGAACGAACCCCGCTCCGCGATCCGCGACACCCCCTGCCGCACCAGCTCGATCTGGCTCAGCACCTTGCCGTAGAAGGCGGACAGATAGTCCGTGGGCGCCATCTCGGCGACCGACTTGAACGGCACGTCCCCGGCGGTCCCGGCCACCGCGTCCACCGCCCCGGCCTGTACGTACATCTCGGCGACCTGGGCGGGCTCCGCGATGTCGTACCGCAGATCGCCGCCGGTCCGCCCCACGGTGATGACCTCGTGGCCACGGGCGGTCAGTGTCTCGTGAACGGCCGTACCGAGCTGGCCGGTGGCCCCAATCAGCAGAATCCTCATGCCGATGACGCTATGTGGGGCTTACCAGGGGAGGGAAATACCTTCTGGTCCGCACTTATGCTTCAGGGTTATGAATGTCGAGCTGCGCCATCTGCGGGCCCTGACCGCCATCGGGGACGAGGGTACGATCACCGACGCCGCCGCTTCGTTGCACATCAGCCAGCCCGCGCTGTCCCGCACCCTCAACCAGCTGGAGAGCCGCCTCGGCACCACGCTGGTCGAACGCACCACGCGCCACCTCGCCCTCACCGAACCCGGCAGGCGGCTCTATCTCTGATCTTGCGCAGTGCTCCGTCCTTTAGGGCGGAGGTGAAGCGCATCCTCGTCCCGGAGGCGCGAAGCGCCGGAGTTCGCTGCACCTCCGGTGTGGTGGTCAGAGGGGGCGCTTCTGGTTCTCGATGTACTGGCGGACGACGGTCAGGGGTGCGCCGCCG
>NZ_JBHWJI010000083.1:0-32530 GCF_042731515.1 Streptomyces sp. NPDC059850
CGGTCGCCTGTGGCGACCGCCCCTCACCCGTGAGTTCTCAGCCTGTGAATCTACCGGTATCAGTGACCCTGCTCATCGCGGCGGCGCTGCCACCGCTCTTCGATGCGGTCCATCATGGAACGGCGCTGGCGGCCCTGACGGCTGGGCTGTCCGGCCCCGCCGGCCCGCTGTGCCTCACCTGGTTTGGGCGCCTTGCGCCAGCCCGTCACGGCGAGCACCGCACATCCCAGCATGACGAGGAATCCCACCACGCTGATCCAGATCTGCGGAACGATCACTCCGACCATGAGGAGCGCGATGCCGACCAGAAATCCCGCGACCGCCTGGTATACCCGTCGCCGGGTGTACGTGCGCAGGCCGCTTCCCTCAAGCGTTGTCGCGAACTTGGGATCTTCGGCGTACAACGCTCGCTCCATTTGCTCGAGCATGCGCTGCTCGTGCTCCGAGAGCGGCACGGAGTCCTCCTACTCGTCGGTCGCGGGGGGCGACCGGGGTGCGGCCCTTTCAGGATAGGCAGGGAATCGCCCCCGTGAAACCCGCCCCTCAACGCCAATTCGCCCACCGTTACGTGTGTGACGAAAGTTGACGCTGAGACGTCCATTCCCCTCCCGCCGATTCGCCATGCCGGACGGTGTACCCCGATCATACGGGGCCGGACGGCCCAGCGGGTGCCCTGTGGCCTACTCCACCTGCGCCATCCCTCACGGAATGGAACGGGAACGGTGTGCGGACGACGGGACCGTCAGTCGCGCTCGGCGAGGACGTGCAGCTGGGTGGCGACCGAATGGAACGCGGGCAGCTCGGCGGCCGCCTCCTCCAGCTTCAGCAGCGCGTCGAGGGCGCCGGGCTCGGTGTCGACCAGCACGCCGGGCACCAGGTCGGCGAAGACCCGTACGCCGTGCACCGCGGCGATCTCCAGCCCAGCCGCGGCCACCAGCCCGGACAGCTGGTCGGCGGTGAAGCGGCGCGGTACGGGGTCGCCCTCGCCCCAGCGGCCATCCGGCCCGGTAAGCGCTTGCCGGGCCTCGGTGAAGTGACCGGCCAGGGCGCGGGCGAGCACGGCGCCGCCCAGCCCGGCGGCGAGCACGCTGAGGGTTCCGGCCGGGCGCAGCGCGTCCGCCGCGTTCCGCAGGCCCTCGGCGGGGTCGTCCACGTACTCCAGCACGCCATGGCACAGGACCACGTCGTAGCCGCCGCGCTCGACCACGTCGAACAGGCCGTGGGCGTCGCCCTGGACACCGCGCACCCGGTCGGCGACCCCGGCCTCGGCGGCCCGCCGCTCCAGCGCGAACAGGGCGTTGGGGCTGGGGTCGACGACCGTCACGCGGTGGCCCAGCTGGGCCACCGGCACGGCGAAGTTGCCGCTGCCGCCCCCGGTGTCGAGCACGTCGAGCGCCCCGCGTGCCCCGCCCACGGCCTTGGTCCGCCGTTCCAGGGCGTCTTTCAGGACCTCCCAGACCACGGCGGTACGGAGGGACGCACGGGGGCGCTGCGGGTCTGACACGGCGGGTGGCTCCTCGGCGCGGTGTCGTCACCGCCGGGGGCGGCGACGACGGGTTACTGACGTCGGTCCCAGCCTATTGCCTCCGCCGCCCGGGCCGGTCCCGTGGTGGTTTCAGCTGCCCGGCTCGCCGTCCGCCGCCGGGCTCTGCCGGGGCAGCGTGGGCTGGAGCACCAGCATCCGTTCGACCAGCCGCAGGAACATGGCGGCGGCGCGCAGCAGATCGTCCGCGTCACGGCAGGTGGCCGCGGACTGTATACCGGCCTCGGCGCGGGCCCGACGCTCGGCGCCGGAGGCGAACAGGGCGCTCCACTCGGTCAGTTCGGGGGCGATCTCCGGGAGCACCTCCCAGGTGCTGCGGATGCGGGCGCGGCGCCGGGCCGAGGTCTCGGGGCGCCCCCGCACGGCGAGCACGGCGGCCGCCGCGCGCAGGGCCGCCAGATGCGCGGTGGCGAACCGCTCATTGGCGGTCTCCAGCCCGGCGGCCTCCTCCAACCCCCGGTGGGCCTGGGAGAGCAGGTCGAGTGCGGCGGGCGGGGCGGCGGAGCGGCGGAGAACGGGGTGGACGTCGCTCGCGGGGCCGGTCGACGAAGGGCCCTCAGGCGAAGGGGCAGGGGCGGCGGCACGGTGCCGGCGCTCTGCGGCGGTACTGGCCATGACGAACCTCCTGTCGTCGCGTAGCGGCCGGGTCTGCGACAGAGCGGCCGCCGTATGGACCCATCGTGGGACACCCCACTGACAATCGGCCCTGACCTGCACCTTTCACCTCTCGCCCCACCCCCGGCATGGGCGCCCGCTCCGTGATCCCCCATACTGATTTGAACTGACTGGTCAGTTCAAAAAGTTGATGATTCACGCAGGGAGTGGTTCTCGTGACGGGCACCCCGGACGGGGTCGCCGGAGCGGCGGTGACGGCCCGCGGACTCGGCGTCAAGGGCTCACACGGCTGGGCGTATCGCGACGTCGACGTCGCCGCTGCCCCCGGGTCGCTGATCGCGGTCGAGGGGCCCTCGGGCTCCGGCCGCACCTGTCTGCTGCTCACGCTCACCGGCCGGATGCGCCCCACCGCCGGGGAGGCCGCCATCGGCGGCTTCCGGGTCTCCCAGGAGATGCGCCGGATCCGCCGGATCAGCGCGCTCGCCCATGTGCCGGGCGTCAGCGAACTCGAACCTGCGCTGACGGTCGCCGAGCATCTGCGCGAGCGGGCCCTGCTGCAGCGCCGGTTCGGGGACTCGCCGCGCGGGCTGCTGCGGCCGCGCCGGGAGCGTGCCGCCGCCTCCCGGGCCGCGATCGAGGCGGCCCTCACGGCGGCGGGGCTGGACCTGGCGGCGCTGCCCAAGGGGCCTCGTACGGCCGTACGGGACCTGGAGCGGCTGGAGGCGCTGCGGCTGTCGGTGGCGCTCGCGCTGATCTCCCGGCCTCGGTTGCTGGCCGTGGACGACACCGACCTGAAGCTCTCGGACGCCGAGCGCGAGCGGGCCTGGGCGCTGCTGCGGGGGCTCGCCGAGGACGGCACCACGGTCCTCGCGGTGTGCAGCCAGGCCCCGGAAGACGCCGTGGCGGTGTCCACCACCGCTGGGGACAAGCACGACGACGAGGAGGAGGCGGCGGATGCGCTCACCGAAACTGGCCGCGCTTGAGCTGAAGCGGTTCGGCAGGGGGAAGCTCCCCCGGGCGGCGCTCGCCGCCCTGCTCCTGCTGCCCCTGCTGTACGGCGCGCTCTATCTGTGGTCGTTCTGGGATCCGTACGGCAAGCTCGACAAGATCCCGGTGGCGCTCGTCAACTCCGACGACGGCGCCACCGCGAAGGGCAAGCACCTCACCGCGGGCGACGACCTCACCGAGAAGCTGCTCGGCAGCAAGACCTTCGACTGGCACCGCACCAGCGCCGCCGAGGCGCGCGAGGGCGTCGAGAACGGCACGTACTACCTGTCGCTCACCGTGCCCGAGGACTTCAGCGAGCGGATCGCCTCCAGCTCCGGCAAGAGCCCGGAGACCGGCGCCCTCAGGGTGCGCACCAACGACGCCAACAACTACATCGTCGGCCAGATCTCCCGCAGCGTCTTCTCCGAGGTGCGCGCGGCGGCCTCCACCAAGGCGTCCCGGGGCTTCTACGACAACATCTTCGTGTCCTTCGCCGACATCCACGGACGGACCGTGAAGGCCGCCAAGGGCGCCGACGACCTCGGACGCGGCATCGGCAAGGCCAGGACCGCCGCGGGTGACCTCGCCAAGGGCCTGGGCACGGCGAAGAAGGGCAGCCAGGGCCTGAAGTCCGGGCTGATCAAGCTCAACAAGGGCGCCGGGACGCTGCGGACGGGCGCGGGCGGCGTCGCCGACGGCACCCAGTCCCTGGCCGACACGGTGAACGACGTGTCGGACAAGGCCGGTCCGTTCCTCAAGAAGCACGGCAAGGAGATCGGCGACGTCGCCCGGCTGGTCGCGGACGCCTCCCAGCGGGCGTCCGACGACCTGGACGACCTCCCCGACGAGGCCTCCACCGCCGCCACGGACGCCCGCGAGGCGTCCGACGAGCTGGCCGCCGACTACCGGACCCGCTGCGAGGGCGCGGTGGCCATCGCCCCCGACTGCCCGGCGCTGAAGAAGGCGGTAGGGGCGGCCGATCGCGCCGCCGATGTGGCCGAGGACGTCAATAAGCTCGTGCGGGACAACACCGGCCGACTCGACACCCTCACGGCCGACTTGAACGATCTGCACGACAAGGCCCGGCTGCTCGCCGACCGCGCCCCGCACCTGGGCACCGACCTCGACTCCGCCGTCAAGAAGGTCAACGCCCTCAACTCCGGGGCGCACAAGGTCGCCAAGGGCGCGGGCAAGCTGCACAGCGGGCTGACCACGGCCGGTTCCGCGGCGTCCACCCTGGACAGCGGGGTCGGGAAGCTGCGCACCGGGTCGACTTCCCTGAAGGGCGGTCTGGTCAAGCTGGCCGACGGCTCCGGCACGCTCTCCGGCGGGCTGCACGACGGCGCCGCGAAGATCCCCGCCTACGACAAGCACGACCGGGACGCCCGTACGGGGGTGATGGCGGACCCCGTCCAGCTCGTCGACCAGGCGCTGCACAAGGCGCCCAACTACGGCACCGGCTTCGCCCCGTGCTTCATCCCGCTGTCCCTGTGGGTCGGCGCGATGGTCGCCTACATGCTCATCCCGCCGCTCAACGCCCGGGCGGTCGCCGCGGGCGCCTCCTCCTGGCGCGTCGCGCTCGCCGGATGGCTGCCGGTCGCCGCGATCGGAGCGCTGCAGACGGTCGCCCTGATGGCCGTGCTGCACTGGGCGGTGGGGCTGGAGATGGTGCGGGCCGCGGGCACGGTCGGCTTCCTGATGCTGGTGGCCGCCTGTTTCGCGGCGATCGTGCAGTGGCTGAACGCGCGCTTCGGACCGGCCGGGCGGATCCTCGTCCTGGCGCTGCTGATGCTCCAGCTGACCTCGGCGGGCGGCACCTATCCGGTGCAGACGAGCCCCGGGTTCTTCGGCGCCATCCATCCGTTCCTGCCGATGAGCTACGTCGTGGACGGGCTGCGGCGGCTCATCACGGGCGGCGGGCTCGGCCCGGTGTGGGTCGGCTGCGGGGTGCTGCTCGGCTTCGGCGCGGCCGCGCTCGCGCTCACCGCGTGGTCGGCGCGGCGCAGGCAGGTGTGGTCGGTCGACCGGCTGCACCCCGAGCTGTCCCTGTGAGCGGGACCACTCGGCCAGCGGGCAGAATCGGCGCCATGGACAGCAGCAGCACGCGCCGCCAGGGCACCCGGCAGAAACTCTTCGAAGCAGCGGTCACCCTCATCGCCGAACAGGGCTTCTCCTCCACCACCGTGGACGAGATCGCCGAGCGGGCCGGGGTGGCCAAGGGCACGGTCTACTACAACTTCGCGTCGAAGACCGTGCTCTTCGAGGAGCTGCTGCGGCACGGCGTCGAGCTGCTCACCGCCTCGCTCCAGAGCGCCGCCGACGAGAACGCCGAGCGCGGCGGCAGCCATGTGGACGCGCTGGACGCCATGGTCCGGGCCGGGCTGGACTTCATCTCCCGCTATCCGGCGCTGACCCAGCTGTACGTGGCGGAGCTGTGGCGCACCAACCGGGCCTGGCAGTCGACCCTGATGATGGTCAGGCAGCAGGCCATAACGGTGATCGAGACCGAGCTGCGGGCCGGGGTCGCCGCGCGGGAGCTGAGCGACGACATCGACATCCCGCTGACCGCCTCCGCGCTGTTCGGGATGGTGCTGGTGGCCGCGCTCGACTGGCAGTCCTATCAGCCGGAGCGGTCGCTGGACGACGTCCATGCCGCCCTGTCCCGACTGCTGCAAGGTCGGGTAGGGGGAGCCCTGGCCAAGGGGGCACCCGCTCCGGGCTGACCCGTACGAAAACAGAAGGCGCTGTTCCGGAGCGGTTCGACCCCCATCGACCCGCCGCGGAACAGCGCCTCCCCCCGTACTCCCCCGTACTTCCCCCGTTTTCCCCCGTGAGAGCCCCCGGGGCGTATTCCCCGGCGGCTCCCCCGTCCGGAAGGGCACCGTGCCGTTCCGCCGCCCCGTGTCGGCGGTCCGGTCCGCGTCCTTCCGTGTGCACCACTCTCTCGTTTGCGGGGGCGGCCGCCCATCCGCGCGCCTACTCATCTCGCCGACTAGGTACGGGTACTCAGTGCCTGGGGACGGGCGCGGGGCTGTCGGTGGGGCCGGATAAAGTCACTGGCATGGCACGGATTGCGGTGATCGGCGCTGGGATGGGCGCCATGGCGGCTGCCGCCCGGCTGGCCGTCGCGGGCCACCGGGTGGTGGTGTACGAGCGCGGGCCGGCCCATGGCGGCGGGGTCGGGCTGTTCGAGCGGGACGGGTTCCGCTTCGACACGGGCCCGGGGCTGCTGCGGCTGCCCGCCGTCTACCGGGACCTGTTCATGAAGACCGGCAAGGAGTCCCTGGAGCAGACGGTCCAGCTCACCCAGGTCGACCCGGCGGCGCGGCACCTCTTCGCCGACGGTACGGAGGTCCTGCTGCCCAACGCGTCGCGCGCCGGGGTGCTCCAGGCGCTGGACGGCGCCTTCGGCGCGGGCGCGGGCGAGCGCTGGAGCGATCTGGTCAACCGGGCGCGCGAGGTGTGGGACGCCACCCGCCGGCCGTTGCTGGAGGAGCCGCTGCGTACCGACTGGCGGGTGCTGGGCGGCGATCCGTATCCGGCCGCGCCCCCCGAGCGGCGCGGCTGGTTCGGCGGGCTCTTCGCGCGCGGCGGCGGCCGACCGCAGCTGCCCACCCTGGCCGAGGTGGCGCGGCGCGAGCTGGGCGACCCGCGAGCCGCCGCCCTGCTGGAGAGCCACGCCCTCGCGCACGGCATGGACCCGCGCACCGCCCCCGCGAGCGCCACCGTGCTGCCCTATGTGGAGCAGACCTTCGGCACCTGGTACGTCGGCGGCGGGATGCGGGCGCTCGCCGACGCGCTGTACGAGCGCTGCGGCAAGCGCAAGGTGGAGTTCCGCTTCGAGGCGGAGGTCACCGGCATCGTCGAGAAGGACGGCCGGGCGGCGGGGGTCGAGCTGGCCGACGGCACGGTCGCCGAGGCGGACGCGGTGGTCGCGGGCATCGACCCGGCGCTGCTGCCCGCCCTGCTCGGCGGCCAGGAGCCATGGCGGGAGGGCGAGGACGTCACGCCCGGGCCGGGGCCCGTCAGCGGCCCTCCCGGCCGCCTCACGGTCTTCCTGGCACTGCGCGGCGGCCGACCCGAGGGCGCGGTGCACCGGACCGTGGTGCACACCCCGGACCGCGACGCGGAACTGACCGCCGTCTTCTCAGCGGGCCAAGGGGGTGGCGGCTTGCGTACGTCCTGTCCCCGCCCCACGGTGACCGTGCTGCGCCCGGACGACCCCGCGACCCGCCCCGACGACGGCCACGAGGCCGTCACCCTCAGCGCGGTCGTCGCCCCGCACGGACCGGTCGACTGGACCGGCGGGAAGGCGGCCGAGGAGAGCGCGGACCGGCTCGTCACGGCCGCCGAAGCGGCCATACCGGAGCTGCGGGACCGCATCCTGTGGCGCGAGGTGCGCACCCCCCGGGACACCGCCTCGGACACCGGAGTCGCGGGCGGCGGAGTGCCGGGCCCGGCGCTGGCCGGTGCCGAGGGCCGCTGTCTGCGCCCCGCCAACCTCACCCGGCTCCCGGGCCTCTATCTGGCGGGCGGCTGGTCCCACCCGGGCGGCGGGCTGGCCCACGCCGGAATGTCGGGTGCGCTGGTGGCGGGCCTCATCGTCGAAGGCCAGGACTGGCGCGGCTCGCAGTGAGCCGCGCCCGTCCTGGCCCTCATCAGACGGAACGCACCGGAGCGCGTCAGAAGCGGTACTGCTCGTCGTACCCCTGCTGGAAGCCCTGCTGGTCGTCGTAGGGGTACGGGGGCTGATCCTGCTGGCCGGGCTGGCCCGGCTGCCCGGGCGGGAGGTCGCCCTCGCGCTGCTGCGGGACCCAGGGCCCGCCCGGCTCCATCGCGTCGGCGCCCGGCATGTACTGCTGCGGCGAGCCGTACGAGGCGTCCGCCGCGTAGTGGTCGCCGCCGCCGAAGGCGTACGGGTCCTGCTGGTAGCCCGCGTACGGGTCGGCGTACTGCTGCTGCGCGTAGGGCTGTTGCTGGGCGTAGGCCTGCTGGTCATAGGCGCCGTCGTAGGCGCCCGCGTACGGGTCCTGTCCGTACGCGGCGTACGCCTGCTGGTCCTGGTAGCCGTACTGCGCGGCGTCCGCGTACACGTCCTGGCCCTGGCCGTAGGCCACGTCACCGTAGGCAGAGTCCTGGAAGCCCGGCTGGTCCTGGAAGCCGGGGGCGCCCTGGGCGTCCTGCGTACCGTAACCGGCGTACGTCTCGTACGCGCTGTAGCCCGCGTTCGGGTCCGCGTAGCCGCCGCCGGCGGGGGTGAACGGGGACGGCTCCTCGTAGACGCCGTACTCGCTGGTGTCGTCCGGCATCGGCTCCGGCCGGTAGGTGGGCGGCTCGGGCCGCTCGACCCGGACGTCCTCGACGTCCGAGATCCGCAGGGCCGGTTCGGGCTCCGGACCGTCCGGCAGCGGGTCGCGCTCGCGCCCACGGCCCAGCCCCGGCAGCCCGGGGAGGCCTTCCAGGGCCCAGCCCTTCTCGAAGCCCTGGCGGAAGGAGAGGGTGACGTACGTCTGGCCGACCGCGAAGGTGATCGCACCGATCGCGATCACCACCACCGCCGGGATCAGCACCCCGACCACTACGCCCAGAAAGCCGACGAAGGCCAGCAGCCGCCAGCGCAGCCGCGCCTTGTACTGCAGCAGTACCTCTCCCAACAGCCACAGCGCCACGACGCCGAAAGCGATGTAGAGGACCGTCCAGCCCATGCCCGCCCCTCTCAGTGCGGCTGCCCCTCGGCCGCCGTATCAGGACCGCTGGTGCAGTCCCAGATTCTTGTAGATTTCCAGCGTCGCCGTGGAGTGGTTCAGGGTAATGAAGTGAAGCCCGGGGATCTCCTCGGCCATCAACCGCGCGCACAGCTCTGTGGCGTAGTCGATCCCGATCGAGCGTACAGCCGCCGCGTCGTCCTTCACCGCCAGGATGCGTTCGGCCAGCTCCGGCGGGAAGGCGGCGTTGCTGAGCTGCGCGAACCGCTCGATCTGCCTGACGTTCGTGACCGGCATGATCTCAGGGATGATCGGTGTCGTACAGCCCGAGGCCGCGACCCGGTCACGCAGCCGCAGGTAGTCCTCCGGGTAGAAGAACATCTGGGTGATCGCGAAGTCGGCGCCCGCGCGGCACTTGTCGACGAAGTGACGGATGTCGGTGTCCCAGTCCGTCGAGCGCGGGTGCATTTCGGGGAATGCGGCGACACCGACGCAGAAGTCCCCGGACTCCTTGATCAGGCGGACCAGCTCGGCGGCGTAGGTGATGCCGTCGGGGTGCTTGACCCAGTCGGCCATCGGGTCTCCGGGCGGGTCGCCGCGCAGGGCGAGCATGTTCCGGATTCCGGCACCGGCGTACTGGCCGATGATGTTGCGCAGTTCGGCGAGGGAGTGGTTGACCGCGGTCAGGTGCGCGACGGGGGTCAGGGTGGTGTCGGTCGCGATCTGCTCGGTGGCGCGGACGGTGCCCTCACGGGAAGAGCCGCCCGCGCCGTACGTCACGGAGACGAAGGTCGGTGAGACAGCCTCCAGTCGGCGGATGGCGTTCCACAGCGTGTGCTGCCCCTTGTCCGTTTTGGGGGCGAAGAACTCGAAGGAATACGATTGCTCACCCGACGCGAGCAGGTCACGCACGGTAAGGGCTCGATCAGTCCTGGTGGAAGCGGTGCCTAGGGCCATACGCGAAGGTTAGCCAGCCGGGTGGTCGGAGCCCACCCGGCAACGTGGTTATGGGGGTTTTGCCGGGCTCCTGTCCGCAATGCGGACGGAAATATCGAGCCGGGCTCAACTCCGACACCTGCTAGACATCTGTCGCTCGCACACGCTTCGCCAGCGCTTCCGTGGCCGCCGCCGGATCCGAGGCCTCGGTGATGGCCCGCACCACGACGACCCGGCGCGCTCCCGCCTCCAGGACCTGGTCCAGGTTCGACGCGTCGATGCCGCCGATCGCGAACCAGGGCCGGGCCGGGCACCGGGCGGCGGCGTGCCGGACCAGGGAGAGGCCGGGGGCGTGGCGGCCCGGCTTGGTGGGGGTGGGCCAGCAGGGGCCGGTGCAGAAGTAGTCCACGCCGGGCTCGGCGAGGGCCGCGTCGACCTCGGCCTCGGCGTGGGTGGAGCGCCCGATCAGCGGGCCGTCGCCGAGGATGGCGCGCGCCGCGGGGACCGGCAGGTCACCCTGGCCCAGGTGGAGCACGTCGGCGCCGGTGGCGTGGGCGACGTCGGCGCGGTCGTTGACGGCGAGCAGCTTGCCGTGGCGGCGGCAGGCGTCGGCGAAGACGGCGAGGTGGTCCAGCTCCTCGGCGGCCTCCATGCCCTTGTCCCGCAGCTGGACGATGTCCACCCCGGCGGCCAGCACGGCGTCCAGGAACTCCGGCAGGTCGCCCTGGCGCTTGCGCGCGTCGGTGCACAGGTAGAGGCGGGCGTCGGCCAGCTGCTCGCGTGCGGTCATGGGTGGCTTTCCCCCCGGGTCGTGCGGCGCACGGGCCGGGACGGGCGACCGCCGTCGGATGACAGCGGTCGGCCCGGCCCGTACGCCTGGTGGTGGTTCGGAAACGGCGGACGGAAAACGGCGGACAGGAAACGGCGGACGGCGTCAGACGGCGAGCGCCTGCGCGCGCCGCTTCACTTCCGTCCCGCGATTCTCGCGCAGCGCCTGGGCCGGGGTGCCCGGCAGGCTCGGGTCAGGGGTGAAGAGCCACTCCAGCATCTCCTCGTCGCTGAAGCCGTCGTCCTTGAGCAGTGTCAAGGTGCCCACGAGGCCCTTGACGACCTTTCCGTCACCGACGAAGTCCTCGGGCACCTGGAGCACCCGGTTCTCGCCACGGCGCACCGCGATCAGCTGGCCCTCCTTGACCAGCTGCCTCACGCGCGTCACCTCGACGCCGATCCGGTCGGCGACGTCGGGGAGAGTGAGCCAGGCGGGGACGAGAGCATCGATCTTTGCGTCAATCTCGGTCACAGGACAAGCCTGCCATCTGGGACTGACAGTGGGTAGCCGGGCGTCCGCCGAGCGGACCTCCGGGGCCCCTCCGGGGCCGTCACAGAACGGCCGACTTCAGCGGAACGGAGGGATCCGTGGCCCGGGTGCGGTCCAGCCGGGCACCGCGTTCGATCAGCTTGCGGCCCTGGGCCAGATCGCGCGGACGGCCGACCGCCAGCAGGGCGACCAGGGCCCCGTCCCGCAGCCAGCACACCGACCAGGCGGCGCCGTCCGGGTCGCCCCGCCAGACCAGTTCGTCGGCGTCCGAGTGGTGTCCTGCGTACTGCACGAACCGCCCGAACTGCTCGGACCAGAAGTAGGGCACCGGGTCGTAGACCTGGCCGGGGAAGTGCGCGGTGCGGCTGCCGACCACATTGGCGGCGACCGTCCGCGGCCCCTGGAGCGCGTTGTCCCAGTGGTGCACGAGCAGCCGGGTCCCGTAGCGGGCGGAGGGGAAGGACGCGCAGTCGCCGACCGCGTACACATCGGGCGCCGACGTACGCAGCCCCTCGTCGGCGGCGACGGACCGGTCCTCGGCGAGTTCGATGCCCGAACCGGCCAGCCAGCCGGTCGCGGGCCGGGCGCCGATGCCGATGACCACCGCACCGGCCCGCAGCCTGGTGCCGTCGCCGAGCTGGAGCCCGTTCCGGTCGATGCCGGTCACCCGGGCGCCGGTGACCAGGGTGGCGCCGTAGTCCGCGTACCAGCCGGTCATATGGGCCGCGACCTCCGCCGGGAGGGCGCCCACCAGCGGCCGGTCCGCGGCCTCGACGACCGTCACCGCGCAGCCCGCCTCGCGGGCCGCGGTCGCGAACTCCGCGCCGATCCAGCCCGCCCCGACCACCACGATCTCGTCCTGCCGGGCGAGCACCGGGCGCAGCCGTTCGGCGTCGTCCAGGGTCCGCAGGAGGTGGACACCGGGCACGCCCTCGCTGCCGGGCAGGGCGATCGGCTCGGCGCCGGTGGCGATCACCAGGACGTCGTACGGGATCGGGCCCGACCCGGTCGCGACCGTCCGCCCCGCCGCGTCCAGCCCGGTCACGGCGACGCCGAGCCGCAGCCCGATGCCGAGCGCGGCGAAGTCCACGTCGAACGCGGACCCCTCGGCCTTGCCGAGCAGTACGGCCTTGGACAGCGGCGGCCGGTCGTACGGCTGGTGGGGCTCGGCGCCCAGCAGCAGGATCTCCCCGCTCCAGCCCTGCTCACGCAGCGCGACGGCGGTCTGCACCCCCGCCATGCCCGCGCCGACGATCACCACCCGCTGTCCGCCGCCACCCGCCGAGGACGCCATCGTCTTCGTCGTCTCATCGCTCACACGATCACTGTATTGCGGCAGGTGGGGCGGACCGGAGAGCGCACGACGAGATCTCGGGCACAGCCCGACGGGCCGGACGTCCTGTCGTATCGCGGACACGGGGCCTCATGCCCGGCGCCGCCCGGGACGCTCCCTTCCGGCCGATTCGGGGCGCGTACTAGGGTGGCGGGACAGAGCACTCGCGGGAGCCCGGGCGCACCGGGCTGAGAGGGAGGCTGGCGCGGCCTCCGACCGTACGAACCTGATCCGGGTCATGCCGGCGAAGGGAGGGGGCGACCAGCCCATGCACACCCCACATCACACAGCCCGAGCACCCCAGGGCAGCGCTACCCCGTACGACGTCCTCGTCATCGGCGGCGGCATCATCGGCCTGGTCACGGCCTGGCGGGCGACCCAGCGGGGCCTGCGCACCGCCGTCGCCGACCCGGCGCCCGGCGGCGGGGCCGCCCGGGTCGCGGCCGGGATGCTGGCGGCCGTCACCGAACTGCACTACGGCGAGCAGACCCTGCTCGGACTGAATCTGGCCTCGGCGCGCCGCTATCCGTCCTTCGTGGCGGAGCTGGAGGAGGCGAGCGGCCATGACCTGGCCTTCCGCACCTGCGGCACGCTCTCGGTCGCGCTCGACGCGGACGACCGCGCCCATCTGCGGGAGCTGCACGCCTTCCAGCAGCGGCTCGGTCTGGACGCACAGTGGCTCACGGGGCGCGAATGCCGACGCCTGGAGCCGATGCTCGCGCCGGGCGTGCGCGGGGGCCTGCGCGTCGACGGCGACCACCAGGTCGACCCGCGGCGGCTGGCGGCCGCGCTGCTGACGGCGTGCGAGCGCGCCGGAGTGGACCTCCACCGGGCCGCCGTGGAACGGCTGCTAGTGGAGGGCGACCGGGCCACCGGGGCCGAGCTGGCGGATGGCGCGCGCCTGACCGCCGGGCAGACCGTGCTGGCCGCGGGCAGCCTCAGCGGGCGGCTCCCGGGCGTCCCCGAGGCGGTCCTGCCGCCCGTACGCCCCGTCAAGGGCCAGGTCCTGCGGCTGTCGGTACCCGGCCCGTACGCGCCCTTCCTGTCCCGGACCGTACGGGCCGTCGTACGCGGCGGGCACGTCTACCTCGTCCCGCGCGAGAACGGCGACCTGGTCGTCGGCGCGACCAGCGAGGAGCTGGGCTGGGACACCACGGTCACCGCGGGAGGGGTGTACGAGCTGCTGCGCGACGCGCACGAGCTGGTGCCCGGCATCACCGAACTGCCGCTCGTCGAGACCCTCGCCGGGCTCCGCCCCGGCTCCCCCGACAACGCCCCGCTGCTCGGCCCGACCGAACTGCCGGGCCTCCAGCTGGCCACCGGCCACTACCGCAACGGCGTCCTGCTGACCCCGATCACCGGCGATGCCATGGCCGAGGCGCTGACGGGCGGCGAACTCCCGCCCGAGGCGCGGCCGTTCTCGCCGAAGCGCTTCGCGGCCACCCCAGCCGCCGCGACTCCCCCAGCAGCTATACAGGAGCACACCGCATGACCGTCACCCTGAGCGTCACCGTGAACGGCGAGCCCCGCGAGCTGCCCGGCGGGACCACCCTCGACGGGGTCGTCGCGACCCTCACCCAGGCGCCCTCGGGCGTCGCCGCGGCCGTCAACGAGACGGTCGTCCCGCGCGGCCAGTGGCCCGCGACCCCGCTCGGCGACGGTGATCGCGTCGAGGTCCTCACCGCGGTCCAAGGAGGCTGACCCCCCATGACGCACCCTGCCACGCTGGATCAGGTCCTCACCGACGCCGATCCGCTCACCATCGCCGGTACGTCCTTCGGCTCCCGCCTGATCATGGGGACGGGCGGCGCGCCCAGCCTGGACATCATGGAGCGCTCGCTGATCGCCTCCGGCACCGAGCTGACCACGGTCGCGATGCGCCGCCTCGACCCCGCCGTGCAGGGCTCGGTGCTGTCCGTACTGAACCGGCACGGCATCCGCCCGCTGCCCAACACGGCTGGCTGCTTCACCGCCGGGGAGGCCGTGCTGACCGCCCGGCTCGCCCGCGAGGCACTGGGCACCGACTGGGTGAAGCTGGAGGTCATCGCCGACGAGCGCACCCTGCTCCCCGACCCGATCGAGACGCTGGACGCCGCCGAGACCCTGGTGGACGACGGCTTCACCGTCCTGCCGTACACCAATGACGACCCGGTGCTGGCCCGGAAGCTGGAGGACGTCGGCTGCGCCGCGATCATGCCGCTGGGCTCGCCGATCGGCTCCGGCCTCGGCATCCGCAACCCGCACAACTTCCAGCTGATCACCGAGCGGGCCCAGGTCCCGGTGATCCTCGACGCGGGCGCGGGCACGGCGTCCGACGCGGCGCTCGCCATGGAGCTGGGGTGCGCGGCGGTCATGCTGGCCTCCGCCGTGACGCGCGCCCAGGAGCCGGTGCTGATGGCCTCGGCGATGCGGCACGCGGTGGCCGCCGGGCGGCTCGCGCACCGGGCGGGCCGTATCCCCCGCCGCCACTTCGCCGAGGCGTCGTCCCCGGGCGAGGGGCTGGCCGCGCTGGACCCGGAGCGGCCCGCGTTCGCGTAACGCCGCCTTCCGGGGAGGCCTACCGTGGAATGCGGAGGTGGTCGCCGTGAGGGAACCGACAGCCGTGCCCGAACCGACAACCGTGCCAAAACCAACAGCCGTGCCCGTGGCCGACCGGATCGAACGTGAGACATACGTCTCCGCTCCCATCGACCGCGTCTGGCGGGTGCTGACCACGCCGGAGCACATCCGTACCTGGTACGCCCCCGGCGGCTGCGAGATCGAGCCGCGCCCCGGCGGCACCGTCCGCTTCCGCTGGGACGAGCACGGGGAGTTCCACGGCCGGGTCGAGCGGGCGGTGCCCGACGCCCTGTTCCGCTTCCGGCTGGCCCACGCGCCCGACCGCGCGCCGGACGGCCCCGGGCAGGCCACCGTGGTCGAGTTCACGCTCTCCCCGGAGGGCGCGGGCACCCGCCTCCGCCTCGCCGAGACCGGCATCCGCGTGCTCGACCTCCCGGACGACGCCAAGGCCCGGCACGCCGAGTACGCCGCCCTGGCCTGGACCTCCGCCCTGGAGGAGCTGGCCGCGCTCGCCGCCGCCTCGCACAACTGAGGCCCAAGTCACCGTTGTGTCGCAGTACGGACCGGAGATGGGGCGGGCGGCCCGGAGCGGCCGTGACGGCTCGTAGACTGCCTTCTCGTGGATACGACGCTCCAGGACCCTCTGGTCGGGCAGGTGCTCGACGGCCGCTACCGCGTTGAGGCGCGCATCGCCGTCGGCGGGATGGCGACGGTCTACCGGGCCGTCGATACGCGGCTCGACCGCGTTCTCGCCCTGAAGGTGATGCACCAGAGCCTCGCCTCGGACGCCGCCTTCGTGGACCGCTTCATCCGCGAGGCCAAGTCCATCGCCAGACTCGCGCACGCCAATGTGGTCGGCGTCTACGACCAGGGCACGGACGGCCCGCACGTCTACCTGGCCATGGAGTACGTCGCCGGGTGCACCCTGCGTGACGTCCTGCGCGAGCGCGGGGCCCTCCAGCCGCGTGCCGCCCTCGACATCCTGGAACCGGTCCTGGCCGCCCTCGGCGCCGCCCACCGCGCGGGCTTCGTCCACCGCGACATGAAGCCGGAGAACGTGCTGATCGGCGACGACGGCCGGGTCAAGGTCGCCGACTTCGGCCTGGTCCGGGCGGTGGACACCAACACCAGCGCCTCGACCGGATCCGTCCTGGGCACCGTCTCCTACCTCGCGCCCGAGCAGATCGAACACGGTACGGCCGACACGCGAGCCGATGTCTACGCGTGCGGTGTGGTCCTCTTCGAAATGCTCACCGGGTCCAAGCCGCACGGCGGCGACACCCCGGCACAGGTCCTCTACCAGCACCTCCACGAGGACGTCCCGCCCCCGTCCGTCGCCGCGCCCGAGGTCGCGCCCGCGCTGGACGCGCTGGTCGCCTCCGCCACCGCGCGCGATGTCGCCCTGCGCCCGGCCGACGCCGTCGACCTCCTCGGCCAGGTGCGGACAGCGCGGGCCGCGCTCACCGACGTACAGCTGGACGCCGTACCGCCGCAGGCCCACGCGCTGCCCGACGACGGCTCCGAAGCCCGTACGACGGTGATCCCGCGCCCGGCGGGTGCCATGGCGCAGGACGAGGTGAACCACACCAGCCGCCTGGAACTCCCCCCGGAGCCCCCGGCCCCGGCCCCGCGCCGCCGTATGCCGCGGCGCGGCGTGGTGACGATCGTCGCCGCCGTGCTGCTGGCGCTCGGCATCGGCGCCGGGGTCTGGTACATCAGCGCCGGGCAGTTCACCAATGTGCCGTCCGTGCTGAAGATGACGCGTTCGGACGCCGAGAAGAAGCTTGAGAGCGCCGGTCTGGACGTGAAGGTCGTCCAGGATTACAGCGACGTCGTCGACAAGAACAAGGTCATCAGCTCCAAGCCCGGCGTCGGCGAACGCATCCGCTCCACCGGCACCGTCACCATCCACGTCTCCCAGGGGCCGCCCCGGGCCGAGGTGCCCAATGTGGTCGGCCGCCCGCTCACCGAGGCCAGGCAGAAGATCGCCGACGCGGGGCTGAGGGTGGGCAAGGTGACCCGCACCTTCCGCAACGAGACCCCGCAGAACACGGTCGTCTCCACCACCCCCGGCCCGGACTCCGTCCGCCGTCCCGACACGCCCGTGAACATCCTGGTCAGCAAGGGCGAGCCCATCGAGATCCCCGACCTCACCGGCGACGCCCCGGCCGACGCCCGCGCCGAGCTGCGCGAGGCGGGCTTCAAGGTCAAGTTCGCCGAGCGCCGGATCTTCTCGGAGGAGGACCGCGGCACGATCGCCGCCCAGTCCCCGCAGGCCGAAACCGACGGCGCCAAGGGCGACACGGTGACCCTCACGCTCTCCAAGGGCCAGCAGATGATCGAGGTCCCGGATGTGAAGGGCCTCAGCACGGATGACGCGAAGCGGGAGCTGGAAGACCTCGGCTTCACGGTGAAGGTCGACAAGCCGCTGCTGTTCCCGGGCGACGAGGTGAAGGACCAGTCGGTGTCGGGCGGCGACAAGGCGCCGAAGGGAAGCGAGATCACGATCACGGTAAAGGGCGGCGTCTTCTAGCCCTGCGGGCCCTGTCCCCCACCCCGCCCCTTCCCGAACCGGGGCGCTGCCCCGTCCCCCGCTCCTCAATCGTGTGTGTACCCGCAGATATGTACGCATAGAGGCGTCCCATCCGGTTTCCCTACACTCACACCTTTGATCACTGTGAGTCGTGGCGACGCGACAGAGGGGGAGCGCATGGCGACGTTCGACGCCGAGTGGGGAAGGCTGAAGTCCGACCGCGACGCGTGGACGGCAGCGGGCCGGGACGTCGGCAAGCTTCGGGGAAACATCAGGACCGCCCTCACGAAGCTGGAGGAGGAACAGAGGGGCCTCGGTGCGGGCAGCAAGACCGGGGCTGCCCAGCGGGAGCTGTACCACTCCTGGACGCGCTACCTGAAGGGCGTGAGCGGCAAATGCGGCACGCTCCAGGACCGGCTTGAGAAGGCCGGGGATGGTCACCACCAGAAGGACGAGGCCACCAAGCACACCTTCGACCGGCTGGATGGCCGATACGGGGACACCAAGCCGGTCGGCGGCGAGAGCCGGGGCAGGTGACGCGGAGCAGTGGACTACGCGACCCTCAAGTCCCTCAAGCCGTCGGAGTTCGAGGACGCCGCCAACGGCTATCAGTCCGTCAGCAACATGGCCGACTAAGCCAGGGAGAGCGTCGAGCGGCGAATCGCGGGCAAGATGCAGGCGGCCCTGGAGGGCGAGGCCGCTTCGGCAGCCCTCACTCAGCTTCGGAAATTAGGCCAGAACTTCCATTACATCCAGGTTGAGTGCGGTCTCGCCAGTACGGCGCTGAACGCCATGGCGAGCGACTTCCGGGAAGCGAAGACCAAGCTCGACTCCGCCGTGGCGGATGCGCATGAGCAAAAGCTCACGGTGAACGCGGATGGCTCGGTGAGCTATCCGGCAGGAGGCGAGAAGGGCGAGGGCGGCAAGGTCTCCGGAATCGCAGACGCCGGTGATTCGTCGGATACGGCCAAGTCCGTCGCCCGGCAGGCAGCCAACTTCGACCCCAACCCGCACCACGCCCGGGCCCTGGAGTGCGCCAACCGCATCGCCCAGGCCCTCCAGGAGGCAACGGAGGCCGACGAGCTATGGGCTCCGAAGCTGCGGTCACTGAAGGCCGACGACGATCTGACGGTCTCCGCCGACGACTGGGTTGATGCCACGAAGGACACCAGGGGCGTTCGCACGGGCGCGAAGGACTACCTGGACGCCATCAAGGACCGGCCCAAGAACGGCGATCCGAAGTTGACCGCCACGTGGTGGAAGGGCCTGTCCAAAGACCAACAGAACGCTCTGATCGCCGTGGACCCAGCTGGCTTGGGCAAGACGGACGGGCTTCCCGCCGAAGTGCGCGACGAGGCGAACCGCACCGTACTGAGCGAGGCACGTGCCCAGTACCAGACGGAGCGGGATGCGATCCCAGCGGAGCCGACGAAGTTCAAGAATCTCGGTCCCAAGGTCGAGGCAGTATACACCGATGAATGGCTCGCCTGGCACCACAAACACGAGGATCGAGCCAAGCAGCTGGACAAAGCGTTGGCCGGTATGGACAACATCGAGAGGCGCTTCGAGAGGACGGGGACGAACAACCTTCCCGAGGCATATCTCCTCGGATTCGACCCCTTTGCGAATAGCGACGGAAAGGTCATCATCGCCAACGGCAATCCGGATACCGCCGACCACACCGCAACGTATGTACCGGGCTCGTTGACGGACCAGACCAATATCGAAGACGAGCTGGATAAGAGTGAGAGGTTGTGGCGGGAGAGTTCTACCCTGCGCCCCAAAGATTCCGTGTCGACGATCACCTGGTTCGACTACAACTCGCCACGCTCAGTGCAACCCATGATCGAACACGACGTTCTACCCGAAGCCATGTCTGATAAACAAGCGACTGAAGGGGCTCCCCGCCTCCGACACTTCCTCGACGGCAATGCTGCGGCACACGAGACGGCCACGGGAGAAAAGGGCCACAGTACGCTCATGGGCCACAGCTACGGCACTACGGTCATGGGTGACGCCGCCAAGGTCGATCCCCTGCCGGTGGATGACGTGATGACGGTAGCCAGCCCTGGTGTGCAGGCACAGTCGCCCGGCGACATGGGCCTCGATCCCAAACACTTCTGGGCTATGGCCTCCCCGGATGACCCTGTACCAGGCTTGGGCAAGTCGGTCGGCCTTGGTGAGGACAGGATCGTCCCCTCGGATTCAGAGTTCGGCGGCAATGTCATGAAAACGGACACCGAGGGCCACGGTGGCTACTGGGATTACAAGGGCGGCGAGGCCTCAGACAGTTTGACAAATCAAGCAAGCGTCATTGTGCGCGAGTACGACGAAGTTGGACTGAAACAGGAGGCCCGCGAGTGACCCTGTCGCGCGGAAGGAAGGTTTACACAAGCCTGGCGCTACTGAGCGCCCTCATGCTGACGGCGGGGTGTTCCTCGATGGACGAAAAGTCGAGCGGACTGGATTACGAACCACAGGTTCGCAAGAGTCGAGCAGTAGAAGAGGAAGTCGGCACGCTCTCCAGCAGGCTGCTTGAGGCGCTGAAAATCAAGGGAAAGGTGACCGACCTTGCCCCGATGGCCAGCCCCTGCGACGTAGGCGACGGCAACACCAAAAAATATCGCGTTGTTCGGCACCCCTGGTCCATTTACGACGTTGATAACAAGACCCTTGAGAAGGGCATGAATAACCTTGCGGTCCAATTGCCGCAGCAGGGGTGGAAAGTCGTGGAGGACGGCCCGGACACCAGCAAGAATCGAAATCGGAGAATTCTAGCCGTACACACCAAAACGCACGTGCAGTTGGATGCAACCTGGAGGAAGCGGGACGAAGGCGATGACCCGCTCATCTCCTTCGCCGTGTACTCCCGGTGCTTCCGCGACCCTGGCCACTCCTGACTGAGGCCCCCGGCCAAGCTGGGATGCTGGAGGGGTGAGTACGTACCGCAGTCGCAACCCCATCGGCGGGCACATCCGCGTCGCCGGTGGCCTCGCCGCCACCGGCCTCCCGCACGCCCAAAAGATCGGCGCCGAAGCCGTGCAGGTCTTCGTCGCCAATCCGCGCGGCTGGGCCACGCCGCCCGGCACCCCGGCGCAGGACGAGGCGTTCCGCGCCGGGTGCGCCGAGCAGACCGTGCCGGTGTATATCCACGCGCCGTACCTGATCAACTTCGGTTCGCACACCGAGGCCACCGCCACCCGCTCCGTCGATTCGCTGCGGCATTCGCTCCGTCGCGGACGGGACATCGGGGCGCTCGGGGTCGTCGTGCACACCGGTTCGGCGACCGGCGGGCGGGCGCGCGCGACGGCTATGGCGCAGGTGCGGGAGCGGATGCTGCCGTTGCTGGACGAGCTGACGCGGGACGACGACCCGCTGCTCCTGCTGGAGCCGACCGCCGGGCAGGGCACGTCGCTGTGCGCGCTGGTCGAAGACCTCGGCCCGTACTTCGAGGCGCTGGACCGGCACCCGAAGCTCGGCGTCTGCCTCGACACCTGCCACGTCTTCGCCGCCGGGCACGACCTGGCCGCCCCCGGCGGGATGAAGCAGACGCTGGACGAGCTGGTGGACGTCACCGGCGAGGGGCGGCTGAAGCTGATCCACGCGAACGACTCCAAGGACGTGGTCGGCGCGCACAAGGACCGGCACGAGAACATCGGCGCCGGGCACATCGGCGCGGAGCCGTTCCGGGAGCTGTTCACGCATCCGGCCACGGAAGGGGTGCCGCTGGTGGTCGAGACGCCGGGCGGGGCCGACGGGATCGAGGGGCACACGGCGGATGTGGCCCGCCTCAAGGCGCTGCGGGACGGGTAAGAAGCATAGGGAATACCCCTGGGGGGTATAGCGTTCCTGTCATCGAAGGTCCGCTACTACCCCCTGGGGGATTCCGCATGGAGCACCAGGCGCACCACAACCACACCCCCGCACCCGCCAGTTGGCCCATGGCCGCCCAAGCCACCGCGCACTGCCTCACCGGCTGCGCCATCGGCGAGATCCTCGGCATGGCCATCGGCACCGCACTCGCCTGGCACAACGCCCCGACCATGGCCCTGGCGATCGTGCTCGCCTTCGTCTTCGGCTACGCGCTCACCATGCGCGGCGTCCTGCGCGCCGGGCTCGGCCTGCGCAGCGCGGTACGGGTGGCTCTGGCGGCCGACACCGTGTCGATCGCCGTAATGGAGCTGGTGGACAACGGCACGCTGCTGCTGTTCCCGGGCGCGATGGACGCGACCCTCTCCGACGCCCTGTTCTGGCTGAGCCTGGCACTCTCCTTCGCCGTCGCCTTCGTCCTGACGACCCCGGTCAACAAGTGGATGATCGGGAGAGGGAAGGGGCACGCGGTGGTGCACCAGCACCACCACTGAACGCCAGCCCGCCGAGCGGTCAGCCGCCCGCCTCCAGCGCGGCGAGCAGGTCGTCGAGCGCGGGCAGCGCCCGTTCCAGCGCCTCGCGGCTCGACGGGTCGAGGCCGTCCAGCGCCCGGCGCAGGGCGGCCGTACTGGTGCGGTCATAAGCGTCGAGCATGTCCAGCGCCTTCGGCGAGGCGGCGAGCCGCACGGTGCGCAGGTCAACGGTGGACGGGGTGCGCTCGACCAGACCGGCGGCGGTCATCGCGCGGACCAGATTGCTGACGGTGGACGGCGCGACCCGCAGCCGGGCCGCGACCTCGCGCGGGGTCGCATCGCCCTCGGCGAGTACCCGCAGCAGCTCGATCTGGGCCTCGGGCAGCTCGGGGAGCCCTGCGGTGTGACGGGTGCGCAGGACGGCCCTGCGCAGGGGGCCGAGAAGTCGGCCGAACTCGGTCGCGGTGTCCATGGACCTCATTCTGCCGCGACCCACAGTTTTGCAACAAAACAGTTTTGCTGCAAAATGGATGACGCAGTCACAGCCCCGAGGAGGCAGACCATGGCCACCGCCACCGACCCCGTCGCACCCCCGCAGGACCTCTCCGGGATCGTCGGCCATCGCTTCATCTACACCTACGCCAACGGCTGGCAGTACGAGATGTACGTGAAGAACGACCACACCATCGACTACCGCATCCACTCCGGCATGGTCGGCGGTCGCTGGGTCAAGGACCAGCACGTCGATCTGGTCCAGCTGGACGACGACAGCTTCAAGATCTCCTGGAACGAGCCCACCGGCACGTCCGTCTCGGTGAACGTCATGCCGCGCAAGCGCCGCCTGCACGGCGTGATCTTCTTCCCGCACTGGGTCGAGGAGCACGGCGCACGCACCGTCTGCTACCAGAACGACCACCTCGACGCGATGCGCGCCTACCGCGACCAGGGCCCGACGTACCCGGTGTACGTCGTGCCGGAGTTCGCCAGGATCACCCTGTTCGAGCACGTCGGCGCGGACGACGAGTCGGTCATCGCGGTGGCGCCAGGCGCCCTCCCCGAGGGCTGGTCCAGCCGCACCAACTGACAGCTACGAGCTACAGCTCGGGGCCGTCGCCCGGCTTCTCCTGGTACGTGTAGCGCTCCTCGCGCCAGGGGTCGCCGATGTTGTGGTAGCCGCGCTCTTCCCAGAAGCCACGCCGGTCGGCGGTCATGTACTCGACACCGCGGACCCATTTCGGGCCCTTCCAGGCGTAGAGGTGCGGCACGATCAGCCGCAGCGGAAAGCCGTGCTCGGCGGTCAGCAGCTCGCCGTCCTTGTGGGTGGCGAACATGGCCGCGTCGGTCATGAAGTCCGTCAGCCGCAGATTCGAGCTGAAGCCGTACTCCGCCCACACCATGACGTGCGTGACGTCGGGCGCAGGCGGCGCGAGCTTGATGATCTCGCTCGCCGCGACACCGCCCCATTCCGCGCCCAGCATGGAGAACTTGGTGACGCAGTGCAGATCGGCGACGACTGTCGAGTACGGCAGGGCGGAGAACTCTTCATGCGTCCAGCAGTGCTTCTCGCCGTCCGCCGTCGCGCCGAAGACGCGGAACTCCCAGCGGTCCGGGCGGAATTTCGGGACCGGCCCATAGTGCGTAACCGGCCACCCTCGCTGCAGTCGCTGACCCGGAGGCAGCTGCGCAAGCTCTCCCTCACGGTGCTCCGACTGACCCATGGACTCCATGCTCTCAGACCGCCGGGGGTGGTCGGGACCAGGGCATGCGGCGGCGGTGCGGCGGCGCGGCAACTCGTAGTAAGCGTGCCCTTGCTGGACGCCCTAGCTGCGGCGATGCAACGATGCCGGAACCTGGCATTCCCCACTTCTGATGGGAAGGAGCCCCTTCGATGCAGGGCGACCCCGAGGTTCTGGAATTCCTCAACGAGCAGCTGACCGGCGAGCTGACGGCCATCAATCAGTATTTTCTGCATTCGAAGATGCAGGACAACAATGGCTGGACACGACTGGCCGCATACACCCGGTCGGAGTCGTTCGATGAGATGAGGCACGCGGAAGTACTCACCGACCGCATCCTTCTCCTGGACGGCCTCCCCAATTACCAGCGGCTCTTCCACGTCCGGGTGGGCCAGACGGTCACCGAGATGTTCCAGGCCGACCGGCAGGTGGAGGCCGAGGCGATCGACCGCCTCAAGCGCGGCATCGAGGTGATGCGGACCAAGGGCGACATCACGTCGGCCAACATCTTCGAGAGCATCCTCGCCGACGAAGAGGAGCACATCGACTACCTCGACACCCAGCTCGCACTGATCGAGAAGCTGGGTGAGGCGCTCTACATCGCCCAGCAGATCGAGCAGCCGAGCAGCAGCTAAGCGGCTTCCGCCTCTACCTCGGCCACCTCGGCCGCGACCTCGACCGCCGCCGCGGGCAGCGTGACGGGCTCAAGAGGGGTGTCCCGGCGTGGGCACGCGCCGCGCCCCAGCAGCGCCTGAATCCTGCGTACGCAGCCGCCGCAGTCCGTGCCCGCCTTGCAGGCACCGGCGATCTGGCGCGGCGTGCACGCGCCCGTAGCCGCGTGCTCGCGCACCTGCTTCTCGGTGATCCCGAAGCATGAGCAGACGTACACGGGCAGACTCTCCAGCGTTGATCGGTGAGGTTACCCTTACCTTACCCACCACGCCGGGGGCTTACAACGCACGAGGGGCACGGATCGTTGTGATCCGTGCCCCACCTGCGTAAACGATCAATTTGGCCTTACTGGTCCCGGTACATCTCCGCGACCAGGAACGCCAGGTCAAGCGACTGGCTGCGGTTCAGCCGGGGGTCGCAGGCCGTCTCGTAGCGCTGGTGCAGATCGTCGACGAAGATCTCGTCGCCGCCGCCCACGCACTCCGTGACGTCGTCACCGGTCAGCTCCACGTGGATGCCGCCCGGGTGGGTGCCCAGCTCCTTGTGGACCTCGAAGAAGCCCTTGACCTCGTCCAGCACATCGTCGAAGCGGCGCGTCTTGTGGCCCGACGCGGCCTCGAAGGTGTTGCCGTGCATCGGGTCGCACACCCACACCACCTGCGCACCGGACGCGGTGACCTTCTCCACCAGGTTCGGCAGCTTGTCGCGGACCTTGTCCGCGCCCATGCGGGTGATGAAGGTGAGGCGGCCCGGCTCCCGGTCCGGGTCGATCTTCTCGATCAGCGTCAGCGCCTCTTCGGGCGTGGTCGTCGGGCCCAGCTTCACGCCCACCGGGTTACGGACCTTCGACGCGAACTCGATGTGCGCCCCGTCCAGCTGCCGGGTGCGCTCGCCGATCCACACCATGTGGCCGGACACGTCGTACAGGTCGCCGGTCCGCGAGTCGGTACGGGTCATCGCCGACTCGTAGTCCAGGATCAGCGCCTCGTGCGACGAGAAGAACTCGACGGTCTTGAACTCCTCCGGGTCCACCCCGCAGGCGTTCATGAAGTTCATCGCGCGGTCGATCTCGCGCGCCAGCGCCTCGTAGCGCTGACCCGACGGGGACGACTTCACGAAGTCCTGGTTCCAGGCGTGCACCTGCCGCAGGTCGGCGTAGCCGCCGGTGGTGAAGGCGCGGACCAGGTTCAGCGTCGACGCCGACGCCTGGTACATCCGCTTCAGGCGCTGCGGATCCGGGATCCGCGCCTCCTCCGTGAACTCGAAACCGTTGACCGAGTCCCCGCGGTACGTCGGCAGGGTCACCCCGTCGCGGGTCTCGGTCGGCTTCGAGCGCGGCTTGCTGTACTGCCCGGCGATCCGGCCGACCTTCACGACCGGGACGGACCCGGCGTAGGTCAGGACGGCGCCCATCTGCAGGAGCGTCTTCAGCTTGTTACGGATCTGGTCGGCGCCGACACCGTCGAAGGCCTCGGCGCAGTCGCCGCCCTGCAGCAGAAACGCCTCACCCCGGGCCACGGCCCCCAGGCGGTGCCGCAGCTGGTCGCACTCGCCCGCGAAGACGAGCGGCGGATAGGCCTCAAGCTCAGCGATCACATCGCGCAGAGCCTCTTGGTCCGGCCAGTCAGGCTGCTGCGCCGCGGGAAGGGACTGCCAGGTGTTGCCACCGGCGTGGGATTCAGCGTTCACGGTCACCCGGACAAGGTTACGGGGTCTTCATCCGTGTCCGACCCGCGGCCCAAGCTGTGAGACGACACCCCTCAAGCTTTGAGCTCGAACCACACCTTCTTCCCCGGTGCCTCCGCGTTGCGCTCCACGCCCCACGCGTCCGTGACCTGCTCCACCATCGTGAGCCCCCGCCCGTTCTCGTCCAGCGGCCCCGCCGTGCGCCGTACGGGCACGTCAGGCGAGGCATCGCCCACCTCGACCCGCAGTTTCCCCTCCTGCGCCAGCAGCACCACGGTGCAGCTCCGGCCCGGCACGTGCTTGATCACGTTCGCGAGTAATTCCGTCACGGCCAGCCCGGCGGGCTCAGCCAGGTGAGGCATACCCCACATGGCCAGGTACGTACGGACCATACGACGGATGTGACAGGCCGCGTGGGCGGACAGCGCGGTGAAGGTGAGGTGGTAGTGGGGCGGCGGGTACGCAATGTCTTCGTTCACGCCACAAGGATGGATTCGGACGATTACCGTGGGCTACCTCAAGAACACAACGTGCTGGTTGTTGGGGGCTGTCATGCCGAACATCCGAAAGCTGGACCCGACTACGTCGCCGATGCATCACCTTGGCGCGGAGCTACGCCGATATCGCGAGACGGCGGGGATGACGCAAGACCAGTTGGGAGGGAAGGTCTACTGCACCGGCTCGCTCATCGGTCAGTACGAGACGGCTCGGAAGATCCCAACCCGGCGCTTCACGATGCAGCTCGACGACACGTTGCGCACCGGGGGTGCGTTGTTGCGGCTGCTGGAGATGGCGTTGTGCTTTCGGGTACCGCTACAGGACCGGCAGTACGCGGACCTGGAAGCCGAGGCGTCCCAGGCGTTCTTCTTCGAGCCGGGCGTGGTGAACGGTCTGCTCCAGACCAAGGACTACGCACGAGAGGTGATCAGCGTGCTCGACAAGGACAACGCTGACTCCCGGCTGGCGCACCGAATGGACCGCCAGCGCGTCCTGTCGCGAAGGCCCCCGTTGCTGTTGTGGGTGGTTCTCGGCGAGGCCACCTTGCACCAAGAGGTCGGCGGCCCTGAGGTGATGCGAACGCAACTGGCCCACCTGTTGAGCTTCCGCGACCAGGACTGGGTGAACATCCAGGTGCTGCCGTACTCGGCAGGAGCGCACGTCGGCTTTCAGGGCGCGTTCACGGTGTTCCGTTTTCCGAACGGCCCGGACCTCGGCTTCAACGAGGACTACGAAGCGGGCTACTTGACCGCAAACCCGCAGGACGTCACGGCCCGCACGCTCCGTTACGCTCACCTCCAGGCCGCCGCGCTGTCCACCCAGGACTCGGCCAAGCTGATCACCCGCGTGATGGAGGACCGCTATGGAACGCAGACCTGAGTGGCGCAAGTCCAGCCACAGCAGCGACATAGGCAACTGTGTGGAGGTCGCCGAGATGCCAGGCCGGATGGCGATCCGGGACTCCAAGAACCCCGACGGACCCATCCTGCTGCTCTCCCCCGACGCCTTCGGCGACTTCGTGACCGCCGCCGCGAACGGCACCCTCTGAACGGCCGTGACCGCCACCCCACACCCACGGGCGGCGGTCACGGATACCGCTACTTGTTCACGTGCTCCATGCACAGCGTGAACTGCGGCCTGCCGTTCCGGGTCATCTGGTACGTCGCGTTCCCCGGCTGGCACTCGTAGTCGGCCACCTGGCGCTCCGTCACCTTGTAGTCCGCGGTGGCGCCACCGCAGTCCACGATGGTGAGGTCCGGGTCGCTCTCGGAGCCCTTGTTCTGCAGGCAGTCTCCGACGTCGGCGGAGGACGCGCTGGTGCTGTCCGTGTTGGCCGGGGCCGGGCCCGTGTCGGGGGTGTCGTGGCCCATCACCCCGTACCAGACAGCGCAGAAGATCGCGACCAGGACACCAGCGATCACCTGGATCTTGGTCTTGAGGTTGAAGCGGCTGAAGAAGCCGCGCCGGGGCGGGGGCGGCGGCGGAGCGGGCGTGCCCGGGTAGGGCTGGCCGTACGGGTACGGCTGCTGCGCCGGGTAGGAAGGGCTGTGGCCGCCGGGTGGCGGTGCGTTCATGGACAGAGCGGTTCTCCCCGTTGAAGAGCATGGCGATTGACCGCGCATCAGACCGAGGCGCGGGCTCTGTAACGTAACGGCCCCCACCGACAGCCACCGCGCCCGGGGTAACGGCCTCCACATCGCCCACACACACGCAAGGGAACCGTGCCGCAGCCATGAGCACCGCGCCGCCTCCCGGCGGCTTCACTACCGAGGACCTGTGGCGGCTGCCCGGGCTTCCCCCGCACACCGAACTGATCAATGGCAGCCTGGTCTCCCCCCGCCCTCAAGAAAAGTGGCACAGCCGGGTGATCAACCTGCTGGTCGCGGAGCTGGACCGGCAAGCCCCGGATGGGTTGCGGGCCGACCGGGAGATGACCGTACGACTTGCCAAGCGGCAGGCTCCCGAGCCGGATGTCGTCGTGGTGACCAGCGAGGCGTACGAGCGCGACGAGCCGTCCACGTACTACCTCCCGGAAGACGTCGCGCTGGCCATCGAAGCCGTGTCGCCGGACTCGGAGGAACGGGATCGCGACACCAAGCCCCGCAAGTACGCGAAGGCTGGCATCCGGCACTACTGGCGGGTGGAGAACGACAAGGGGCGCACCGTGGTCTACGTCTACGAACGCGACCCGGCCACGGAAGGCTTCTCGCTGACCGGTATCCACCACAACCGGCTCAAGGTCACGACGCCCTTCATCGTCGACATCGACCTCACCTCGGTGGGCAAGCGCTCCGCATAACGAAGGTCCGTACCAAGCACACGTGGACGGCGTCGCGCAAGAACAGACGTTCGGGCATACCTCGGCCACTTACGGCCATGCCCTGGCGAAACCGCGATGGAACCGTGCGCTCCTCGGACGCTGTCCGGGTGACCGGCCCGATCGGGCCGGTCATACGACGCCATCCGAAGGAGTGCCCCATGAGGAAGTTGCTCCGCCGCGGTGCCGCCACCTTCGCGGCCGCCGCCTCGCTCGTACTGCTGTCGCTGGGCGCCACACCCGCCCAGGCGGACTCGTCGGCCATCCCGTCCGGGATGACGTGGACCGTGCTCGCCAAGGGCGACGGCACGGTCCGGGTCGGCGCCGACTCCGCGACCGATCCGTACAACGGCGACACTGTCGCCACCGCGACGCTCCCCATGCTCTGCCTGAGAGTGAACGGCAGCGGGGTGCCGAGCGGGATCACACCGGACTTCTACGCGGGCTGGGCGCGCGGCACGGTGGCCGCGACGCCGCCCGTGCTGGGCAAGTCGCTGACCAGCCGGGCGGCGGCGGATGCCGTCTGTGCGCAGTACTACGGCGCGGACTGGCGGATGGCCGAGTTCCACGACGGCCGGTACGGCGCGAACCTGGAGGCCAGCGGTGGCTGGTCGTTCTGGGCGTACGGCTACGTGCCGGACGGCACCCGCTTCTGGGCGGCGATCAACGACCAGCCCGCCAATCCCTGGAACTGACGGGCTGGGCGTTGCCGCGATGAGTTTCGGCCGGGGCGCGAGTCTCTTTTGGTGAGCGCCCCGGCACGAGACTCCGTGGAGGACACCATGACGAACGCCAAGCCGCCCATCGTCGACCAGGCCACCTGGCAGGCGGCACGCGACGAGCTGCTGGTCCGCGAGAAGGCGCATACCCGGGAGGGCGACGCGATCGCCGCGGCCCGGCGGCGGCTGCCGATGGTCGAGATCGACGGCGCGGTCGAGGTCACCGGCGCGGACGGCCCGGTTCCGTTCACCGATCTCTTCCAAGGGCGCGACGAACTCGTCGTCTACCAGCACATGTGGCACGACGGCGCGCCGCACCAGGGGCAGTGCGAGGGCTGCACTCTCGCGGCCTGGCACATGCGGGACGCCGTCTACCTCAACGCCCGGGGCGTCTCGTACGCCGTCCTGACCGAGGGGCCGTGGGACGAGGTGGCGCCCTACGTGGCGTTCATGGGGTACACCCAGCCCTGGTACTCGGTGCGGGGCGTGGCGGCGCCGGTCGGCGGGGAGATGGGGCACCTCGTCTGCTTCCTGCGCGACGGCGACCGCGTGTTCCTCACGTACTCGACGACGGGACGTGGCAACGAGCGGGTCACCGGGTCCCTCGGCCTGCTCGACATGACGCCCTACGGCCGCGGCGAGGCGTGGGAGGACAACCCCGAGGGGTACCTTTCCGAGGCCCGCCCGGCCTGCTGGTACTGGCGTACGGACACGGACGGCGCCGCCACCTGGGGGCCGACCAGCCGTCCCGTACCGCAGTGGACCCGGCCCGGCGCGGGGCCCGTGGAGACGCTCGGCAGGCACGGTCACTGCCACTGATACGCCTGCCGCACCCTGAGGTAGAGTCCTGACCATGTTCGCGCGACTGACCATGACCTGGTGGTGGACCGCTCATCCGGCGGCCCACTGAATCGCGCGCACTGACACAGACACACGCGAAGGCCGCCCGAGGGGCGGCCTTCGGCGTTTCCGCGGGTCGTTCCTCCCTCTCCGGAAGGAACCCCCCATGCACAACGCAGACGCGCAGGCCCTCGTCGCCCGGCTGCTCTCCGACGACTGCCCGCCCTTCGCCCTGCTGCACCGCCGCACCCCAGGGCATGACACCGACACTGTCGACGTGCTCATCGGCCCGGCAGGTGAGGTGGAGCGGCTGACCGATATCCCGCTGCCGACCGGGGCGCCGGAGGGCGGGGAGGCGGTGACCGACGCGCTCGCGCTGGTGCCGTTCCGGCAGATCCGGGAGCGCGGGTTCGACGTACGGGACGACGGGACGCCGCTGGCCGTGCTGCGGCCCGAGGAGACGTACACGCTGCCGCTCGCCGAGCTGCTGGACGTGCTGCCCGCGCACGCCGTGCGGGTCGAGGGCGGGCGGTTCGACGTCGGCGACGACGCGTACGCCGAGATCGTGAGCCGGGTCATCGAGGACGAGATCGGTACCGGGGAAGGCGCCAACTTCGTCATCCGACGAACCTTCGAGGGCGAGATCCCGGGCTTCGCGAGTACCGACGCGCTCGCGCTCTTCCGGCGGCTGCTCGCGGGTGAGCGGGGCGCGTACTGGACGTACGTCGTACGGCTGGGCGGCGGGCGGACGCTGGTCGGGGCCAGCCCGGAGGTGCACGTACGGATGTCCGGCGGGACGGTCGTCATGAACCCGATCAGCGGGACGTACCGCTATCCGGAGGACGGGGCGTCGGTGGACGGGCTGCTGGAGTTCCTGCACGACCCGAAGGAGGTGGAGGAGCTGTCCATGGTCGTGGACGAGGAGCTGAAGATGATGTGCACCGTCGGCGACATGGGCGGTGTCGTGGTCGGGCCACGGCTCAAGGAGATGGCGCACCTGGCACACACCGAGTACGAGCTGCGGGGGCGCTCGTCGCTGGACGTGCGGGAGGTGCTGCGGGAGACGATGTTCGCGGCGACCGTCACCGGGTCGCCCGTGCAGAACGCGTGCCGGGTGATCGAGCGGTACGAGCCGGGTGGGCGCGGCTACTACGCGGGGGCGCTCGCGCTCATCGGGCGGGACGGCGGCGGCGCGCAGACCCTCGACTCGCCGATCCTCATCCGGACCGCCGACATCTCCGGCGGGGGCGCGCTGCGGGTGGCGGTGGGGGCGACGCTGGTGCGTCACTCCGACCCTCGGGGTGAGGTCGCCGAGACGCATGCCAAGGCGGCCGGGGTGCTCACCGCGCTGGGCGTGCGCGAGGCGCCCGTACGGTCCGGGGCCGGTTCGCGTCCCCGGCTCGCGGACGACGCGCGGGTGCGGGCGGCGCTGGACGCGCGGCGGGCCGACCTGGCGCCGTTCTGGCTGCGGATGCAGGCGGCGGAGGGGCTGCTGTCCGGGCATGCGCTGGTGATCGACGCCGAGGACACCTTTACGTCGATGCTGGCGCATCTGCTGCGGACGGCGGGGCTGACGGTGACCGTGCTTCGCTACGACGCGCCGGGCGTGCGGGAGGCCGCGCTTGCGCACGAGGGGCCGATCGTGCTCGGCCCCGGGCCGGGGGATCCGGGGGATGCCGATGATGTCAAGATGCGGTTCCTGCGGGGGCTGGTGGCGGAGTTGGTGGCCGGGCACCGGCACGGGCTGCTCGGGGTGTGCCTCGGGCACGAGCTGCTTGCGGCGGAGCTGGGGTTGGAGATCGCGCGGAAGGCGGTGCCGTTTCAGGGGGCGCAGGAGCGGATCGACTTCTTCGGGCGGGAGGAGACGGTGGGGTTCTACAACACGTTTACCGCGCGGTGCGATGAGGGGGTGGAGGCGGAGTTGGCTATGCATCGGGTGGAGTTGTGCCGCGACGAGTCGACCGGCGATGTCCATGCCCTGCGGGGGCCCGGCTTCGCCGGGGTCCAGTTCCACCCCGAGTCCGTCCTCTCGCTGGACGGGGCGAGGTTGGTAGCCGACCTCCTGGCCGCGGTGCGCGTGTAATCCCCCACCCCGCCCCTTCCCGAACCCGGAGCCAGCCCCGGCCCCCGCTCCTCAAGCGCCGGAGGGGCTGGGGGTGGGCTGGGGTGGGCCCCAGCCTCCCTTGCGGG
>NZ_JBHWJI010000084.1:0-17478 GCF_042731515.1 Streptomyces sp. NPDC059850
CGGCCGGGGCGCGCTGGTGTCCGTCGAAAAGCTGTACACACTGGCCGCCCCGGACGACGTCGCCGCCGAGCTGCGCTCCAGCGGTTTCGACGCCGGTGCGGTCCGCTACGGCGTCGACGCGTACCGGCTGACCTACCGGACCGTCGACCCGCACGGCCGCCCCACCACCGCGAGCGGGCTGCTCGCCCTGCCGCACGGGCGGGAGGGCGGGCTGCGGGCGGTCTCCTTCGCCCATGGCACCGGCAGCCACAAGAGCGACGCGCCGTCCATGCGGCGGCACGGCTTCCTGCCGTCGCCGCCGGTCACGTACGCGTCGGCCGGGTTCGCCGCCGTCGCGCCCGACTACCTCGGCATGGGCACCGGGCCCGGGCTCCACCCCTGGATGGACGTCCCCTCCGAGACCACGGCCTCGCTCGACATGCTGCGCGCCGCCCGCGCCGTCGTCCCGCTGGAGCGGAAGGTCGCGGTCACCGGCTTCTCCCAGGGCGCCTCGGCCGCCCTCGGGCTCGCCCGCTCGCTCCAGGCGGGCGAGGACCGCTGGTTCCGGCTGGGCGCGCTGGCGCCGGTGAGCGGGGCGTACGACTTCGGGGGAACGGAGCGGAAGGCGCTGCTCGGCGGAGAGCTGGACGCCACGTCGAGCGCCATCTACGTGGCGTACACGCTGGTCGCCTTCAACCGGCTGCACGAGGTGTACGACCGCCCGGAGCGGGTGTTCCAGGGGGACGCCCGGCGCATCGAGTCGCTGTTCGACGGCGAGCACACCGGGCTGGAGATCAAGAACGGCATCCCGGGGACGGTGCGGGAACTGCTCACCGACGAGGGCATGCGGTTGCTCGAACATCCGACCGGGGAGTTCGCGGCGGCGCTGCGGACGGCCAGCCGCGTGTGTACGGGGTGGGCGCCGCGGGTACCGACGCGGCTGTACCTGGCGGACGGGGACCAGGAGGCGGCGGTGGAGAACACCGCGGTCTGCCGGGCGGAGCTGCGACGCCGAGGGGCGGACGTCCCGGTGGTCGACGTAGGTCCCGTCGACTACCAGGGCTCCCGCCACCTCGGCTCGAACGTCGCCGCCACGGCGTCGATCGTCCGCTGGCTCAGCGATCTCCCGTAGCTACGGGAGGCCGTGGACCTTGGGGCCGACCGCCTTCGACCAGGCGTTCCCGCTCGCCGCGTCCCAGTTGGTGGACCAGGTCATCGCGCCGCGCAGGCCGGGATAGGTCTTGGACGGGGTGAAGCCGCCGCAGCCGGTGCCCTTGGTGAGGCAGTCGAGGGCCGCGTTCACGACGGCCGGTTCGACGTAGCCGGAGCCCGCGCCGCTGGGTGAGGCGGGGACGCCGAGGCCGACCTGGGACGGGGCGAGGCCGTTCTCCAGCTGGATGCAGGCGAGGGCGGTGAGGAAGTCGACCGAGCCCTGGGAGTAGACCTTGCCGTCACAGCCGTTCATCGAACCGCTGTTGTAGTACTGCATGTTGACGACGGTCAGGAAGTCCTTGATGCCCAGGGCGGTCTTGAAGTACTCGGTGGACGGCGACTGCATGTCGATCGTCTGTGGCGCCATCGTCACCACGACGTCGCTCTTCTTGTCGTGGACGGCCTTCAGCGCCTTGGTCATATAGGTGGCGTTGAGTCCGTTTTCGAGGTCGATGTCGACGCCGTCGAAGCCGTATTCGTCCATGAGGCCGGTGATGGAGGCGGCGAAGGCGTTCGCCGAGGCGTCGTCGCTGACCGAGACCGTGCCGTTCTGGCCGCCGACGGAGATGATGACGGACTTGCCCGCGGCCTGCTTGGCCTTGATGTCGTCCTTGAACTGCTGCTCGCTGCCGTAGCCGACGGCCGGGTCGAGGGTGAAGTCGACGGCACCCGGCGTCCCGGCCGCGTCCGCGAAGGCGACGGCGATGATGTCGTAGTCGTCCGGGACGTCGGCGAGCTTCTGCACGGTCGCGCCGTTGTCGAAGTTCTGCCAGTACCCGGTGACGGCGTGCGCCGGTACGGCGGCGGCCGCATGTGCGGTGCCGGTGGATATCAGTCCACCGGCGGCGAGCGCGGCGACCGCCGCGGTTCCGAGCAGCTTGTTCCTGAACTGTGCGCGTGCCACGACAGCCTCCGAGCGTGGGGGGAGAAAAAAGGGAGGTGGTGCCAGTGCGCGTCCAGGGGCCCCTGAGGCGTGCGACCAAGGTGGTCCAGACCAATACGCTTGTCAAGTCCATGGCACGTATCCGCTGGTCACGGGCTACTCCCCGCCACGAACGGGGGGTGTGCGCGAACCAGGGGGGTGTAACGCAGAGGAACTGTTCTCTCACGCGGCTTTCGTGGATAAAGTGACGATGCACCAGCCAGGGGCAGTTCACGAACTGCGGCCGCCGCCGCTCGGCGACGACGTGAGACGGGGTAGCCGACGTGCCCACCGCGATAGCAGTCACCAGCCGTGAGCTGGTGCTTCCACCGCCCGACGGGCAGACCCCGTCGGCCGTAGTGCTCCGGCCGCCGGAGGAGCAGTCGCTCGACGACGCGCTCGCCGAGGTCGGGGCGCTCCTCGACGCGCAGGGCTATCTGGTGACGGTCTATCCCGCCGCCACCCCGCCGCCCTTCATCCGCAGACTGCACACCGTGCGCTCCGTCCTGGAGAGCGACCGGATGGCGCTGTGCCCGCTCGAACTGCCGCCGCTGGCCGTCGCCGTGATCGCCCGTCAGCTGCGCCAGCTGTCCGTGTCCGACTTCAGCCCCGGCGTGCTGGCCTGTTCCGCCCGGCTGCTGGCGCACTACGTGCACGCGGGCGCGCTGCTCGGCAGCGTCGCCAAGCTGGACCGGGTGCCGGTGAGCCTCACCTCGCACGTCAAGTCCTGGATGCCGGGCACCCACTTCGGCGTGCTCGCCCACCCCGAGCCGCGGTTGGTCAAGGTGGGCGGGGGCGGGGAGCTGCCCGGGCCCGCGTACGGCACCGAGATGACCGTCGCCCGGGGCCAGCTCACCAGCCACGGCCATGGGACGGCCCCGCGCGACGACTGGGTCAGCGGAGCGCTGGCGCCCTCCTGGGGCGTCCGGGACGTCCAGGACGTGCCGCTGGCCCCCGAGTCGGCGCGCTGGTGGGGCACCCCGAAGCTGATCGAGTTCGCGGCGGCCATCCCGGACCTCTCGGTGCTCTACCAGCTCGTGGCGTCCGTGCGGAGAGAGGAATGCCACTGGTGCGGCTTCGAACTCATCGGGGACCGCTGCGCGTTCTGCTCCTGCCCGGTGCCGCGCGGCGATGAGATCCCCGCCCTGAACCAGTCCGCCGAGCGTCCTGCCCTGACCAGCCGGTAAACGTCCCACTCACGAGGTTGTCCGTCCATGAATTCTCGCCAGCGCCGCGGAGTCATCCTGCTGGTCCTGTCGGTCCTGTGCGCCGGTGGCGCGTTCGCCGGAGTGCTCTCCGTCGTCAACGACGTGGAGTCGAAGGTCGGCCCCGAGACGACCGCGTACAAGCTCAAGTCGGACATCAAGCCCTACGAGGCGCTGGAGCCGGGGGCGTTCGAGGCGGTCTCGATGCCCGAGCGCTGGGTGCCCGACGCCGCGATCACCGATCTCGACGAGGTGCGCGGCAAGATAGCCGTGACCGAGCTGACCAGGGGCTCGCTCCTGCAGAAGGGCATGATCGTCGACCGGCCCGCGCTCAAGTCCGGGCAGCAGGAGATCGCGATCATGGTCGACGCGGCGACGGGGGTCGCGGGCAAGATCACCCCAGGGTCGAAGGTCAACGTCTACGCGACCTTCGAGGGCAAGACGCAGGGCGAGACGCCGGTCTCCAAGCTGATCGTCCAGGCCGCGGACGTCCTCGACGTCGGTGAGCTGAAGGCCCTCCAGCCGGACGAGGACGACGAGCGCCGCGTCGACCAGGCCGTGCCGATCACCTTCGCGCTCGACACCAGGGACGCCCAGCGCGTCGCGTACGCCGAGTCGTTCGCCTCCCACGTACGGCTCGCGCTGATCGGCCCCGGCGGCGACGCCTCCGTATCGCCGCGCGACCGCACCTACACCCTCGACGGCGACAAATGACCCCCGTGAAGAGTGAGGAGGTGGAGCGGTGACCATCAGGATCCTCCCGGCCGTCGGCGACGCCGACGCGGCCCGCGCCATCGGCGGGCTGCTCGGCCAGCTGCCCGGCGTCGAACCGTCGGCGCCGGTGGGCGACTCGACCCGGCTGCTGGACACCCTCGCCGCGCTGGCCGCCGCCTCCCTGGAGGAGCTGCCCGAGGTCGTCCTCGTCCATGAGCGGATCGGCCCGTCGCCCGCCCTGGAGCTGATCCGGGAGGTCGCGCTGCGCTTCCCGGCGGTGGGCGTGGTGCTGATCACCGGCGACGCGGGACCGGCCCTGTACTCGGCCGCCATGGACGCGGGCGCGCGCGGCATCGCCGGGATACCGCTGTCGTACGACGAGCTGGCGGCCCGCGTGCAGGCCGCCGCCCAGTGGGCCAGCGGCGTACGGCGCCACCTCGGGGGCGGCGGCGACGTGGCCGCCACCGGTCCTGGCGGCACGCTGGTCGCCGTCGCGGGCGCCAAGGGCGGGGTCGGTACGACCGTCACCGCCGTGCAGCTCGCGCTGGCCGCGCGCGCGGCGGGGCGCACCGTCGCGCTGGTCGACCTGGACCTCCAGTCCGGCGACGTGGCCTCGTACCTCGACGTCCAGTTCCGGCGCTCCATCGCCGACCTGGCGCAGATCACCGACATCTCGCCGCGGGTCCTCCAGGACGCGGTCTTCACCCACCACACCGGGCTCGGGCTGCTGCTCGCGCCGGGCGAGGGCGAGCGCGGCGAGGAGGTCACCGACCGGGCGGCCCGGCAGGTCGTCGGGGCGCTGCGGACCCGGTTCGAGCTGGTGGTCGTCGACTGCGGTACGCAGATGACCTCGGCGGGCGCGGCCATCGTCGAACAGGCCGACACCGCGCTGCTGGTGACCACCCCGGATGTGGTCGCGGTGCGGGCCGCCAAGCGGATGGTGCGGCTGTGGGACCGGCTCCAGGTCCGCAAGGCCGAGGAGACCGTGACGGTCGTCAACCGGCACAGCCGCAGCGCCGAGATCCAGCCGCAGCTGGTCGCGCGCGCCACGGGCACGGCGGTCGCGCGCACCGCGATCCCGGCCGGGTACAAGGAGCTGCAGCCCGCCGTCGACTCGGGGCGGATGCAGGACCTGGACCCCAAGTCCGCCGTCAAGCAGGCGCTGTGGGGGCTCGCGGGGGAACTGGGCCTGGTGGACGGCGCGCAGGGCGCGCCCCCGCCGGGCCGCCGCGCCCCCCACCGGGGCCATCAGGCGCAGGGCGGCGACCGCACCCTGCCCGGGACGCGGCGGCGCCGTGCCATAGGAGCCGGTCCGTACGACGAGGGCGACGGCGGCGGCGAGGCGGGCCCGGGGACGGACGCGCTGAACGAGATCCCGCCGTCCGGCACCGGCCGCTTCCTGCGCAAGCGGGGCGGCGACCGGGGCCAGGTCACGGTGGAGTTCATCGGCGTCCTGCCGCTGGCGCTCATCGTGCTCGCGGTGGTCTGGCAGGTCGTGCTCGTCGGCTATACGTACTCGCTCGCGGGCAACGCGGCCGACAAGGGGGCCCGGGCGGGCGCGGCCGGGGGAGCCGGTGCCTGCCAGGCGGCGGCGCAGGACGACATCCCCGGCTCCTGGAGCGCCGACATCGACTGCCCGGGCGGGGGCGACGGCGCGGTGTACCGGACGACGGTGAAGCTGACCGTCCCGATCCTGTTCCCGGGCGCCGCCGACTTCCCCTGGACGGTGACCGGTTCGGCGGGCGCGGCCGACGAGACGGAAGCCGCGGCGGGCCCGGGGCAGTGAGGGGGCGTACAGCGATGACCCGACGGACCAGGACGGCCTTTCCGGCCCGCCGTGCCGCGCCGCCCGGAGCGGCGGGGGCCGCTCGTGCGCGGGGCGAAGCGGCCGCAGCGGCTCCCGGGGCGGTCCGGTCGACGGCATCGCGCGCCGCTTTCCCCGCTCCGCCGCCCCGGGCCGCCCGCCAAACGGCGGGCCGTACATGGCCGCTCCGGCCGCTCCGCGCGACCGCGGCGCACCGGGCCGACCGATGGGACCGTCCCGGCTCGTACGACCGGTGGGGCGCGGCCGACCGGGCCGGGCGACGCGGTCGAAGGGGCCGCGACCGGGGGCAGGCGTCGATCGAGTTCCTCGGCTTTCTGCCGGTCCTGATCCTCGTCGCGCTCGCCGCCGTACAGCTGGGCATCGCCGCGTACGCCGTCCAGCAGGCGGGCACGGCGGCGCGGGCGGCGGCCCGGATGGGGTCGCTGGACGAACCGGGCACCAGCCCGGCGGCCGCCGGGCAGGCGGCGATCAGCGGCTGGCTGGCCGACGGGACGAACATCAGCGGGGGCGACTGCGGCGGGGACGAGGCGAGCGCGACCGCGTCCGTCAAGATCCCCTCGGTCATCCCCGGCTTCGACATCTTCGGCAGCGCGGAGAGGAGCGCCACCATGCCGTGCGACGAAGGATCCCTCCAGGCGGCGGGAGGCGGTTCATGAGCCTGCGGGCCCGGATCAACACGCCCGAGGGGCCGTCCGAGGGCCGCCAGGACGGGCATCTGGTCGCCGTCTACCGCGCCAAGCTGCTGGAGGAGATCGACCTCGCCGAGATGTCCTCGCTGGCCGCGGCCGAGCGCCGGACCCGGCTGGAGCGCGTCCTCGGCCACATCATCAGCCGCGAGGGCCCGGTGCTGTCCACCGGCGAACGGTCCCAGCTCATCCGCCGGGTGGTGGACGAGGCGCTGGGCCTCGGCGTGCTCGAACCGCTGCTGGAGGACGCCTCCATCACCGAGATCATGGTCAACGGACCGGACCAGATCTTCGTGGAGCGGGCGGGCCGGGTCGAGCTGGTGCCCGTCCGGTTCGCGTCCGAAGAGCAGCTGATGCAGACCATCGAGCGCATCGTCTCGACCGTCAACCGGCGGGTGGACGAGTCGAATCCGATGGTGGACGCGCGCCTTCCGTCCGGTGAGCGGGTCAACGTGATCATCCCGCCGCTCGCGCTCACCGGCGCCACGCTCACGATCCGCCGCTTCCCGCGCGCCTACACCCTCAGCGAGCTGATCGGCATGGGCACGCTGGACGAGCAGATGCTGTTGCTGCTGGCGGCACTGGTGCGGGGCAAGTTCAACGTCGTCGTCTCCGGACCCACCGGCTCCGGAAAGACCACGCTGCTCAACGCCCTCTCCGGGCTGATCCCGGACGGCGAGCGGATCATCACCGTCGAGGACGCCGCCGAACTCCAGCTCCAGCAGACCCATGTCATCCGGCTGGAGTCCCGGCCGCCGAACGTCGAGGGCAAGGGCCGCATCACCATCCGCGACCTGGTCCGCAACTCGCTGCGGATGCGCCCCGACCGCATCATCGTCGGCGAGGTGCGCGGCGGCGAGACCCTGGACATGCTGCAGGCCATGTCCACCGGCCACGACGGCTCGCTCGCCACCGTCCACGCCAACAGCGCCGAGGACGCGCTGATGCGGCTCCAGACGCTCGCCTCGATGTCCGATGTGGCGATCCCGTACGAGGCGCTGCGCGACCAGATCAACAGCGCCGTGGACTGCATCGTCCAGCTCGTCCGGCAGGCCGACGGCTCCCGCCGGATCAGCGAGATCGCGCTGCTCGACAGCCATGGCCACGAGGAGTACCGCATCGCCACCGTCTGCCGCTTCGACGCCCAGCCCATGGGCGCCGACCGGATCGTGCACGGGCGGTTCGCGTACTTCCCGCTCCCGGAGCGGGTCGCGGAACGGCTGCGGATGGCCGGTGAGGCGGTGCCGCCCGCGTTCGGGGTGGCCGCCTTCCCGGCGCAGCTGACCACGCGGGGCGCCGTGTACGACAGGGGCGGGTACGACACGGGCGGGTACGACTCGGGCGCGTACGGCGCGCGGGATGGGAGGTAACGGGCGATGGACCGGCTCGCGGTGCTGACGCTCGGCACGACGCTGGTGTGCGGCGCGCTGGGCGTCGCCGGGGTGCATACGTACGCCCGGGGCACGGACCGGCAGCGCGCGCTGATCGACCGGCTGTCGGAGTCGGGCGCGGCGGAGGCGTCCGGGCGCTCGCGCCGCTTCGCCGGGGTGGACCGGCGGCTGCGCACCACCTCGCTGGGGCGCCGTCTTGAGCTGCGGCTCGCGGCGACGGGCCTGGACCTCACCCCCGGCGAGTTCTTCGTCTACACGGCCGGGGCTGCGGCCGGGCTGTGGGTGCTGGTGGCGTCGCTGCTGGCGTCGTTCTTCGGCCCGATCGCGGCCGTCATCGCCGTCTGGTCGGCGTTCGGGTTCCTGGGCTGGCAGCGGCAGAAGCGGATCGAACGGTTCATCAACCAGCTGCCCGAGCTGTCCCGCATCCTGGCCAACGCCACCCAGGCGGGGCTCGCCCTGCGGACCGCGCTGAGCATGGCGGCGGACGAGATGGAGGCCCCGGCGGGCGAGGAACTGTCCAAGGTCGCCGCCAAATTGGCGGTGGGCCACTCGATCGACGACGCGCTGGGCGAGCTGGCCGAGCGGCTGCCGTCCCGGGAGCTGGTGGTGCTGGTCACCACGCTGGTGCTGTCGAACCGCGCGGGCGGCACCGTGGTCAGCTCGCTGCGCAACCTCACCCACACGCTGGAGGAGCGGAAGGAGACCCGCCGCGAGGTCCGCACCCAGCTCTCCCAGGTGACCGTCACCGCGTATGTGGTGCCGCTGATGGGCATCGGGACGCTGCTGCTGATGGACCGGATCTCGCCGGGCTCGCTGGACCGCATGACCGCGTCCTTCTGGGGGCAGGCCGCGGTGATCGGGGCCTTCGCCCTGTACGGGATCGGCTTCTTCCTCATCCGCCGCATGTCGAAGATCGACGTCTAGGGGTACCTCGCATGGGTTTCGGACTGCTGCTGGCGCTGGCCGCGGGCCTGTCGGTGGCGGGCCTCGCGTACGGCATCGCGCTGTACCGCAGCGAGGCCAGGCTGCCGAGCGACCTCGCGGTCGCGCTGGAGGTCGGAGCGACCCGTACGAACGCGGTCGGCTCGGCCGTCGACCGGCTCGGCATGCGCTACGCCCCGCTGGTGCTGCGGCTGATGGGCGAGAAGCGGGTCGCGCGGGTGCGCCGCCGCATCGATCTGGCGGGCCATCCGGGCGGGCTGACGGTCGACCGGTACGCGGCCCGCCGCGCGGTCTACGGGATGCTCGGCTTCGGCGGCGCGCTGGTCATGCTGACGCGGGGCCAGCTGCTGCTGGCCGTGCTGCTGGTCGTCTTCGGCCTGTTCTGGATCGAGGTCGGCATCTGGGCGGCGGTGCGGGAGCGGAAGGACGCGATCGACCGGACGCTGCCCGACTTCCTGGACGTGCTGGCGGTCGTGGTGAGCGCCGGTCTTGGCTTCCGGCAGGCGCTGGACCGGGTGTCCGAGAAGTACGAGGGCCCGTGGGCGGATGAACTTCGCATCACACTTCGGCAAATGGACATGGGGGTCAGCCGCCGCCAGGCGTTCGAAGAACTGCGGAAGCGGAACGACTCCGAACAGGTCGCCCAGTTCGTCACGGCGCTTCAGCAGGGCGAGGAACTGGGCGCTCCGATCGTCGAGACGCTGATCGCCATCGCGAACGATATGCGCCGTACGGACGCCCAGAACGCCCGGCGCCGCGCGGCCCGCGCCGTCCCCAAGGCGACCATGGTCATCACCACCTTCATGGTGCCCGGGACGATGGTGCTGCTCGTGGCGGGGTTCTTCATCGGGTCCGGCACGGACTTCGGTTCGGTCACGGGAGATTGACGGTCATTTGGGCGAATATGCTTCGCGATCGCAACCGGTTGTGGGACAGTCGTCGACGGTGAACTCCTCGGCGGCGGGAGGGGGTGAGAGGGATGGGCCGCGGCGGCGGAGGTCCGCGTACAGGGTTCGAACACCGTGTATCGGGAAGGCAATGCCCCCTGGGACACTGTTCCGAGGCAGCTGTTTCGGCGTACTTTGCTCGTGTCGCGAGCGACACCACGGGGGTTGAGTCGCCGGACCAGAGTGGGACGGCCACCCATGGAGGGGAACACGATGGGGAAGCGCGTTATGGGGAACGACCGGGGGCAGACCTCGATCGAGTACCTGGGGATCATCGCCGTAGTGGTCGCGATCGTTTTGGTACTGGCGACGACGGACTTCGGAAGCATGATCGCGAACGCGATCTCCGACAAGATCGCTCAGGTCGTCGGCATCTGACGAAGCGCGTGACCGAGCGCGTGAAGGCTCGCGGCTACCGCGACGGCTGCCGTAACGGCGACGCCGGGCAGGCCTTTCCGATCTACCTCACCGCGGTCGCGGCCCTGCTCTTCCTCGCCCTCGCCTTCTTCGCGGTGGGCCAGGCCGGGGCCACCCGCAACGGCGGTCAGACCGCCGCCGACGCGGCCGCCCTCGCCGCCGCCCAGGACTACCGCGAGCAGCTGGGCACGGCGCTGCTGGACGCGGTGGCGGACGGGAGCGCGCTGGAGGACCTGCTGAACGGGCGGGGGATCGGCGCGACGGGCGCCTGTGACGAGGCGACGTGGTTCGCCCAGCAGAACGGCGCGGACGTCACCGGCTGCGAGGGCCCGGACTTCCTCCCCACCTCCTTCACCGTCACCGTCAAGACGCAGAAGCCGGTGGGCAAGACCGTCATCCCCGGTACGGAGGACCAGTACGGCGAGGCGAAGGCCAAGGCGGTCATAGGTCCGCGCTGTACGCTCCAGCCGCCCGACGAGCCGTCGCCCACCCCGACGCCGACGCCGACTCCGACGGGCGACGAGGACGGAGACGACGGCGGCGGCAGCGACGACGGAGACGACGGAGACGAGAAGCCCGCCATCGATCTGGACTGCGATGGCGAGACCGTCACCATCGACCCGGCGCACCCGGAACTGCTCCCGGACGTCAAGGATCTGTTCTCCGTGCACCTTGCCGACTGAGCGAACTGAGCGACCGACGAGTAGACGAGCAAAGGACAGCGAGCGATGAGCATTCGGCACACGACGAAGGCCCGGAGGGGGGCTGCCGCGGCGGCGCTCGCAGCGGCCCTGGCCCTCGCCGTGGCCGGGTGCGGCAGCGGTGACGGGGGCGACGGGAAGGACAGCGGCGCCCCCCACAAGTCCACCGAGGCCAAGACCGACGACGGGCAGGGGGAGACGGAGCCCGCCGCGGACTCCGAGAAGGTCATCGGCGAGATGAAGGGGCCGAAGAACATCGTCGTCACCCTCCACTCCGCGGAGCGCGACAGCGGCGGCTTCGTCACCGTCAACGGGACGGTGACCAACCGGGGCAGCACGCTGTTCAACCCGATCGACTGGCGCTCCCCGGAGGTGGAGCTGGCCAAGTCCCGTTCGTCCGTGTCGGGTGCGACGCTGATCGACGCGAAGGGGAAGAAGCGGTATCTCGTGCTCCGGGACACCGATGGGCAGTGTCTGTGCACCACGGGGCTCTCGGGGATCAAGGAGAACGAGAGCCGCCCGTTCTTCGCGCAGTTCCCGGCCCCGCCCAAGAGCGTCACGGAGGTCGACTTCCAGCTTCCGACGATGCCGTCCGTCAGCATCAAGCTGTCCGGGTGAGCCCCGCCATGACGACACGTGCGACAGCCCGCCGCGCCGCGACGGCCCTGGCCGCCCTGGCCCTCCTCCTCACCACCCCGGCCCACGCCGACAGCGGCCCCGGCGCCCCCGCCGACACCCGGCCACCCCTCAAGATCGACACCGACGACCCGGATCTGCGGATGCCGGAGGGCGCGAAGCTGGCGGCCGGGCGGGTCCTGGACATCAAGTCGGTCGTCGAGACGGACAACGGCGACGAGCGGCGCGAGGACACCAACACCAAGGTGAGCTTCGCCCTCCAGGCCGAGGTGCTGTTCGGCAAGGACAGCGCGAAGCTCGGCTCCGAGGCGAACGCCCGTATCCAGCAGATCGCGGACGAGGCGGAGCGGCAGGACGCGAAGAGCGTCCGGGTCTTCGGCTTCACCGACAATCTGGGGTCGGCCGCCCACGGCCTCGAACTCTCCCGCAAACGCGCCGACGCGGTGCAGCAGCGCCTGGCCTCCAGCCTGGACTCCTCGGTCGCGTACCAGATCCGCGGCTACGGCGAGCAGTACCCGATCGCGGACAACGCGTCGGAGGAAGGCCGCAAGAAGAACCGCCGAGTAGAAGTCAGCTTCCCCCGAACCTGAGCAACCACCCCGGCGTCAATTCCCCACCCCGCCCCTACCCGACCCCAAGGGCTCCGCCCCTGGACCCCACCGGGGCTGCGCCCCTGGGCCTCGCCGGGGTTGCGGCCCTGGGCCCCACCGGGGTTGTGCCCCCTGGGCCTCGCCGGGGTTGCGGCCTTGGACCCCGCCGGGGTTGTGCCCCCTGGGCCTCGCCGGGGTTGTGCCCCTGGACGTCGCCGGGGTTGTGCCCCCTGGGCCTCGCCGGGGTTGCGGCCCTGGACGTCGCCGGGGTTGTGCCCCCTGGGCCTCGCCGGGGTTGTGCCCCTGGGCCTCGCCGGGGTTGTGCCCCCTGGGCCTCGCCGGGGTTGTGCCCCTGGGCCTCGCCGGGGTTGTGCCCCTGGGCCCCACCGGGGCTGTGCCCCTGGGCCCCGTCGCGGCTGCGGTCCCCGGGCCTCGCGCTTCGTGTGTGTCCTGCGGGAGGGGCGAGTTCAGCCTCTCCGGCGATTGAGGAGCGGGGTCCAGGGGCGGAGCCCTTGGGTCGGGAAGGGGCGGGGTGGGGAAGGACCCCCGGCGGGCACATGGCGCATCATGGGGGCGTCGTTCCAGCCCGCGCGGGAGTTCCCCTGAATACCACCGTCGCCGAGATCCTCGCCGTCACCCTGCTGCTCGCCGTGCTGGCGTTCGCCGTCGCCCGGCCCCGGGGCTGGCCCGAGGCCGTCGCGGCGGTGCCAGCGGCGGCGGTCGTGGTGGGGGCCGGGGCCGTGACACCGGCGGCGGCGTGGGCGGAGACGCGGAGCCTGCTGCCCGTCGTCGGGTTCCTGGCGGCCGTGCTGCTGCTGGCGCAGATGTGCGCGGACGAGGGGGTGTTCGAGGCCGCCGGGCAGGCCGTGGCACGGGCCTGCCGGGGGCGTACGGACCGGCTGCTGGGCGGGGTGTTCGCGGTGGCGGCGCTGGTCACCGCCGTACTGAGCCTGGACGCGACGGTCGTCCTGCTCACCCCCGTGGTGTTCGCGACAGCGACCCGGCTCGGGGCCCGCTCCCGCCCGCATGTCTACGCCTGCACCCACCTGGCGAACTCCGCGTCGCTGCTGCTGCCGGTGTCCAACCTGACCAACCTCCTCGCCCTGGAGGCGAGCGGGCTGTCGTTCATGCGGTTCGCGCTGCTCATGGCCCCCGCCTGGCTGGTGTCCATCGCCATCGAATTCCTGGTCTTCCGCCGCTTCTTCGCCACGGACCTGGCCGCCGGGACGACGAAGCCGCCGCCCGCCGAGTGGCCGCCGGTGCCGGTGTTCGCGCTGACCGTGCTGGGGCTGACGCTGGCCGGGTTCGTCGTGACGTCGCTCGTCGGGCTGGAGCCCGCGTGGGCGGCGGGGGCGGGGGCGCTGGTGCTCGCGGTGCGGGCGCTGCGGCGGCGGACGACGACGGTACGGGGCGTGATCGGCGCGGCGGGCCCGCTGTTCTGCCTGTTCGTGCTCGCCCTCGGCGTCGTCGTCCAGGCGGTCCTGGACAACGGCTTGGAGTCGGCGCTGTCCCGGGTGCTGCCGACCGGCACAGGGCTGCCCACCCTGCTCGCGATCGCGGGCGTCGCGGCGGTGCTGGCGAACCTCGTCAACAACCTGCCCGCCACGCTGGCGCTGCTGCCGATCGCCGCCGAGGGCGGCCCGGGACCGGTGCTGGCCGTGCTGATCGGGGTCAATCTGGGCCCCAACCTCACCTACGTCGGCTCCTTGGCCACGCTGCTGTGGCGGCGTATCGTCCGCCACCACGGGGCGGACGCCGACTCCGGGCTGGGCGAGTTCACCCGCCTCGGGCTGCTCACCGTGCCGACCACGCTGGTGGCTGCGACGGTGGCGCTATGGGCCATGCTGGCGACGCTATGACGCTATGAGGAACCCATGATCGTGCTCATCTGGATCGCCGAGGGCACCTGGCAGTCCGCCGTGGACGCCGCCCGCGATCATCTGCCGGAAAGCGCGGACGCCGAGATCCGTCTGCTGCACGTCACAGACGACCACGTGGCGGGCGCCGCGCACGGCGCCTTCGCCGGGCTGCTGGGCCGGGGCCGCCCCGGGCGGGACCCGGGGGATCGGCTGGAGGAGCTGGCCCGTACGGCGGCGGCCGAACTGCTGGACGCCGCCGCCGAGCGGCTGCACCGCCCGGTGGCCCGGCTCCAGCGGCACGGCCGGATCGAACACGAGGTGGTGCGCGAGGCGGACGGCGTGGACCTGCTCATCTGCGCCCGCGACGGGGACCGCGACCGGCTGGGGCCCCACAGCCTGGGGCCCGCCGCCCGCTTCGTCGTGGACCACGCGCCGTGCGCCGTCCTGCTGGTGTGGCCCGAGGCCGCGCCCGGTATCGAGTCGCTGCCGCCGCCACCGCACTAGCGACCTGTCAGGACTCGATCCAGTTGTGTGCCTGGGCCAGTTCGATGACCCGGCGGCGCACCTGCTTGATCTGGTCGGCGGTGAGACTGCCGCCCATCTCGACCAGCGTCTCCGTCAGCTCCTGCCGGAACTCGCCCACCGAGAGCACATCGCACATCGTGTCGTCGCCCGAGTCCGGCGCGGAGGGCCGGACGACCGGGGGCGCGGTGTTGTGCTCCAGGATGCGGACCTCGGACGCCTTGGGACCCTTGTCGCCGTACTCGGGGACGAACCGCACCTTCGAACCGGGCTGGAACAGGTGCTTCTCGTCCAGGAGGTCGTTCGCGTGCATGAACACGTCTTCGCCACCGTCATCCGGGGCGATGAAGCCGTAACCGCGAAACTCGTCGAACCGCAGAATCTTGCCCGTCGTCGTCAACGTGCCACCCCTACCCCTATACCTCTACCTCATGTACCTCATGAACAGCGCGTTCAGCGTACAGAAGCCGGTGGAGCCGAAGAAGGGCCGGGGTGGACCGCGACCCGGACACCCTGCCGCAGGCCCCAGCCCGCCATCGCGCCCGCCTCGGCCTCCAGGACGTGCCGCGCCCGCGCACGCGGCAGCCCGAGCCGCCCGGGGCGCAGGGTGGTGACGGCCAGCACGGTCATCCGGCGGTCGAGATAGGCGACGTCGATGGCGAAGCGCATCCGGAAGGTGTGCACCCCGCTCGCGGGGGACAGCAGGATCGCGCCGGTCAGCCCGGACCGGCCGAGCAGCCCACGGGCCCGGGCGCGGTACGAGGCGGCGATCTCCAGCGGTACGCCGGATACGCCCCCATCGACGCGGAGCGTTCCGGTGCCGTTCCGCCAGCGGCCCATGTGTGTCCCCTTCACCACCCGGTGTCCACCCTTGGGATGAGTGTTCCACCGATGGGTCCCCCGGGCGGACGGCTTCCGTAGGCTCGGGCCGTGCTGCAACCGCTGCTGATCGTCCTCGCCGCCGCGTACGGCGCCGCCGCCGGGCTGCTGGTGCCGCGCCCGCTGTACCGGCTGGCGGTCGAGCCGGGGGAGCCGTGGCGCGCGGACTGTCCGCGCGGGCACGCGTTCACCGGCCCGGCGCACGGCTGGCTGGGCCCCGCCCGCTGTCCGCGCTGCACACAGAGCGAGGCGGCGTACGGGCCGGGCCCGCTGCTCCCCGCCCTGCTCACCGCGCTGGTGTGCGCGGCCCTGACGGCGGCCGTGGGGCCGCGTCCGGAGCTGGCGGTGTGGCTGCTGCTCACCCCGCCCGCAGTGCTGCTGGCCGGGGTGGACCGGGCGGTGAACCGGCTGCCGGACGTACTGACCCTGCCGATGGCGGGCTCAGCAGCGGCGCTGCTCGGCGCCGCCGCGCCGCTGCCGCACAGCGCCGGGTCCTGGCCCCGGGCGCTGCTGGGCGGGGTGGTGCTGGGCGGGGCGTATCTGGTGCTGTTCCTGATCAGCCCGCGCGGCATGGGCCTGGGCGACGTCAAGCTGGCGCTGACGCTGGGCGTGGCGCTCGGCTGGTACGGCTGGGCGGTGCTCTTCTGGGGCGGGTTCGCCGGGGTGCTGCTGGGGTCGCTGTACGCGATGGCGCTGGTCCTGGCGCGCAAGGCGGGCCGGGGCACGCCGCTGGCGTTCGGCCCGTTCATGATCCTCGGCGCGGGCGCGGGACTGGTACTGGGGGCGCTCGGCACCGGCTGACGCACCAAGGCGTCGGCGCCGCGCACATCCTCACCCCGCCGATGCATGGACAACCGCTCACGAAGGGTTATGGTGGAAACCCCCCCCTCGGGCCGGTCCGTACTCCCCCCCACGGACCGGCCCGCTCTATTACGGGGTTCTGTACGGTTTATCGCGGTGCGACGGCGGCACTCAGCCCGCATAGCGCGTCACGCAACGTAACGGTGGAGGGGGTTCCGTAGGGCGTTCGGGCGTCTGTGCGGCGTCTCGATACCCCGTCCGACCGGCTCGGTTAGCCACCCCCGCCGCCCCGCAGTAGGGTGCTGCCCTTGGGGCGGACAGCCATGGCGAGCCATGCAAAGCACTGAGGGGCTGGAAGACGTGAAACTGCGCGACCTGGTGTACGGGCTCTACGCACGCCGGGTGGAGGGCCGCCTCGACCACGACCAGGTGCCCAAGCACATCGGGGTCATCCTCGACGGCAACCGCCGCTGGGCGCGCGCCTCCGGCGGCACCACCGAGCAGGGTCACCAGGCGGGCGCCAGCAAGATCCGGGAGATGCTGGGCTGGTGCAGTGAGACCGACGTCGAGGTCGTCACGCTGTGGATGCTCTCCACCGACAACCTGGACCGCCCGGAAGAGGAGCTGAAGCCGCTCCTGAACATCATCGAGGGCGCCGTGCGCGACCTGGCCGCCGACGGCCGGTGGCGGGTGCACCACGTGGGGAACCGGGACCTGCTGCCCTCCCGTACCCAGACGGTCCTCAAAGAGGCCGAGCGGGACACGGAGCACATCGACGGAATACTGGTCAACGTCGCCGTCGGCTACGGCGGCCGCCAGGAGATCGCCGACGCCGTGCGCTCGCTGCTGCTGGACCACGCCACCAAGGGCACGTCCTTCGAGGAGCTGGCCGAGGTCGTCGACATCGACCTCATCGCCGAGCATCTGTACACCCGTGGCCAGCCCGATCCTGACCTGGTGATCCGCACCAGCGGCGAGCAGCGGCTGTCGGGCTTCATGCTCTGGCAGAGTGCCCATTCGGAGTACTACTTCTGCGAAGTTTTCTGGCCCGCCTTCCGCAAGGTCGACTTCCTCCGCGCCCTGCGTGACTACGCGGCGCGGCACCGCCGCTACGGCGGCTAATCGCCTTATCGCACAAAGCAGTTCACCGGCCGGGGGGGGGCGCCGCGCCCCCGGCGGCGCCCCCCCCCCCGGGGCCCCCCCCGCCCCCAAACACGCACAAATAAAAAAAAAACAAACCACCACCCCGC
>NZ_JBHWJI010000084.1:17488-31917 GCF_042731515.1 Streptomyces sp. NPDC059850
TACTCGGTGCCCCTCTTTTTTTTTTTTTACGCCCCGGCCCCCCCGCCCGGGGGGTATATCGCCTTCAGCCAACCAGCCTGCCCCCGGGGGGGGCCGGCCCCCCGGCCCGCGCCCCCCCCCGGCCGCCGTGTAGCACGCCCGTTCCTCAACGTTCATGTGCGGGCCGTCATATGCCGTTGCATGGCTCCGCACCTTCGAGGGAATATCCCTTCCAGGTCGACGCCCTGTTCCACTGTCCAGTGGGTGTCGAACTGCCAGCGGACGGCATCGGGCCGTTCGTCCGGGAGGCCCTTTGCACACGGACGACTGTGCGGATCGTGCGTATGACGCGGAGGGCCGGCGCTCGGCCCGTTCCGCGGGGCCTGAGCCCGGTCCGCTCCCCGCCTGTGGCGGGGAGACATCACTCCCGCGACGCCGTCGCACCCCAACCTCTCCCGAGGGGGTTCGTCCACCCGTGGTGACCAGCAAGAAACGCCGCGAGCACGACCGGCGCACCTATGTCCTCGACACCAGCGTCCTGCTTGCCGACCCAGGCGCCATGTCCCGCTTCGACGAGCACGAAGTCGTGCTGCCGGTCGTGGTGGTCACGGAGCTGGAGGCCAAGCGGCACCACCCGGAGCTGGGGTATTTCGCCCGGCAGGCACTGCGCCTGCTGGACGAGTACCGCGTCCGGTTCGGCCGTCTGGATGCTCCGATTCCGATTGGCGACCTGGGCGGCAGCCTGCGCGTCGAGCTCAACCACTCCGACCCGGGAATCCTCCCCGCGGCCTTCCTGACCCATGGCGGCCGGGTAGGGGACAACGACGCGCGGATCCTCGCCGTCGCCCGGAACCTGCAGGCCGAGGGGTACGACGTCACGGTCGTCTCGAAGGATCTGCCCCTGCGCATCAAGGCGTCCTCGGTGGGGCTGCTCGCCGAGGAGTACCGCGCGGAACTGGCGATCACCGATTCGGGCTGGACCGGGATGGCCGAGCTGGCCGTCTCGGCCGAGCAGGTGGACGACCTGTTCGCCGCCGAGACCGCGTACATCCCCGAGGCCGCCGAACTGCCCGTGCACACCGGACTGGTCCTCCAGTCCGAGCGCGGCAAGGCGCTGGGCCGGGTCACCCCGGACGGGCAGGTACGGGTGGTGCGCGGCGACCGCGAGGCGTTCGGCATCCACGGGCGCAGCGCGGAGCAGCGCATCGCGCTGGACCTGCTGCTCGACCCCGAGGTCGGCATCCTGTCCATGGGCGGCCGGGCCGGTACGGGCAAGTCGGCGCTCGCGCTGTGCGCGGGCCTGGAGGCGGTCCTGGAGCGGCGGCAGCACCGCAAGGTGATGATCTTCCGCCCGCTGTACGCGGTGGGCGGTCAGGAGTTGGGCTATCTGCCCGGCAGCGAGGCCGAGAAGATGAGCCCCTGGGCTCAGGCGGTCTTCGACACGCTGTCCGCGGTGACCAGCGCCGAGGTGATCGAGGAGGTGGTGGAGCGCGGCATGCTGGAGGTGCTTCCGCTCACCCACATCCGCGGCCGTTCGCTGCACGACGCCTTCGTGATCGTCGACGAGGCGCAGTCGCTCGAACGGAACGTGCTGCTGACCGTTCTGTCCCGGATCGGCGCCAACTCCCGGGTGGTGCTGACCCATGACGTGGGGCAGCGCGACAATCTCCGTGTCGGGCGGTACGACGGGGTGGTGGCGGTCGTCGAGAAGCTGAAGGGGCATCCGCTCTTCGCGCATGTCACCCTCAACCGCTCGGAGCGGTCGCCGATCGCGGCTCTGGTGACCGAAATGCTGGAGGACGGCCGCATCTGATCCGGTTGCGTCCGGTACGCGAGTAACGCGCCGTGCGGAAAGGCCAAAGAGCCTAGCTGTGCGGCGCGTTCTCGCGCGTGGATTTCCAAAAACCCTAGGGCGTAAACGGCCTGTGAGCTTTCACACCTGCCAGGGAATTGCCTACGGCTATCCGTGTCCGGCAGTCTGTGGGTTCTGTCAGGCCTCGCATACGGCACACCAGTACCGCCAGCGGTACAGAACCACAGCAGTACCAGAACTGAAGAGAGTTCGCCGTATGCCGCCCGAGCACCTCGCGTCCCTCCTGCGGGAGGACGCACCGGGCCAGTGCCTCCCGTGACCAGCCACACCCACTGAGCAGCACCGGGGACGGAACAAGGGGGGGCCAGCGCACAGGGGCACGATTGCGCCCGCGAGGTCACCTAAGCGGGCGACGCTGGAAGGAAAACCGAGTGAGCCGGATTTCGGTCCGGGGATTCGCAGTGGCCTCGGCCACCGCGGTCACCACTGTGGGCGCCGTCGTCGGTGTCGCCGCGGGTGGCGAGCAGCAGAGCTCGTCCGACCCGATCGAGGCGACCGCCGCCGACTCGACGCTCCTCGCGGACATACCCGCCGGCCAGCAGGCCGTGGCGCAGACAGCATCCCTGACGCAGCAGGCGGACGTTCAGTCCACCGCGGCCGACGCGGAGGCGAAGAAGTCCGCTGAGGAGGCGGCCCGCAAGCAGGCTGCCCAGGACGCGAAGGCCAAGAAGGCCGCCGCGGACAAGGCGGCTGCCGAGAAGCTGGCCAAGGAGCGCGAGGCCAAGAAGAAGCAGGAGCTCGCGAGCCGTTCGGCCACGCGTGACGCCGGCGACTTCCCCGCGAAGGCCTCGTACTCCATCGCCGAGGTCAAGGCCATGGCCCGGCAGATGATCCCGGGCGACCAGTTCCAGTGCTTCAGCAACATCGTGGACCACGAGAGCGGCTGGAACTACCAGGCCACCAACCCGTCCTCGGGTTCGTACGGTCTGGTGCAGGCGCTGCCCGCGTCCAAGATGTCCTCGGCCGGTGCCGACTGGAAGACCAACCCGGCCACCCAGATCAAGTGGGGTCTGGGCTACATGGAGGACCGCTACGGCAGCCCCTGTGACGCCTGGTCGTTCTGGCAGGCCAACAACTACTACTGATCGGTCCGGGCCATCCGGCCGCTCAGTGACGTAAGCTTCGCGAAACCCCCGTCCGGCAGGTCGGGGGTTTCGCGCGTCCGCAGCCGGTAACGTCATGCCGACGACTACGGGGGAACCGGGGGTAGGGAAAGCTGAATGTCCAGATTGCCAGATTGGGTCGGCAGGTTGGGGGCCGGACTGACCCGGCTCGCCGCGCGGCTCGAACGCGAAGAGGCCGCGGCACGCGGTGACGAGAGCGGCGGCGGAGGAGCCGGTCGGCCGCCCGAGCCGCCCGAGCCGCCCGAGCCGCCCGAGACGCCCGAGCCGCCCGAGCCGCATGCGCCGGACGCGTCGCGGCAGGAGCCGTCAGCGCGCCCCGGGCCGCCGCCCGAACCGCCGGGACCGCCCGGGCCGTCCGAAGGGGCCGCAGCGGCCGAGGCCGCCGCCGTGCCCGCCCCGCCCGCGTACGCCCCGGCCGTCGCCGCCCGGCCGAGTCCGGCCGACGCCGTCCCCTGGGGCATGCGCGTCGCCGCCGAGGCCGCCTGGCGGCTGCTGGTGCTGGCCGGAATGCTCTATGTGCTGATGCAGGTCATCAGCTCCGTCCAGCTGGTCGTGTTCTCCTTCACCGTGGCCCTGCTCATCACGGCCCTGCTGGAGCCCACCGTCACCCGGCTGCGCCTCAAGGGCGTCGCGCGCGGCCTCGCCACGACCATCGCCTTCATCGGCGGCTTCATCATCATGGGGCTGGTCGTGTGGTTCGTGGTCTGGCAGGTCATGGAGAACATCGACGAGCTGTCCGACAAGCTCCAGGACGGCATCGACGATCTGCGGCGCTGGCTGCTGCACAGCCCGTTCCATGTGACCGAGAAGCAGATCAACCATGTCGCCAAGAGCCTGCGCGAGGCCGTCGGCGCCAACACCGAGGAGATCACCTCGGCCGGGCTCGAAGGCGTCACGGTCGTGGTCGAGGTGCTCACCGGCATCCTGCTGACCATGTTCAGCACGCTGTTCCTGCTGTACGACGGGCCGCGGATCTGGGGCTGGGTGCTGGGGCTCGTCCCCGCGGCGGCCCGGCCGGGCGTGGCGGGCGCGGGGCCGCGCGCCTGGGCCACGCTGACCGCCTATGTGCGGGGCACGGTGATAGTGGCCCTCATCGACGCGATCTTCATCGGCGTCGGGCTCTTCTTCCTCGACGTCCCGATGGCCGTGCCCCTCGCCGTCTTCATCTTCCTCTTCGCCTTCATCCCGCTGGTCGGTGCCGTGGTCTCCGGCGCGCTCGCGGTCATGGTGGCGCTGGTCACCCAGGGCGTGTTCACGGCGGGGATGGTGCTGGTGGTGGTGCTGGCGGTGCAGCAGATCGAGGGCCATGTGCTGCAGCCGTTCATCCTCGGCCGCGCGGTGCGGGTCCATCCGCTGGCCGTGGTGCTCTCCGTCGCGGGCGGCTCGCTGATCGGCGGCATCGGCGGCGCCGTGGTGGCCGTACCGCTGGTGGCGGTCGTCAACACGGCGGTCGGCTATCTGCGTTCGTACAGCAGGGAGAGCGCCCTGCGCGCCGGTCCGGGCCCGCACGGCGCGACCGCCGTGGCCGCCGCGCCGGTCCGGCCGCCGAGGCCGCCGGGGCCTCCGGGCGGGGGCGGTACGTAACTCCCGTACGGCAGCGCGAAGGGGCGCCCCACCGATGATCGGTGGGGCGCCCCTTCGTCTCTGCGGTGTCTACGCGACCGGGCGGCGTCAGCCGTTCTCGGCCAGGACGCCCTCGGCGTCCAGGGTGGCGCCGACCGCCTGCAGCACTGCGGCGATCTTGAAGGCTTCCTGGACCGTGTCGCGGTCCACGCCCGCCTTGCGGAGCACCTGCTCGTGCGAGTCCAGGCACATGCCGCAGCCGTTGATCGCGGAGACCGCGAGCGACCACAGCTCGAAGTCGGTCTTGTCCACGCCCGGGTTGCCGATGACGTTCATCCGCAGACCGGCGCGCAGGTTGCCGTACTCCGGGTCGGACAGCAGGTGCCGGGTCCGGTAGTACACGTTGTTCATCGCCATGATGGCGGCCGCCGACTTGGCGGCGGTGTACGCCTCGGCCGACAGGTTGGCCTTGGCCTCCGGCTCCAGCTCGCGCAGCACCTGCGGCGAGCGCGAGGCGATCGCGCAGGCCAGCACGGTGCCCCACAGCTGCTGCTGCGGAAGCTCGGAGTTGCCGATCACCGAACCGAGGTTCAGCTTCAGGTCCTTGGCGTAGTCCGGCAGGGCGGACTTCAGGGTGTCGAGTGCCATTGTCAGTTCACCTCACTCGCCGGAAAGGAGCGCGACCGGGTCGAGGGTGTCCTCGCCCTGCGTCCAGTTGCACGGGCACAGCTCATCGGTCTGCAGGGCGTCCAGCACCCGCAGGACCTCCTTGGGGTTACGGCCCACGGAACCGGCCGTCACCATGGTGAACTGGATCTCGTTGTTCTGGTCCACGATGAAGACGGCGCGCTGTGCGAAGCCGTCCTCGCCCTCGATGCCCAGGTCGCGCATCAGCTCGTGCTTGGAGTCGGCCAGCATCGGGAAGGGCAGGTCACGCAGGTCCGCGTGGTCCTTGCGCCAGGCGTGGTGGACGAACTCGGAGTCGCCGGAGAAGCCCAGGATCTGGGCGTCACGGTCGGCGAACTCCTCGTTCAGCTTGCCGAAGGCCGCGATCTCGGTCGGGCACACGAAGGTGAAGTCCTTGGGCCATGCGAAAACGATCTTCCACTTGCCCTCGTAGGTCTTGTGGTTGATCTGCTCGAACTCCTGCCCCTTCTCCAGCGAGACACAGGCGGTCAGGTCGAACTCGGGGAACTTGTCACCGACAGTGAGCACGTTTCTCCTTGCAGCTTTCGCGTGGGAGGGACCCTTTGTGGGGGTTTCCCGGGGTTGGACGGTCTCCACCCTGGCACATTCCACATTGATCAGTGAAATAGCTAGACTCGCTGAAGTTGATTGGAGGTGGCTATCAGTGGCCGCGACTGCGACACCGGCCGGAAAGCCGCGGCAGCCGAGCTTGTCCCAGCTCAAGGCGTTCGCCGCGGTCGCCGAGCATCTGCACTTCCGCGATGCGGCGTCCGCCATCGGCATGAGCCAGCCCGCCCTTTCGGGGGCCGTCGCCGTGCTGGAGGACACGCTCGGGGTTCAGCTTCTCGAGCGTACGACCCGCAAGGTGCTCCTCAGTCCGGCGGGTGAGCGGCTGGCCGCGCGAGCACGCTCCGTGCTCGCCGAAGTGGGTGCGCTGCTGGAGGAAGCCGAGGCGGCGCGGGCGCCGTTCACCGGGGTGCTGCGGCTCGGGGTGATCCCGACCGTGGCCCCGTATCTGCTGCCGACCGTGCTGCGGCTGGTGAACGAGCACTATCCGCGCCTCGACCTTCAGGTGCACGAGGAGCAGACCACCTCGCTGCTGGACGGGCTCGCCCAGGGGCGTCTTGACCTGCTGCTGCTCGCGGTGCCGCTGGGCGCCCCGGGGGTGGTGGAACTGCCGCTCTTCGACGAGGACTTCGTGCTGGTCACGCCCCGGGACCACTGGCTGGGCGGGCGCATGGACATACCCCGCGAGGCGCTGAAGGAGCTGGATCTGCTGCTGCTGGACGAGGGCCACTGCCTGCGCGACCAGGCCCTGGACATCTGCCGCGAGGCGGGCCGCACCGAGGGCGCCCCGGTGACCACGACCGCCGCCGGGCTCTCCACGCTGGTGCAACTCGTCGGCGGCGGGCTCGGGGTGACCCTGCTGCCGCGTACCGCGCTACGGGTCGAGACCGCCCGCAACGAGGAGCTGGCCACCGGCGACTTCGCCGACCCGGCCCCCGCCCGCCGCATCGCCCTGGCCATGCGGGCCGGGGCCGCGCGGGCGGAGGAGTTCGAGGCGCTGGCCGCCACGCTCCGCGAGGCGGTGCGGCCGCTGCCGGTGCGGGTCGCGCGCTGAAACGCGGGCCGTCGCGGCGGAGGTTCGTCCCCCGCCGCGACGGCGCGTTCTCACGTCATGGCCGGGCCTACTCCGTACGCAGCCCCTCCGGGCGCATCATGCGCCACAGCGGAGGCAGGCTGGCCAGCGTCACCAGGACGATGACGCCCGCGCCGATGCCGGTCATCATGGCGAGTCCGGCCCAGTCCACGGCCAGCTTCTCACCGACCATCTTCAGCAGCAGCGTGCCCAGCGCAAGACCGCCCGCGACCGACAGCGCGAGCCCCAGCACCACCGGGATCGCGGTCTGCCACAGGATGGACCAGCTCAGCGTGGAGCGCCGGGTGCCGAAGGCGACCAGGACGGACAGCAGCCGCTTGCGGTCCCGCAGTTGCTCCAGGGTGGTCACGATCATGCTGGCCCCGATGAGCAGCAGCGTCGCGGTGGCACCGATGTACAGCACGTTGCGGATCGTCTGGAACTCGTTCGACTGCGATACGCCGCTGAGCTGTACCACGTCCATCGCCGGGTCGATCGCCCTGCTGGCGTTGCGTACGTACTCGTTGGCGTCCGGCACGTTCGGGTCCATACGCATCATCGCCAGCGCCTGCGGGTCGGAAAGCTGCGCGACGTCGATGGCGCCGGGGGTGGCGAAGACGCCGGAGCGGTAGATCCCCGTCGGGTCCATCCTGGGCTTCGCCGTCGTGGCCGAACCGGGGATCGTCCACAGCTTCTGCTTGCCGACCGTGGGCAGGCCCTCCTCGTCGAAGCTCAGGTTGACCTGTGTGCCGGGCTTCGCGAAGGGCTTTTCGGGCGGCGGGTAGGCCACCTGCCCTTCGTCCGCCGCGCCGGCCGGTGGTGCGTCGACGATGAAGACATCGCCGTCCCGGCAGCTCTTCAGGTGCGCCAGCTCACGCAGCGCGGGGCAGTCGGCGACGGTGAGGGAGTCGGTCGGGATCTCGGCCGGGTCCTTCGCCTTGCCGCGCGGGTCGGAGACGGAGTCCTGGGTGACCCCGAGCACGCTGCGCACGCCCTTGGCCGCGCCGAGCCGGGCGAAGGCGTCGCGGGCCTCGGCGCCGTCACCGACCTGCAGGCCCATCGACAGCTGGGCGCGGTTCGGGTCCTGGTCCGTCTCCTCGGTGCTGTTGGCCTGCACGCTCGCGAAGAGCATCTGGAGCGCGATGGCCCCGGCCACCGCCACCGTGATGCCGCTGACCGCGCGGGCGGCGGTGCCGCTGCTGAGCTGGAGCCGCCGGGTGGCGAGCTGCCAGGGCACCGGGCCCTTGCCGAAGCGCTCCACGACGGACTCGACCAGCCACGGCAGCAGCGCGGTGGTGCCGATGAGGACCAGGACGGCACCGGCCGCGGCCTGGAAGGCCTGGAGGTCGCCGCTCGAACTGGTCGCCCCGAAGCCGCCCGCGAGCGGGGCCAGCATCCCGACGCCGAGGAGCGGGAGCGCCAGCCGCCACCACAGCCTCCGCCGCCTGGGGGTGGCGTTCCGTACGACACCCAGCGGTTCGATGGCGATGGCGCGCAGGGCGATGAGCGTGACGGCGACGGCCGAGGCGGGCACGGTCACCGCGACCGCCAGGGCGAGCGGGAGGGTGGGCGTGATGTCGGACGTGAAGAAGCTGAGGTTCAGCATCGAGGCGCCGCCGACGGCCTCCCGCAGCAGCAGGAAGAGCGCGCCGCCGACCGCGAGCCCGAGGAGCGAGCCGAACAGCGACTCACCCGCGGCGATCCGCCGGGTCATCGGGATATCGGCGCCGACCAGCCGCAGTGCGGCCAGCCTCCGGTCGCGGCGCTCGCCGCCGAAGCGGGCGGCGGTGGCGATGAAGATGAGCACCGGCAGCAGCAGCACCACACAGCCCACGATGACCAGCAGCACCAGCCCGGGGTCCAGCCCGTCCTCGCTGGTGTCCGTGGCACCCCAGGCGTCGAGGTGGTAGCTGGAGGGGACGCTGTCGAACTGCTTCGGGGTGATCCCCGCGTAGTAGCGCAGCTCGGTGGGGCCGGACAGTCCGCTGTCGCCGATCACCCCGGCTATGCGGTACGGGAAGCGGTCCCGGAGCAGCTTGCCCTCGTCGGAGGCGAGCAGCTTCTTCAGCGCGGGGGAGACGAACATCTCCCCGGCGGCCGGAACGCCGCTGACGCCCGGCGGATGGGGCGGACGGGCGCCGTCGGGCGCCATCACCATGCCCGAGATGTCCATGTCGCGGAAGTCGGTGTCCGCCTGGGCGACGTGGACCGTGCCGGGGCCCGGCTTCGGCTCCTCCCCGAAGCCGAAGGCGGCGATGGCGTTGGACCGCGCGGTGCGCTCGGCGTCCATGGTGGGGACGGATGCGGCGAACAGCAGCAGCGTGACGCCGAGGCCGACGCCGACCGCCGTCATGATCGTCCTGGCCCAGCTCTCCCGTCCGCCGGAGACCGCGAACCGTCCGCCCATGGCGAGGTCCGCGGCCCAGCGGGCGATGCCGGGGCGCCGCGGGGGCTCCTCGCGAGCGGGGGGCCGGGGCGGTGCGGACCTCAGGGCCAGCGTCGCCTGGCCGCCGCGGCCGCCCGCGCCGTCGTGGCCGCCGTCCGGGCCGCTCATCGGGCGCCCGCCATGTCCCGCGCCTTGCCGTCGCGTACGACGACCTCGCGGTCGGAGTACGCGGCGACCCGCGCCTCGTGGGTGACCAGGACGACCGCCGTACGGGTCTCCCGGGCCGCCTCGGTCAGCAGCTCCATCACCCGCTCGCCGTTGAGGGAGTCCAGCGCGCCGGTCGGCTCGTCGGCGAACAGCACCCGTGGCGCGGTGACCAGCGAGCGGGCGACCGCGACGCGCTGCCCCTGACCGCCGGAGACCTCGCCGGGCCGCTTGGCCGCCACGACGGCGACCTCCAGCCGCTCCATCCAGGACAGCGCCCGGGCCTCGGCCTCCTTGCGCTTGATCCCGCTCAGCCGCAGCGGCAGCGCGACGTTCTCCACGCAGGTCAGCTCGGGGACGAGCTGGCCGAACTGGAAGACGAAGCCGAACTCGCCGCGGCGCAGGCTGCTGCGCTCGCCGTCCGACATGGCGGACAGCTCGCGCCCGCTGTAGTGCACCGAACCGGAGTCCGGCCGGACGATCCCGGCCAGGCAGTGCAGCAGGGTCGACTTGCCGGAGCCGGAGGGGCCCATGACGGCGACGACCTCGCCGGGGTGGATGGAGAAGTGCGCGCCGTCCAGCGCGGGAGTGCGGCCGTACGACTTGTGCAGGCCGTCGGCAATCAGCAGAGATCCTGCCGGAGTCATGAACGCACCGCCTTGGCGAGGGGGCTGAGGCGGGCCGCGGTCAGCTCAAGCCAGCGCAGATCGGCCTCAAGGTGGAAGAGGGCGTGGTCGCAGATGAGTTGGTCGCTGAGGTCGCCGCCGCGCTTGCGCTGGGTCAGCTCGCGCATCAGCCGCAGGTGCTCCGCGCGCTGGACGTCGAGCAGATCGGCGGCGTCGCGCCCGGTGAGCAGGGCGAGGACGACCTTGGTGTAGAGGACCGACTGAAGGTAGGGCTCGGGCTTCTCGGGCTGCGCGAGCCAGTGCTCCACATCGGTGATGCCCGCGTCGGTGATCGCGTAGCGCTTGCGCTCCGGACCCCCCGCGTGCTCGACGCCGTCGACCTCCACGAGGCCGTTCTTCAGGAGCCGGGACATGGTCGAGTAGACCTGCCCGTAGTGCAGCGGGCGGTCGTGCCCGAATCTCTCGTCGAAGGCGCGCTTGAGGTCGTAGCCGTGCCGTGGACCGGACTCCAGAAGCCCGAGCAAAGTGTGGCCGATTGACATGCGCGGCACTCTACACCATGCGTATACCTCGTGTGTATAGCTGAGATGAGGAGGTCATCTGTGCTGGTCAGGGCCCTATTGCTGGGTATGGCCCCCGGATGTGCCGTCATCGGCCCCGTCCCCGCCCGCCGCGCGGGGCGGACGGCCCCGGCGCGGGATCGGGCGGGTCGAACCGGGCAGCCGTCCCGCGTCCGACAGCGCCTTGCGGAGCAGGAATTCGATCTGCGCGTTGGCGCTGCGCAGCTCCTCGCCCGCCCATCGGGCGAGGGCGTCGTAGACCGCCGGGTCGAGCCGCAGCAGCGTCTGCTTGCGCTGCCGCCGCGGCTGCCGCCCGTCTGTGTCCCCCGTCTCCTGGTCCGTCACTGGTAGAGCGTGCCGGTGTTGAGGACGGGCTGCGGGGAGCGGTCTCCGCAGAGGACCACCATCAGATTGCTGACCATCGCGGCCTTGCGCTCCTCGTCCAGTTCGACGATGTGCTCTTCGGCGATCCGGGCGAGGGCCGCCTCGACCATGCCGACCGCGCCGTCCACGATCTGCCGCCGGGCGGCGACCACCGCGCCCGCCTGCTGCCGCTGGAGCATCGCGGAGGCGATCTCCGGGGCGTACGCGAGGTGGGTGAAGCGCGACTCGATGATGCGGACCCCGGCCGCGTCGACCCGGGCGTGCAGCTCGACCGCGAGCTTCTCGGTGATCTCCTCGGCGTTGCCGCGCAGCGACAGGCCGTCCTCGTCGTGGGCGTCGTACGGGTACTCGATGGCGATGTGGCGCACGGCCGCCTCGGTCTGGGTGGCGACGAACTCCAGGAAGTCGTCCACCTCGAACATCGCCTGCGCGGTGTCCTCGACCTTCCAGACCACGACGGCGGCCAGTTCGATCGGGTTGCCGTACGCGTCGTTGACCTTGAGCACCGCGGTCTCGTGGTTGCGCACCCGGGTGGAGATCTTCTCCCGGCTGGTCAGCGGGTTCACCCAGCGCAGCCCGTCGGTGCGGATGGTGCCGCGGTAGCGGCCGAAGAGCTGGACGACCCGGGCCTCGCCCGGCGCGACCGTGTTCAGCCCGCACATGGTGATGATCGCGGTGAGGATCACCACGATCCCGGCGACGATCAGCGCGGTGGACGCGGCGCCCTTGTTCTCGGCGGCGACGGCCGCCCCGGCGAAGATCAGCCCGACCCCGGCGACCAGCCCGATCAGGCCCAGCAGCAGGGCGAGGCCGCCGTTGATGTTCTTGGCGGGCCGCTCCCGTACCTGTGGCTCCGGGATGGCCGGTATGTCGGCATGGGTGGCGGTGGTGTCGGTCATGGGGTCCCCGTCTCTGCTCGAAGTGTCTAGCAAAGTGATAACACATTTTGGTTCCTGTGCAACCCCCGGCGGCACTGGGCCGTCAGTTCCCGTGAGAGACGTGCTCTTTGTCACGTACGGAAAAAGCTTGATCGATGAGTATTTGCCGGTAGTTGCGGTGCTAGCTTCATGAGCTGGCTTGGGTGCGGGGGGCGGATGGACTGGAGCGGCGGGAGAGATGGGTAGAGCGGACGATCGGCGGGCGCGGCAGAAGGGCGCACGCAGAGCCAAGAAGACGGCGAAGCCGGGGGGCATACGCCGGTTCTTCACCTGGAAGATGGTGCTGGGCTACTTCGTCGGGCTGGGCGCCCTGGGGGTGGGGGCGTTCGCCATCCTGTACTTCAGCGTCGACATCCCCGACGCGAACGCCGAGGCCAGGGCCGAGGCCAATATCTACAAATACGGCGACGGCTCGATCATGGCCAAGGAGGGCACGGTCAACCGCGAGTCGGTACCGCTGTCCAAGATCCCCAAGAAGGTGCAGCACACCTTCGTCGCCGCCGAGAACAAGGACTTCTACACCGACTCAGGTGTCTCCTTCTCGGGCACCGCGCGCGGTCTGATCAACACCGCTCTCGGCAGGGGCAAGCAGGGTGGTTCGACCATCACCCAGCAGTTCGTCAAGAACTACTACCTCAGCCAGGAACAGACCATCAGCCGCAAGCTGAACGAGCTGGTGATCTCGCTCAAGGTCGACCAGCAGGAGTCCAAGGACTACATCCTCCAGGGCTACATCAACACCAGCTACTACGGCCGCGGCGCCTACGGCATCCAGGCCGCCTCCCGCGCGTACTACAACAAGGACGTCGACAAGCTGACGGTCGCGCAGGGCGCCTACCTCGCGGCACTGCTCCAGGCCCCCAGCCAGTACGACTACTCAACGGCGGGCCCCAACGGCAAGAAGCTGGTCGTGGCCCGCTGGAACTACATCCTCAACAACATGGTCGAGAAGGACTGGCTGTCCAAGAGCGAGCGCGACGGGCTGAAGTTCGACAAGCCCATCGCGCCCCGCCCGATTCCCGGGCTGGAGGGTCAGACCGGCTACGTGATCCTTGAAGCGAAGAAGGAGCTGTTCAAGGAGGGGGTGGACGAGAAGGAGTTCGAGGCCGGCGGCTGGACGGTCACCCTCAACATCGAGAAGAAGAAGCAGAAGGCGCTGGAGAAGGCGGTTCAGACCGAACTGACCGACAAGCTGGACCCCAAGGATCGCCAGGTCGACAAGGACGCCCAGGTCGGCGCGATCTCCGTGGACCCCAAGACCGGTGGCATCGTGGCGATGTACGGCGGCGCGGGTGCGACCCAGCACTACATCAACAACGCGACCCGCTCGGACTACCAGCCCGCGTCCACCTTCAAGCCGCTCATCCTCGCCTCGGCCTATGAGAACGGCGCGACGACCCAGAGCGGCACGCCGATCACCGCCAGCACCCTCTACGACGGCACCAGCAGACGGCCGGTCAAGGGCAGCGACACCGCCTTCTCCCCGCCGAACGAGGACAACAAGTCCTACGGCGAGATCAACGTCCAGAAGGCGATGAACAAGTCCGTCAACTCCGTCTTCGCGCAGATGGCGGTGGACGTGGGCCTGGACAAGGTCAAGAACACCGCCATGGACCTCGGCATGGTCGGCGAGGTGAAGAACGGCTTCGACGTGCGCCCCGCGATGTCGCTGGGCGTGATGGGCGCCAGCCCCAAGGAGATGGCCGGGGTCTACGCGACCCTCGACAACCACGGCAAGAAGGTCACCCCGGCGTTCGTGAAGTCGGCCGAGAAGGGCGAGGACCAGACGGCCCAACTGCCGGACCCGACCAACGGCCAGGCGATCAGCCGTGGCGCGGCCGACTCCGTCACCCAGGTGCTGACCGGCGTGGTCGACGACGGCACCGGCCAGGCCGTGCGCACCAAGGGCCAGGAGATGGCGGGCAAGACCGGCACCTCGGACGACAACAAGTCCGCCTGGTTCACCGGTTACACCCCCGACCTGGTGACCTCGGTCGGCATGTTCGGCGAGCGGGAGGGCAAGGGCACGCAGGTCACGCTCAAGGGCACGGCCGGCGGCGGCCGGGTCAACGGCGGTGACTTCCCGGCCAAGATCTGGGGCGCGTACATGGGCAGCACCCTGGATGACGACTCGACCACGAAGTTCGACCTGGACACCGAGCTGGACAATCAGCCGCAGGCGCCCCCGCCGACGACGGAGGCCGAGGAGTCCCCGACGACGTCGCCGACGCCCACGGACAGCGGCAGCCCGACCCCGACCAAGAGCGCGACGCCGACGACGCCCACCACGCCGACGACGCCCGCGACCCCGACGCTGCCGCCGACCGCGCCGCCGACCGCGCCGACCCTGCCGACCGCGCCGCCGACCGCGCCGGGCGATGGCGGCGACGGCGACGGCGACCAGGGGCAGGAAGGGGGCTGACGCTCCCGGCTGACACCTGAAACGGCCGCCCGGCACCTTCTCGG
>NZ_JBHWJI010000085.1:0-16749 GCF_042731515.1 Streptomyces sp. NPDC059850
GTATGGTATGCATTTATCTTGGGGCCACCTAACCTTGGTGGCACGTTCGCCTGGTTTACCAATAGGGGCCGCCCCCCGCCGGGTCGCCGGTGGGGGGCGCGGCCGTATGCCGGAGTGACGATCAGAGACCCAGCTCGACCTCGAACTCGCCGGCCTCCAGGATCTCCTTGACCGCGGTCAGGTAGCGGGCCGCGTCGGCACCGTCCACCAGGCGGTGGTCGTAGGAGAGCGCCAGGTACGTCATGTCGCGCACCGCGATGGTCTCGCCCAGGTCCGGGTGGTTGATGACCACCGGACGCTTGACGGTCGCGCCGATGCCCAGGATGGCGACCTGGTTCGGGGGCACGATGACCGTGTCGAACAGCGCACCGCGCGAGCCGGTGTTGCTGATCGTGAAGGTGGCGCCGGACATGTCGTCCGGGCTGATCTTGCTGGAGCGGACCTTGCCGGCCAGCTCCGCCGTCTTCTTGGAGATGCCCGCGATGTTGAGATCGCCGGCGCCCTTGATGACCGGGGTCATCAGGCCCTTCTCGGCGTCGACCGCGATGCCGATGTTCTCCACGTCGAAGTACGTGATCGTGTCGTCGTCGTTGATCCGGGCGTTGACGGCCGGGTGGGCCTTCAGCGCCTGGACGGCGGCTTTCACGAAGAACGGCATCGGCGAGAGCTTGACGCCCTCACGCTGCGCGAACGACTCCTTGGCCTGGTTGCGCAGCCGCATGACCTTGGTGATGTCCACCTCGACCACGCTGGTCAGCTGGGCCTGGCCGTGCAGGGCCTTCATCATGTTGTCGCCGATGACCTTGCGCATCCGCGGCATCTTGATGGTCTGGCCGCGCAGCGGGGAGACCTCCTGCTTGGCGGCCTTCGGCGCGGCGGCGGCCGGGGCCGGAGCCTGGGCCGCGGCCTTGGCGGCCTCGGCGGCGGCGATGACGTCCTGCTTGCGGATGCGGCCGCCGACGCCGGTGCCCTTGACGGTGCCCAGGTCCACGCCGTTCTCCGCGGCGAGCTTGCGCACCAGCGGGGTCACGTACGCGCCCTCGGCCTCGGGGGAGGCCGGAGCCGGGATGGACGGCGCCGGGGCCTGGGCGGCCGGGGCGGGCGCCGCCGGAGCCGGAGCGGGCGCCGGGGCCGGGGTGGGCTCCGGAGCGGGGGCCGGGGCCTCCTCCTTGACCGGCTCGGGAGCCGGGGCGGGAGCGGCCGGGGCCTCGGCGGGCGCGGCGGCCGGAGCGGCACCGGCGACGCCGATGACGGCGAGCTTGGCGCCGACCTCGGCGGTCTCGTCCTCGCCGACCAGGATCTCCAGCAGAGTGCCCGCGGCCGGGGCCGGGATCTCGGTGTCGACCTTGTCGGTGGAGACCTCCAGCAGCGGCTCGTCGGCCTCGACCGACTCGCCGACCTCCTTGAGCCAGCGGGTGACGGTGCCTTCGGTGACGCTCTCGCCGAGCGCCGGGAGGACCACATCGGTGCCCTCGGCGCCACCGGCCGGGGCGGCCGCGGGGGCCGGGGCCTCGGCGGCGGGGGCCGGGGTGGGCTCGGGCTGAGCCGCCGGAGCGGGCTCGGCCGCGGGGGCGGGGGCCTCGGCCGGGGCGCCCTCGCCGTCGTCGATGACGGCCAGCTCGGCGCCGACCTCGACCGTCTCGTCCTCGGCCACCTTGATGGACGTCAGCACACCGGCGCTGGGCGCCGGGATCTCGGTGTCGACCTTGTCGGTCGAGACCTCGAGCAGCGGCTCGTCGGCCTCGACGCGCTCACCTTCGGCCTTGAGCCAGCGGGTGACGGTGCCCTCGGTCACGCTCTCGCCGAGCGCCGGCAGGGTTACGGATACCGCCATGGTGTTCGGTTGCTCCTTAACGATCTGTGCGGAATGGGTCGCGCGCTCGGACTGACTAGTCGTGGGAGTGCAGCGGCTTGCCGGCAAGTGCCAGGTGGGCCTCGCCGAGCGCCTCGTTCTGGGTGGGGTGGGCGTGGACGAGCTGCGCGACCTCGGCCGGCAGCGCCTCCCAGTTGTAGATCAGCTGAGCCTCGCCGACCTGCTCGCCCATACGGTCACCGACCATGTGGACGCCGACGACAGCACCGTCGCGGACCTGGACGAGCTTGATCTCGCCCGTGGTCTTCAGGATCTTGCTCTTGCCGTTGCCCGCGAGGTTGTACTTCAGGGCGACGACCTTGTCCGCACCGTACAGCTCCTTGGCCTTGGCCTCGGTGATGCCGACGGAGGCGACCTCGGGGTGGCAGTACGTCACCCGGGGTACGCCGTCGTAGTCGATCGGAACGGGGTTCTGGCCGGCCAGGCGCTCGGCCACCAGCATGCCCTCGGCGAAGCCGACGTGGGCGAGCTGAAGCGTGGGGACCAGGTCACCGACGGCGGAGATGGTCGGGACGTTGGTCTGCATGTACTCGTCGGCCAGGACGTAGCCGCGGTCCATGGCGACCCCGGCCTCCTCGTAGCCCAGGCCCTGCGAGACCGGGCCGCGGCCGACGGCCACGAGCAGCACCTCGGCCTCGAAGGTCTTGCCGTTCTCCAGCGAGACCTTGACGCCGTCGGCGGTGTGCTCGACGCCCGAGAAGCGGGAGCCCAGGGAGAAGTTGATGCCGCGCTTGCGGAAGGCGCGCTCCAGCAGCTTGGAGCTGCTCTCGTCCTCGACCGGGACGAGGTGGGGAAGCGCCTCGACGATGGTGACGTCGGCCCCGAAGGACTTCCACGCGGAGGCGAACTCGACGCCGATCACGCCGCCGCCCAGCACGATCGCGGACTTCGGAACGCGGTCCAGGACCAGGGCGTGGTCCGAGGAGATGACGCGCTCGCCGTCGATCTCCAGGCCCGGCAGGGACTTCGGCACCGAACCGGTGGCGAGCAGGATGTGGCGGCCGGTGTAGCGCTCGCCGTTCACATCGACGGAGGTCGGGGAGGACAGCCGGCCCTCGCCCGTCACATAGGTGACCTTGCGGGACGCGATCAGCCCCTGCAGGCCCTTGTACAGGCCCGTGACCACGCCGTCCTTGTACTTGTGCACACCTTCGATGTCGATGCCCTCGAAGGTGGTCTTCACGCCGAATTCCGAGCCCTCACGAGCCTGGTCGGCCAGCTCACCGGCGTGCAGCAGAGCCTTGGTGGGAATGCAGCCGCGGTGCAGACAGGTGCCGCCCAGCTTGTCCTTCTCGATCAGGGCGACGTCCAGGCCCAGCTGCGCCCCGCGCAGGGCAGCGGCGTAACCGCCGCTACCGCCTCCGAGGATCACTAGGTCGAAAACGGTGCTGGCGTCGTTCGCCACGTCACGTCCTCCATGCATGGGTGCGCCGGGCCGGCCGTAGGTAGCCGGGCGGCGTCGGTTGTTCGGCCGCTTCTTGCTCGCAGCCCTGGTGTGGGGGCCCTGTCCTGCCGGGACAACATCTTCGCACTTGTTGACGGGAGGCGGGACGCGGGGCCGCTGTGTTCGATATCTCCGGACCCCGGATCAGGGGTTACCGGGCAGTACCCGGTATGGAGGTCTGCCGCTCAGCCTAGATCCCCGTCGGCGGTGCGCTCCGCGAGCCGTACCAGGGTGCGGACCGCGGACCCGGTGCCGCCCTTGGGGGTGTAGCCGAACGGACCGGACTCGTTGAAGGCGGGACCCGCGATGTCCAGGTGACCCCAGGCGATCCCGTCCTCGACGAACTCCTTCAGGAAGATACCGGCCACCAGACCGCCACCCATGCGCTCGCCCATGTTCGCCAGGTCGGCGACCGGGGAGTCGATGCCCTTGCGGAGGTGGGCGGGCATCGGCATCGGCCAGGACGCCTCGCCCGCCTCGTCCGCGGTCTCGTGCAGCGCGGTGCGGAACGCCTCGTCGTTCGACATGATCCCGAACGTGCGGTTGCCCAGCGCCAGCATCATCGCACCGGTCAGCGTCGCCACGTCGACGATCGCGTCCGGCTTCTCCTCGCACGCGCGGGCGAGCGCGTCGGCGAGCACGAGGCGGCCCTCGGCGTCGGTGTTCAGCACCTCGACCGTCTTGCCGCTGTACATCGAGAGCACATCGCCGGGACGGGTCGCCGAACCGGACGGCATGTTCTCGGCCAGCGCCAGCCAGCCGGTGATGTTGACCCGCAGCCCCAGCTTGGCCGCCGCCACCACCGCGGCGAACACCGCGGCCGCGCCGCTCATGTCGCACTTCATGGTCTCGTTGTGACCGGCCGGCTTCAGCGAGATACCGCCCGAGTCGTACGTGATGCCCTTGCCGACCAGCGCGAGCGTCTTCTCCGCCTTGGGGTGGGTGTACGCGATCCGCACCAGCCTCGGCGGGGCGTCCGAGCCCTGGCCCACGCCCAGGATGCCGCCGTACCCGCCCTTGGCGAGCGCCTTCTCGTCCAGCACCTCGGTCTTCAGCCCGTGCTCCTTGCCCGCGGTCACGGCGGCCGCCGCGAACGACGCCGGGTCGAGCAGGTTGGACGGGGTGTTGATCAGGTCGCGGGCGCGGTTGACCTCGGCGATCAGCGCCGTGGCCCGCTCGGCCGCCGCCTTGTACGCCTTGTCGCGCGGCTTGCCGCCGAGCAGGGTCACCTCGGCGAGCGGGCCGTTGTTCTTCGCGTCCTTGTCGCCCTTGGCGGCCTTGCCGCTCTTGGCGCCGTTGCCATTGGTCTTGTCGTACGCGTACGCACCGAGCAGCGCGCCCTCGGCGACCGCGGCCGCGTCCGCCGCGTCCTCGACGGGCAGCGCGAACGCGCCCTTCTTCGACCCCGCGAGCGCGCGGGCGGCCGCGCCCGCCGCGCGGCGCAGCGCCTCGGCGGCGAAGCCGTCGCCCTTCGCCGGAGCCTCGCCCAGGCCGACCGCCAGCACGACCGGGGCCTTGAGCCCGGACGCGGCGGGCAGCTTGGTCACCTCACCCTCGGCGCCGGTCGCGCCGAGGGTCTCCAGAACGGTGGCGAGCTTCCCGCCGAACGCCTTGTCCACGGCCTCGGCCCCCGGGGCGACGACGGGGCCCTTGGTCCCCTTCGCCACGCCGACGACAACGGCATCCGCGCGCAGCGTCGCGGCGGAGGAGGTGCTGAGAGTCAGTGCAGTCACAGTGGTCGGGTCCCTCTTCCGGTAGTTCACCGGCCGACACCGGATGTGGTCAGCCTCGGGACAACCCTATTTCAGAGCGCGGTTCGCCTCCGGGGGCACCGAAGCCTCCCTTCGTACGCCTCAGCCGAACGTCAGGACCAGCAGAGCCGCCGTGGCCGCCGTCTCGGCGAGGGCGCCGAAGACGTCGCCCGTCACGCCGTCGAAGCGGCGTACGCAGTGGCGGGAGAGCAGATCGGCGGCGCCGAGCCCGGCCAGGGCCGCCAGGCCGTGCATCGGCATCGCGTACACGCCGACGAGCGCGCCCGCCCCCGCGCACGCGACGACGGCCAGCGCGGCCGCTCCGGCCGCGGCCCGTGGCGGGACCACCCCGGCGACCGCCGCGCCCAGCCCCTCCGGCCGGGCCGCGGGCATCCCCTGGCGGGCCGCGAGGGTCAGGGCGCACCGGGCGACGAGCCCCGACGCGGCGGCGGCCACCGCGCCGCGCGTCCAGCTCTCCCCGTACAGCTCGGCCAGCGCCGCCACCTGTACGAGCAGCACGAACAGCAGGGTGATGACGCCGAACGGGCCGATGTCAGAGCGCTTCATGATCCGCAGCGCCTCGTCCGCGGGCTTGCCGCTGCCGAGGCCGTCCGCGGTGTCCGCGAGCCCGTCGAGGTGCAGCCCGCGGGTCAGTACGGCGGGTACGGCGGCGGTGGCGACGGCCGCGAGGAGCGGCCCGGCGCCGAGGAACAGCAGGACGCCGCCCAGCGCGGCCGCGCACAGCCCGACCGTCAGCCCGACCGGCAGGGCGCACAGCATGCCGACGCGCGCCGCCTCGCGATCCCAGCGCGCCACCCGTACGGGCAACGCCGTGAGCGTGCCGAAGGCGAAGCGGAGGCCGTCAACGAGGGAGGCGCGCGGGGGGTGTGCCGGGCGCGGCGGTATTACGGGATCCGTTTCCCCTGGTATCCCGGGGTCCGGATCCGGCTGGCGGTCGGGGGACTGCTCCGGCGTGGTGTCCATCGCGCCGCAGGGTATCGCGCGACCCTGACGGGCCATGGCCCATTGGTGGGAACGCAACATCGCCGAGCCCGGCAAGCTGCCGCTGCTCCTCGCGCTGGCCTCGTTCATCCTCTCGTTCGTGATCACGCGCACGATCACCCGGCTGATCAAGGCGGGCAAGGGCCCGTTCCGCGACGTCACCCCCGGTGGGGTCCATGTGCACCACGTGGTGCCCGGCGTGATCCTGACCGTCATCGGCGGCTTCGGCGCGGTCGCCAGCGCGCGGCACGGGGCGGGGGCGGCGGTCTCGGCGGTGCTCTTCGGGGTGGGCGCGGGGCTGGTGCTCGACGAGTTCGCGCTGATCCTCCACCTGCACGACGTCTACTGGTCCGAGCAGGGCAGACAGAGCGTCGAGGTCGTCGTGGTCACCGCGGCCCCAGGGGGTGTCTTGCCGGTCATGCCGGGCTCGCGACGCCTGGCACGGCACCTCGCGGCCCCGCGCTCGTCGCGCGCAGCGCCGCTGCGCTCTCCTCACGCGGGTTGCGATGCACCGCACCAGACGCCGCTCGCTGATCCGGCCTGACCGGCAAGACACCCCCTAGTCGCGCTGGTGCTCAGCGGCTTCCTGCCGTTCGGGGTGAACGAGATGTCGGAGGCCGAGCGCGGCGACCGCGGGGCGGTGGTCGCGGAGGTCTCCGTCAACTTCGCCTTCGCGCTACTGGCCCTCGTCAAGGGCAAGTTGCGGATCGCGGTGATCGGGGTGCTGGTGCCGCTGGTGGCGATCGTCGGCGCGGTACGGCTGGCGCGCCCCGGATCGCCGTGGGCGCGCCGCGTCTACCGCCACCGGCCCCGGACCCGGGCGCGGGCCCGCCGCCGGGCCGCGCGCCACGACGCGCGCTGGGACGGGGTACGGCGGCGGCTCCAGGACTGGATCGGCGGCTTCACCGAACCGTCCTGAGCGACCGTCAGTCCTTGTCGTCCTGTGCCCGCTCGGGCAGTTCCCCCGCGAGCGCCGCGGCCGCCTGGACCAGCGGCAGCGCCAGCAGCGCCCCCGCGCCCTCGCCCACGGTCACGCCGTGGTCGAGCAGCGGGTCGAGCGCGATCCGGTCGAGCGCCTTCTCCTGCGCCGGTTCGCCGCTGGCCTGCCCCGCCAGCCACCAGTCCGGCGCGCGGAACGCCACCCGCTGGGCGACCAGCGCGCAGGCCGCCGAGACGACGCCGTCCAGGATCACGGGGGTGCGGCGCACCGCGCTCTGGAGCAGAAAGCCGGTGATCGCGGTGAGGTCCGCGCCGCCGACCGTGGCCAGCAGCTGGAGCTGGTCGCCGAGGACCGGACGGGCCCGGCGCAGCCCGTCCCGGATCGCCGCGCACTTGCGCATCCAGGCCAGATCGTCGATCCCGGCCCCGCCGCGCCCGGTCACCACGGACGCGTCCGTGCCGCACAGCGCGGCGGTCAGGGTGGCCGCGGCGGTGGTGCCGCCGACGCTGAGGTCGCCGAGCACGATGAGGTCCGTACCCGCGTCGGCTTCCTCGTCGGCGATGGCCATGCCGGTACGGAACGCCTGCTCGGCCTCCTCGGCGGTCAGCGCGTCCTCGATGTCGAGCCGCCCCGAACCCCGGCGCACCCGGTGCCGGGTGACCTCGGCGGGCAGGTCGGCGGGGTCGCAGTCCAGCGCCATGTCGACGACGCGGACGGGCACCCCGAAGCGGCGGGCGAGCACGGCGACGCTGCTCTCGCCGTCGATCACGGCGCGGACGAGTGCGTGGGCGCTGCCTGCGGGGCGGGCGGAGACGCCGAGTTCGGCGATGCCGTGGTCGCCCGCGAACAGCACCACGCGGGGGCGTTCGATGGGCTTGACCGGCACCTGCTGCTGGGCGGCGGCCAGCCACTCACCCAGCTCGTCCAGCCGCCCGAGTGCGCCGGGCGGCGGCGCCAGCCGCTCCCGCCGCTCCTCGGCGTCACGTCGGATGCCCCCGTCGGGGCGCTCGATCAGGTCGACGAAGTCATCGAGATTCAGGCCGCTGCTCACGCCGTGAACCCTACCGGCCACCCGATGTTGAAACCCCGGCCCCCGGGAATCCCCCCGGCCGGGGGCCTCTTCCCCCACCCCGCCCCTTCCCGAAACCGGGGGACACCCCCGGGCCCCCGGCAGCTCCGCTGCACCCTCGCGCCGCGGGGCGGGGCCGTGCTGCTGTGGCTGGGGTTTCGTCGCCGGGTGCGGCCCGGTGGCCGGGTTGTGCCCACCCGTTCCGCCCCGCCGGGCGTACAACCCAGCCCCTCCGGCGATTGAGGAGCGGGGTCCGGGGCGGAGCCCCGGTTTCGGGAAGGGGCGGGGTGGGGGAGAAACCCGGGTCAGCCGCGCAACGGCAGGGGCTGGCCCGCCACCACCAGCAGGACCTGCTCGCACTCGCCCGCGAACCCCGCGTTCAGCCGCCCCAGTTCGTCCCGGAACCGCCGCCCCGCCGCCGTCGCGGGCACCACCCCGGCGCCGACCTCGTTGCTCACCGCCACCACCGTCCGCTCCGTCGCCCGCACCGCCGCGACGAGCGCGGCGACCCGCTCGTGCAGGGCGCGTTCACCGCCGTTGGCCCACTTCTCGTCGTCCCAGGCGCCGACCGAGTCCATCGCGTCGGTGAGCCACAGCGACAGACAGTCGATCAGCAGCGGGGCGCCGTCCCGTGCCAGCAGCGGCACCAGATCGCAGGTCTCGGCCGTACGCCACGAACCGGGCCGCCGGTCGCGGTGGGCGGCGATACGGGCGGCCCACTCCCCGTCGCCGTCCCGGGTGCCGCCGGTCGCCACGTACAGCACGTCGGGGAAGGCGGCCAGCCGCCGTTCCGCTTCGAGCGACTTGCCGGACCGCGCCCCGCCCAGCACCAGGGTGCGCCGCGGCAGGTCCGGCACCTCGTGGTACTCGCCGACGAACAGCGTCTTCCCGTCCGGTACGGCCCGCGCGCCCGCCGTCGCGAGACGGCGGTGCATCTCGGCGCCGGGCGGCACGGTGTGGTCGAGGTGGACGGCCACCACATCGGTGGTGGCGCCCACGCCGCCGGACGACCGGAGCCGGGCCAGCGCGTCCGGGCGGCCGAGGACGTCGAGCACGACCATGTCGTACGGCTCGGGAACGGGACCGGACAGCCCGGACGGGGCGCCGCCCGGCGGCAGGTACAGCAGGCGGCTGCCGTCGGGGCCGGTCACCTCGTACCCCGTGCCGGGCGAGTCCAGCGCCACCGCCCGCACCCGGTGCCCGCTGATCAGGGACAGTTCGCGCCCGTCCGGCACCCGCCCCGGCGCCGGGAGCCCGGCCGGGAACTCGACGGCCGGCCCCGCGTGGGGATGGGAGAGGAGCACCTGCCGCACCCCGACCAGCGAGTATCCGGCCCGCGCCGCCGCGAAGGCGGCGCCCGGAGTGAGGTCGAGGAGCAGCGCGCCGTCGATCAGCAGTGCCGTCGCCGCCCGTGCCTCGTCGCCGACAGCGGTCGCGCAGGCCGCGCAGGGACAGCCGTGGCGCGGCAGTCCATCGGGGGCCCCGGTGCCCAGAAGAGTGAGTTCCACGCCACGATCGTCTCGCGTCCCCGCGGGGCGGGCGCGCCGGGTCACCCTCCACGGCGGTGTACCGATCGGTTCGGAGCCGTACGGAGTGATCAGTCGCCTAGGCTGCGGGCAGATATCACGTGTCGACCGGTGGGATCGAGGAGGCGGACATGGCCTGGACGTGGCGGTTCGAGAAGTCCGACGGGACGGAGACGGCACCCGCGGTGCAGCCCGAGGAGTTCCCGACCCAGGGGGACGCGGAGTCATGGATCGGTGAGGAGTGGAAGGCGCTGCTGGAAGGCGGCGCGGAACAGGTCACGCTCTTCGAGGACGGGTCGAAGATCTACGGCCCGATGAGCCTGAACGCGGAATAGCCGAGCAACAGGGGGGGGGCGGGGCGCCGCCCCCCTCAGCCGCGCACGCCGCACATCAGCCGCGTACGCCGCACAGATGCAGCAGCGCCGCCACCGCGCGGTACGGATCGGTGCGCCCGGCCCGCTCCTCGGCGGCCAGCAGGCGGTCCCACTCGGGGGACGGCGGGGGCTCGGCGGTGTCGGGGGCCTGGTCGGTGAAGACCCGCACCCCGTACCAGGCGTGCAGCGGAGCCCCGATCGCGGTGAGCGTCGTGGTCAGCTCCTCGCGCCGGTCGGCGCGGACCTGGAGCCCGAGGCGGTTCGTATACACCGGGGAGTCGAACGAGCCGAGCGCGGTGTCCCAGTCACCGGCCAGCCCCGGCCGCATCGCGAGCGCGTCGGCGTTGCGCACCAGGAGCGAGAGCAGTCCGCCGGGGGCCAGCACCCGGGCCAGACCGGCGAGCAGCGGGTCCGGCTCGGCCGCGTACATCAGCACCCCGTGGCAGAGCACCACGTCGAAGGCGCCGGGCAGGAACGTCGCGCCGGTCTCCCGGCCGTCGCCCTGCAGCAGCCTCACCCGCTGCCGGATGCCCTCGGGCTCGTCGGCCAGCGCGGTACGGGCCGCCTCCAGCATCGCCGGATCGGATTCGACGCCGGTCACCTGGTGACCGGCACGGGCTAATCGCAGCGCCTGGGTGCCCTGGCCGAGGCCGACGTCGAGCACCCTGAGCCGCTGGTCGAAACGGAACCGCGAGGTGATCTGCTCATCGAGCTGATGGGCGACCAGGGCCTGGCGGACCGTGTTCCGTAAGCTTCCGAGGCCGCCGAGCCAGCCGGCCGCCCCACCGGCGAAGCCGGAGGTCCCGCTCAGGGCCGCTCTCCGCGCTTGACCTGCGGCTTGGGCAGACGCAGCCGGCGCATCTGGAGGGTGCGCATGAGGGCGTACGCGATGACGCCCCGCAGGTTCTCGTCCGGGAACTTCTGCCGCAGCTGCCGCTTGAGCTGGAAGGCGAGGACGAACGAGTTCAGGACGATCAGCACGATGACGACCATCCACAGCAGCAGCACATAGCTCTGCATGGCCCCGGCCTGGATCATGCTGAGCACCATGATCAGCACGGCGAGCGGCAGGAAGAACTCGGCGATGACGAACCGCGAGTCCACGTAGTCACGGGCGAAGCGGCGCACCGGACCCTTGTCGCGGGCGGGCAGATAGCGCTCGTCGCCACCGGCCAGCGCCTCGCGCTGGCGCGTCAGATCGGCGCGGCGGGCCTCCTTCTGCCGCTTGGCGGCGTCCTTGCGGGTCGTCGGCGTATTCGCCAGGCTGCGGCGCTGCGACTGGGCCACACTCCGCTTGGGAGTGGGGCGGCCCTTGGGCGCCTGAGGGTCACGGGTCTGCTGCGGCTGGTCCGCGGTCACCTTGGCGGTGGCGGCCTGCTCATCCTTGGAACGGCTTCGGAACACAAAGCCCAAGGGTACGGGTTCGCGAGTGTGGGCCCCAGTGTCAGGGGGAAAGATCCGGCAACCGCTTTCCCGCCGCGCACGCGACAGAAACGGGCAAAGCGGGCGGAGTGGGCGGGGTGGGCGGGGTGGTCGCGCTCCTCCCTGCGCCGGAGGCGCCCGGACCGCGATCGTCCTGCAGGAGGAGCGCGGGACGGGCGGAACAGTGCGGTAATGGAAGCAGGGCCCGTAGGCTGGGTCTGTTGGGTGTGCTGGTTCCACAAAGTCCGTCAGAAGGGGGCGCGCGAGGCCCATGAGCGGTGTCATGAAGCGTATGGGGATGATCTTCCGCGCGAAGGCCAACAAGGCCCTGGACCGGGCCGAGGACCCGCGCGAGACCCTTGACTACTCGTACCAGAAGCAGCTGGAGCTGCTGCAGAAGGTCCGGCGCGGGGTGGCCGACGTGGCCACCTCCCGTAAGCGTCTGGAGCTGCAGCTCAACCAGTTGCAGGGCCAGTCCGCCAAGCTGGAGGACCAGGGCCGCAAGGCGCTCGCGCTCGGCCGGGAGGACCTGGCGCGCGAGGCGCTGTCCCGCCGTGCCGCGCTGCAGCAGCAGGTCACCGACCTGGAGGCGCAGCACCAGACGCTGCAGGGCGAGGAGGAGAAGCTCACCCTGGCCTCGCAGCGGCTGCAGGCCAAGGTCGACGCGTTCCGCACCCGCAAGGAGACCATCAAGGCCACCTACACCGCGGCCCAGGCGCAGACCCGGATCGGCGAGGCGTTCTCCGGCATCTCCGAGGAGATGGGCGACGTCGGCATGGCGATCCAGCGTGCCGAGGACAAGACCGCGCAGATGCAGGCCCGCGCGGGCGCGATCGACGAGCTGCTGGCCTCGGGCGCGCTCGACGACCAGTCCGGGATGGCCAAGGACGACATCGCGGCCGAGCTGGACCGGATCTCCGGCGGCACGGACGTCGAGCTGGAGCTGCAGCGGATGAAGGCCGAGCTGGCCGGTGGCGGCAGCTCGCAGCAGGCGATCGAGGGCGGCCAGCAGGACCAGTCGCAGCAGTCGCCGAATCAGCATAAGTTCGACAAGCAGTAGCCGCCCCCGCCCGGGCGTGGTCTTCTCCGGCGTCCCAAGGAGGTCGTCATGATCGTACGGATCATGGGGGAGGGGCAGATGCGGGTGGACGACAGCCATCTGCCCGGACTCAACAAGCTGGACGACGATCTGCTCGCCGAAATCGAGAGCGGCGACCACGACGGCTTCCGGCGCACCTTCGGCGCGCTCCTCGACGCGGTGCGCTCGGCGGGCGAGCCGCTGCCCGCCGACGCGCTGGAGCCGTCCGATCTGATCCTGCCCGCCCCCGAGGCGACGCTCGAGGACGTCAAGGCGATGCTCAAGGACGACGGCCTCATCCCGGGCTGACACCGTGCCCGCAGACCGAGCGTCCTCGCAGGCGACATACCAGGCCACGGACCAGGTCCCGGCGGATCGCGCCGATGCCGTACGGGAGACGCGTCGCCGGGGCGGCGGGGCGCGGCGTTTACCGTTGGATCCCGTGACTCCCCTCGCCGTCGGGCCCGGCCTGGCCCGTCCGCACCGCTGGCTGGCCGCCCATCCACGTGCCCTGGACACCCTCGTGGCCGCGGGCTGCCTCGCCCTGATCCTCATCGGCGCGGTGTCCAACCCGCATCTGCGCGACCACCAGCACATCGGTGCCTTCTTCGGGCTGCTGGCCACCCTCACCTCCGCCTCGCTCGTCCTGCGCCGTGAGCTGCCGCGCGCGGTGCTGGCGTTCACCTGCGCGATCAGCGTCATCGAGATCGTCACCAACGACGACGGGCCGCCGCGCACCTCGATCGTCTTCGGGGTCGTGGTCGCGCTCTACACCGTCGCCGCGCGCACCGACCGGCCCACCACCTGGCGGATCGGCGCCGTCACGGCCGTGGTGCTCACCGGCACCGGCATGCTCTTCGGGCTCACCCCCTGGTACGCGCAGGAGAACTGGGGCATCTTCGCCTGGACCGGGCTCGCCGCCGCCGTGGGCGACGCCGTCCGCAGCCGCCGCGCCTTCATCGCCGCGATCGAGGAGCGGGCCGAGCGCGCCGAGCGCACCCGCGAGGAGGAGGCCCGGCGCCGGGTCGCCGAGGAGCGGCTGCGGATCGCCCGCGAGCTGCACGACGTCGTCGCGCACCACATCGCGCTGGTCAACGTCCAGGCCGGGGTCGCCTCGCACGTCATGGACAACCGCCCGGACCAGGCCAAGGAGGCGCTCGCCCACGTACGCCAGGCCAGCCGCTCGGCGCTGGACGAACTGCGCGCCACCGTCGGCCTGCTCCGGCAGTACGGCGACCCCGCAGCGCCCACCGAGCCCGCGCCGGGCCTCGGCGTCCTCGACCAGCTGGTGGACGGCTTCGTACGGGCCGGGATGCGGGTCGAGGTCAAGGAGCATCCGCAGGACGGCCTCGGGGCACTCGCCGGTTCGGTGGACCTCACCGCGTACCGGGTGGTCCAGGAGGCGCTGACCAATGTGCACAAGCACGCCGGGCCCGATGTCAGGGCCGAGGTCCGCATCGTCCGCACGGACGGCGCGCTGGAGATCACCGTACGGGACGACGGCGTCGGCAATCCGTCCGGCGACGACGGGGGCGGCCACGGGCTGCTGGGGATGCGCGAGCGGGTCGCCGCGCTGCGCGGCACCTGCGAGGCGGGGACCCGCCCCGAGGGCGGCTTCGAGGTGCGGGCGACACTTCCTCTGCAGACCCGCAGGGGAGGGGATTCATGACGATCAAGGTGCTGCTCGCTGATGACCAGACGCTGTTGCGCAGCGCGTTCCGGGTGCTGGTCGACTCGGAGCCCGATATGGAAGTGGTCGGCGAGGCATCGGACGGCGCCGAGGCGGTCGACATCGTGCGCGCCAAGGGCGCCGACGTGGTGCTGATGGACATCCGCATGCCCGGTACGGACGGGCTCGCCGCCACCCGCATGATCAGCGAGGATCCGCTCCTCGCGGACGTCCGGGTGGTCATGCTGACCACCTTCGAGGTCGACGAGTACGTGGTGGACTCGCTGCGGGCCGGGGCGAGCGGCTTCCTCGGCAAGGGCGCCGAACCCGGCGAGCTGCTGGCCGCCATCCGCATCGCGGCGGCGGGCGAGGCGCTGCTCTCCCCGGTCGCCACCAAGGGCCTGATCGCCCGCTTCCTGGCCCAGGGCGCCCCGGTCTCCGGCGACAGCCCGTACGAGGCCTCCCGGCTGGACGCCCTCACGGGCCGGGAGCGCGAGGTCCTGGTCCAGGTCGCGGGCGGCCACTCCAACGACGAGATCGCCACCCGCCTGGAGGTCAGCCCGCTGACCGTGAAGACGCACGTCAACCGGGCGATGGCGAAGCTGGGCGCGCGGGACCGGGCCCAGCTGGTGGTCATCGCGTACGAGACGGGCCTGGTCCGCCCGGGGGCGTGAACCCCCGGGCGGGACGGGAGGCTACGGCAGCGCCAGCATCCGTTCCAGCGCGGCCTTCGCGTGGGCCTCCGTCTCGGCGTCCACCTGGATGCGGTTCACGACCTTGCCCGCCACCAGCGACTCCAGGGCCCACACCAGGTGCGGCAGGTCGATCCGGTTCATGGTCGAGCAGAAGCACACCGTCTTGTCGAGGAAGACGATCTCCTTGTCCTCGGCGGCGAATCGGTTCGCCAGCCGCCGGACGAGGTTCAGCTCGGTGCCGATGGCCCACTTGCTGCCAGGCGGGGCGGCTTCGAGCGCCTTGATGATGTACTCGGTCGAGCCGACGAGGTCCGCCGCCGCGACGACCTCGTGCTTGCACTCGGGGTGCACCAGCACGTTGACGCCCGGTATGCGCTCGCGGACGTCCCGTACGGACTCCAGCGAGAAGCGGCCGTGCACCGAGCAGTGGCCGCGCCACAGGATCATCTTGGCGGCGCGCAGCTGCTCGGCGGTCAGCCCGCCACCGGGCTTGTGCGGGTTGTAGACGACGCAGTCGTCCAGCGTCATGCCCATGTCCCGCACGGCGGTGTTCCGGCCCAGGTGCTGATCGGGCAGGAACAGCACCTTCTCCCCCTGCTGGAACGCCCAGTCCAGGGCGCGGCGGGCGTTGGAGGAGGTGCAGATCGTGCCGCCGTGGCGGCCGGTGAAGGCCTTGATGTCGGCGGATGAGTTCATGTACGAGACGGGCACCGTCGTCCCGGCGACGCCCGCGTCGGTCAGCACGTCCCAGCACTCGGCGACCTGCTCGGCGGTGGCCATGTCGGCCATCGAGCAGCCCGCCGCCAGGTCGGGGAGGACGACCTGCTGGGCGTCGCCGGTCAGGATGTCGGCGGATTCCGCCATGAAGTGCACACCGCAGAAGACGATGTACTCGGCGTCCGGCCGGGCGGCCGCGTCACGGGCGAGCTTGAAGGAGTCGCCGGTGACATCGGCGAATTCGATGACCTCGTCGCGCTGGTAGTGGTGGCCGAGCACGAAGACCTTGTCGCCGAGCTTCTCCTTGGCCGCGCGGGCGCGGGCCACCAGATCCGGGTCGGAGGGCGCGGGGAGGTCGCCGGGGCACTCCACACCGCGTTCGCTCCTCGGGTCGGCGTCACGGCCGAGCAGGAGCAGCGCGAGCGGGGTCGGCTGGACGTCGAGGGGCTGGGCGGTGGTCACAACACGCACCCTTCTTTCTTCACTCGGAACCCTAATCGTCAATTTGACGCTATCTATCATAACCGCTTCACGTCATGTTGACGATGGGCATCGCGTCGATGTGACGCATTCCGGACCGCGTGCCCTGTGTGCGAGCATGAAGTGCCAGGAACATGCGCTGGGCCCGGAATGAATCCGGGGTGCCGTTGGTTGGTGCCGACGGCAAGTAGTCCGTACGACCCGGGAGAGAAGCAGATGACCGTTCAGGACGAGACCACCGCGAGCGAGGGCATCATCCTGTCCGACGCCGCCGCGTCGAAGGTCAAGAGCCTGCTGGAGCAGGAGGGCCGCGAGGACCTCGCGCTGCGCGTCGCCGTCCAGCCCGGTGGCTGCTCCGGCCTGCGCTACCAGCTCTTCTTCGACGAGCGCGCGCTCGACGGCGACGTCGTGAAGGACTTCGACGGCGTCAAGGTCGTGACCGACCGGATGAGTGCCCCGTACCTGGGCGGTGCCTCGATCGACTTCGTCGACACCATCGAGAAGCAGGGCTTCACGATCGACAACCCGAACGCCTCGGGCTCCTGCGCCTGCGGCGACTCCTTCAGCTGAGCCCTGAAGCGACCGGCATACGGAGGCGGGGGGGGGGGGGGGTGGGGCGCCCCACGGGAGGGGTTGGGGGTGTTGATGTTTGAGCGTGATGGGGTGGTTGGGGTGAGATGGGGATAGAGAAACAGCACACCACACCGCA
>NZ_JBHWJI010000085.1:16759-31143 GCF_042731515.1 Streptomyces sp. NPDC059850
CATACGGTGGCGGCGGGACCATCCGGACCCGCCGCCTTCGGTATGTGCCGGGGCTACTTCTTCTGCGCCGGGATCTTGTCGCCCGTCGACTTGTCGACGACCTCACGGCCGTCCAGCGGCTTGTCGAGCGTGACCTTCTTGGTCATCTCCTTGGCCATGAGGATGCAGGCCTGGCCCGGACGCTTCGGCTTGCTCTCGACCTCGACCGTCACCGTCTTCGACGTCTCCTCGGCGGAGACCGAGTAGGTGTCGCACACCCCGCCCCAGAAGCGCAGCGTCAGGGTCTTCCCGTCCGCGCTGTACGAGGTGATGTCGTCGGCCTTGGAACCGCGGCCCGGGGTACCCGGCTCACCGCGCTTCTGGCCCTGGCCCGGGGCCTCGCCGCCGGTGTCCTTCGGCTGGTCCGCGTTCTTCTTGATGAACTCCGGCTTCACCGCCGGGTAGGGGAGGGTCACCGCGACTCCGTTGGCCCCGGTCGGCTCCGTCTTGAAGATCCACGACGGCACCAGCGCGCGCTGTCCGGCCACGGAGTGCGAGGCCAGCCCGAAGGTCACCGACTTCACGGTCACCTTCCCCGCCCCCTTCGCACCGCTCTTCGGCGCCGTGGCGTTGAGCTTCTTCAGCGCCTGCCCCGCGCTGATCAGCGGATAGCTGTCGGCCTCCGTCGGCTCCGCCAGCATGCCGCTCCCGCCGACCAGCCCGCCGTCCGCGCCGATCTGGAGGCTGGTCGTCCAGCCGTGGGTGGGCAGCTCGTCCAGCACCGGGTCCGCGTTCACCATGCGTACGGCGCCGTAGCGGCCGCCCGCGTCGAGCTTCGCGCCGGACAGCCCGAGCGCCTTCAGCACCGGCCCGGCCGTGCGCTTGGCCTTCTCCTCGGACACGGCCTTGTCGTCACCGCTCTTGCCGCTCTTGTCGGTGCCGCTCTTCTTCTCGCCGTCCCGGTAGGTCGGGCAGGAGGTGCTGTCGGCCTTCGGCCCCGCGCTCGGCGGACGCACGCACGTGTCGCCGCCCGGCGTCCCGAAGCGGGAGAACGACCAGCTGCCCGGGCCCTTCTCGCTGACCCGCAGCACCGGGCCCCGGCCGTCCTCCGTGCCCCCGACCTTCCAGGAGCCGTGCTCGGCGCGGGGGCTGCCGGAGACGTCCAGGGCCTTCGCCAGCCGCGCCACATCGGCCTTGGTGACCTTGGCGCCGGTTCGGTAGACGGGCGCCTCGTCGGGCCCGTCGGGAAGCTTCCCCTTGACCACATAGCGGTCGCCGCCGCTCGGATCGGGCTCGCCGACCGCGATCCCCTCGTGCCCCGCCGGGGCGGCGTACGCGTCCAGTGCGAGGGGCTGGGGGGTGCCACCCGAGCCCGGGCCCTGGGAGCCGCCGCCGTTCGCCGCGGTCGAGGCCCAGTAGGCGCTGCCGCCACCGGCGACCAGCACCGCGGCCGCCACCGATACGACGGCCAGCCGGGAACGCCGACGCGGCCGCGGATGGTCGTCGTCGGGGGTCTGCGGGGTGTCGGTCTCCTCGGTGCTCACCGTTTCACTCCTTCGGCTCCGCTCACGCTCTGTCCGGGTTGCCCTCGCGAGGGGGTTGCCGTTGTGACGGGGTGAAGCGGCGGCTGGTTCCTTCCGCCGTTTTTCGGCCGCTCAGTGGCGGCCGTTCACGGCGGCCGCGCTCAGTCGCCGTAGTCGGACATGCCGTCGACCAGATCCGCCGACGCGGCCGAAACCGTGATCCCTCGGATGCGCGACGGAGACACGGGCGCGGCGGGAGGCGCTACGGTGACCACCGGAACCGCCCAGTGCGGCGCCATCCGGGCGCCGTAGCCGCGAAGTTCGGCCAGGGCGTCGGGTTCGATCACTCCGGCGGCGGGCAGGTCGGGGGTGACGTGCTGCGGCATACGAACTCCCGGTCCAGGGGGCCCGCACGGGCACGAGCCCCGTCATCTCTGCACCGTATGCCCTACTAACGGGTACTTCCTGCCGTTCGTAAGCGGCCGGGGAAGCCGATAGCGTGAAGCGTCCGATTTCGCCGCCGCCCCGAAACAGGAGCAGCTCTCGTGCGTATCGCCGTCACCGGCTCCATCGCCACCGACCATCTGATGACCTTCCCCGGACGCATTGCCGATCAGCTGGTCGCCGACCAGCTGCACACGGTCTCCCTCTCCTTCCTGGTCGACAAGCTCGAAGTCCGCCGGGGCGGGGTCGCCCCGAACATCTGCTTCGGCATGGGGGTGCTCGGGCAGCACCCGGTCCTGGTCGGCGCGGCCGGCGAGGACTTCGCCGAATACCGCGCCTGGCTGGACCGGCACGGTGTGGACACCCAGTCCGTCCGGATCTCCGAGGTGCTGCACACCGCGCGCTTCGTCTGCACCACGGACGACGACCAGAACCAGATCGCCTCCTTCTACCCCGGCGCGATGAGCGAGGCCCGCCAGATCGAGCTGCAGCCGATCGCCGAGCGGGTCGGCGGGCTGGACCTGGTGCTCATCGGCGCGGATGACCCGGAGGCGATGGTCCGCCACACCGAGGAGTGCCGCTCGCGCGGCATCCCGTTCGCCGCCGACCCCTCGCAGCAGCTCGCCCGCATGGACGGCGAGGACATCCGGGTGCTGGTGGGCGGTGCGGAATACCTCTTCACCAATGAGTACGAGGCCGCGCTGATCGAGACCAAGACCGGCTGGACCTCCGAGCAGATCCTCGCCAAGGTCGGCACCCGCGTCATCACGCTGGGCGCCCAGGGCGTCCGGATCGAGCGCGAGGGCGAGGAGCCGATCGTCGTCGGCTGTGCCGAGGAGGAGCGGAAGGCCGACCCCACGGGCGTCGGCGACGCCTTCCGCGCGGGCTTCCTCTCCGGTCTGTCCTGGAAGCTCCCGCTGGAGCGCGCCGCCCAGGTGGGCTGCATGCTCGCGACGCTCGTCATCGAGACGGTCGGCACGCAGGAGTACGAGCTGCGCCGGGGCCACTTCATGGAACGTTTCGCCAAGGCCTACGGCCCCGAGGCGGCCGCCGAGATCGGCGACCACCTGGTCTGACGGCAGTACGCACAGGGCGGGGCCGGGGGACGCGTCCCCCGGCCCCCCCCCCCCGCAACCCAAACCTCCCGCGGCGCACCCCGGACGCCCTGCCCCGCTCGGCCGGGCGCGCGCCCGCGTAACCCACCCCCCCCGCCCCCGCCCCCCCGGCCGCCGCCGGCGCGCCCCCCCCACGGGGCTCGCGGGCTCCCCCCCGGGGGGGGGGGGGGGGGCCGCCCCCCCCCCCCCCGCCCCGCGTCATCCCTTACGTCCGGCGGCGCACCCGGTACGCCGTGCCGCGCTCGGCCGGGCGCTCGCCCTCGTAACCCTGCCCCCGCATCTCGCACCACGCCGGGATGTCCAGCCGCGCCGCGTCGTCGTCGGACAGCACGGTCACCACCCCGCCCACCGGTACGTCGCCGATGACCTTGGCCAGCTCGATCACCGGAATCGGGCACCGCTTGCCCAGCGAGTCGACCACCAGGCCGGGAGCCTCGGAAGCGGTCTCCCCGGCGGAGGAGGCCCCGGCCGGGGACGCCGGGGCGCCCAGCCGCTCGCGCACCCCGGCCACCACGCCCGGCAGCACCTCCAGGAACCGGTCCACGTCCGCCCCCGGGGTCCCGCGCGGGAGCGAGACCCGGATGTTGCCCTCGGACAGCACCCCCATGGCCCGCAGCACATGGCTGGGGACCAGCGTGCTCGACGTGCACGACGAGCCGGAGGAGACCGAGAACTCCGCCCGGTCCAGCTCGTGCAGCAGCGCCTCCCCGTCGACATAGAGACACGAGAAGGTGACCAGATGCGGCAGCCGCCGCTCCGGATCGCCGACCACCTCCACGTCCGGCACCAGCACCGGCACCCGGGCCCGGACGCGGTCCACCAGCTCCCGCAGCCGCGCCGCCTCCCCGGCGGCCTCGGCCCGTACGGCGCGCAGCGAGGCGGCGGCCGCGACGATGGCCGGGAGGTTCTCGAAGCCCGGGGCGCGGCCCGACTCCCGCTCGTCCGCCGTGGCCGGACGGAACCGGGTGCCCTTGCGCACCGCGAGGAGCCCCACCCCGGCCGGGCCGCCCCACTTGTGGGCGCTCGCCGTGAGCAGCGACCACGTGCCCTCCACCGGGCCCCAGCCCAGCGACTGGGCCGCGTCCACCAGCAGCGGCACGCCGTCCGCCGCGCAGGCCTCCGCGGCCGCCGCCACCGGCTGCACCGTGCCGACCTCGTGGTTGGCGGACTGGAGGCAGGCCAGCGCGACGCCGTCGGGGGCCTCGCGCAGGGCCGTCGTGTACGTGTCCGGCGCGACCCGGCCCGTACGGTCCACCGGGACCTCGGTGACCGCGCCGCCGGACGCCTCGTGCGCCGCCGCGGCCTGGAACACCGCGGAGTGCTCCACGGCGGAGACGATCAGCCGCCGCCCGGCCCGCCGCCGTCCGGCGAGCGCTCCGGCGATGCCGTCGTGCAGGGCGCGGGTCCCCGAGGGGGTGAAGGCCAGCTCGTCGGGGCGGCATCCGACGGCCTCGGCGGCGGTCTCCCGCGCGGCGTCCAGCAGCAGCCGGGCGCGCCGCCCCTCGCGGTAGAGCCGGGCCGGGTCGGCCCACCCCTCGTCGAGGGCGGCGAGCAGCGCCTGCCGGGCGACGGGATGCAGCGGTGCGGACGAGGCCGCGTCGAAATAGGACACGTATAGAACATGCCACGCACGGGCGTACGGCGTACCGACGCGCGCGCATCACACGAACGGGGCGCTGCCCGCCCCACCTGTACCCCTGTCACCCTCCGGCCACACCCCGCCCCGTCCCCGGGCCCGGAAAACGCTGGCGGAGCAGGTCATTCCGCCTGGATTCCGCGGTGTTCCGGGGGTGACGCCACCCCTTCGGGGAGGGGTCCGGCGCGTTGGGCACCCTCCCCGCGCAGCGCCAAATGGCGTCCAGTAGGGTTTGGTCCGCATAAACATCCAAACCCCTGCCCGCACCGGGCCGGCGACCGACCAGATGACGGCCGCGGCCGACCGCGCGGGCGAGACTCTCGGGAAGGCGCTACGTGAGTCCCAACGGCTCCGACCGCTCGTCGCGGCGCCCGGTGCGGCGGAAGCTGCTGCAGGCGCTGTCCGCCGGCGCGGTCCTGGCGACCGCCACCGGTTGCACATCCAAGGACTTCCCCCGGCTCGGAATGCCCACCCCGGTCACGGAGGAGGCGCCGCGGATCCTCTCCCTGTGGCAGGGCTCGTGGGCGGCAGCGCTCGCCGTGGGCGTGCTGGTGTGGGGCCTGATCCTGTGGTCGGTGGTCCTCCACCGCCGGACCAGGACCCGCATCGAGGTCCCGGTACAGGTCCGGTACAACATGCCCCTCGAGGCACTGTTCACCGTGGTCCCGATCGTCATCGTCGCGGTGCTGTTCTACTTCACCGCGCGCGATGAGAACGCCCTCCTCAAGACCTCCAAGAAGCCCAACCACGTGGTCAACGTCGTTGGCTACCAGTGGAGCTGGGGCTTCAACTACATGGAGGACGTGGACGGGAATCCGGCCAGCCCCAAGGCCTTCCCGAAGGAGGTGTCGTCCATCCCCGACAAGATGCTCGACACCGTCCCGAAGGGCGCCGAGGGCGTCTACGAGACCGGCACCCCCGGCGAGCGGAATCCGCAGAACGGCAACCCGGGTCCGACCCTGTGGCTGCCCAAGGGTGAATCGGTTGAGTTCATCCTGACCTCCCGTGACGTCATCCACTCGTTCTGGGTGGTCCCCTTCCTGATGAAGATGGACGTCGTCCCGGGCCATGCCAACCGGTTCGAGGTCACCCCGAACCGTGAAGGCACCTTCATGGGCAAGTGTGCCGAGCTGTGCGGCGTCGACCACTCCCGGATGCTCTTCAACGTCAAGGTCGTTTCCCCGGAGCGCTACCAGCAGCACCTGAAGGACCTGGCGAAGAAGGGTCAGACGGGATACATCCCGGCGGGCATTGCGCAGACGGACCCCGCCAAGAACGCGGAGACCAAGACACAGTGAGCATCCTCAACGAACCCCAGGGTGCCGACGCAACCGCCTCGTACGAGGATGAGTTGCCGGTGCGCCGCAAGCAGCCCGGCAATGTCGTCGTCAAGTGGCTGACCACCACGGACCACAAGACGATCGGCACGCTCTACCTGGTCACGTCGTTCGCGTTCTTCTGCATCGGCGGCGTGATGGCGCTCTTCATGCGCGCCGAGCTGGCTCGTCCCGGCACGCAGATCATGTCGAACGAGCAGTTCAACCAGGCGTTCACCATGCATGGCACGATCATGCTGCTGATGTTCGCCACCCCGCTGTTCGCGGGCTTCACGAACTGGATCATGCCGCTCCAGATCGGCGCGCCCGATGTGGCGTTCCCGCGGCTGAACATGTTCGCGTACTGGCTGTACCTCTTCGGCTCGCTCATCGCGGTGGGCGGCTTCCTGACCCCGCAGGGCGCGGCCGACTTCGGCTGGTTCGCGTACTCGCCGCTGTCGGACGCGGTCCGCTCGCCGGGCGTCGGCGCCGACATGTGGATCATGGGTCTGGCCTTCTCCGGCTTCGGCACGATCCTCGGTGCGGTCAACTTCATCACCACGATCATCTGCATGCGCGCTCCCGGCATGACCATGTTCCGCATGCCGATCTTCACCTGGAACGTGCTGCTGACCGCGGTGCTGGTCCTGCTGGCCTTCCCGGTGCTGGCCGCCGCGCTGTTCGCCCTGGAGGCGGACCGTAAATTCGGTGCGCATGTCTTCGACGCGGCCAATGGCGGGGCGTTGTTGTGGCAACACCTCTTCTGGTTCTTCGGACACCCAGAGGTGTACATCATCGCGCTGCCGTTCTTCGGAATCATTTCCGAGGTCATCCCGGTCTTCTCGCGCAAGCCGATGTTCGGTTACTTCACCCTGGTCGCCGCGACGATCTCCATCGCCGGTCTGTCGGTGACCGTGTGGGCGCACCACATGTACGTCACCGGCGGGGTGCTCCTACCGTTCTTCTCCTTCATGACGTTCTTGATCGCGGTTCCGACCGGTATCAAGTTCTTCAACTGGATCGGCACGATGTGGAAGGGCTCGCTGAGCTTCGAGACCCCGATGCTCTGGGCGGTCGGCTTCCTCATCACCTTCACCTTCGGTGGTCTCACCGGCGTCATCCTGGCGTCGCCGCCGATGGACTTCCACGTCTCCGACTCGTACTTCGTGGTGGCCCACTTCCACTACGTGGTCTTCGGCACCGTGGTCTTCGCGATGTTCTCCGGCTTCCACTTCTGGTGGCCGAAGATGACCGGCAAGATGTTGGACGAGAAGCTCGGCAAGATCACCTTCTGGACGCTGTTCATCGGCTTCCACGGCACCTTCTTGGTGCAGCACTGGCTGGGCGCCGAGGGCATGCCGCGCCGGTACGCCGACTACCTGGCGGCCGACGGCTTCACCGCGCTGAACACGATCTCCACGATCAGCTCGTTCCTGCTCGGTCTGTCGATACTGCCGTTCCTCTACAACGTGTGGAAGACCGCCAAGTACGGCAAGAAGGTCGAGGTCGACGACCCGTGGGGCTACGGCCGCTCGCTCGAATGGGCGACCTCCTGCCCGCCGCCCCGGCACAACTTCCTCACCCTGCCGCGGATCCGTTCCGAATCCCCGGCGTTCGACCTGCACCACCCTGAGATCGCGGCGCTCGACCAGCTCGAGCACCAGGGCGCGGCCGACGCAGACAAGGCCCTCGCGGGTGGTAAGGAGGCCGACAAGTGAAGGTCCAAGGCCGGATGTTCATCTGGCTCGCCGTCTTCATCCTGCTGATGGCGATCGTCTACGGCGTGTGGTCGAAGGAGCCCGCCGGTACCACGGCGCTGTTCCTCGCCTTCGGCCTGAGCATCATGATCGGCTTCTACCTGGCGTTCACCGCGCGCCGGGTGGACGCCGGAGCGCAGGACAACGAGGACGCCGACGTCGCGGACGACGCTGGTGAGCTGGGCTTCTTCTCCCCGCACAGCTGGCAGCCGCTCTCCCTGGCCGTCGGCGGCGCCCTGGCCTTCATGGGCGTGGTCTTCGGCTGGTGGCTGCTGTTCTTCTCCGCTCCGATGATCATGGTCGGCCTCTTCGGCTGGGTCTTCGAGTACTACCGCGGCGAGAACCAGAACCAGTAGCTGTTTCTGATCAGGTTTCTGATCAAGGGGGGCCCGGCACCGAACAGGTGCCGGGCCCCTTGGCCGTGTGCCGTCACCCTGCTGCCTCGCTCGGCGCGCCGTCCGCCGCGGGCCTTCATAGCGTGAGTGCATGAGCCACACACCTCGATCTCCTCGAACCCGGGCGGTGCTCTCCAGTGCCCTGCTGGTGGCGTCGCTGATAGCGGGTCTCAGCGGATGCGGGGGCCCCTCCTCGGACCCGCTGTCCGCCAAGCCGTACGACGCCGCCGACCAGATCTCCTTCAACGGTGAGAGCGGCGCCCGCGACGCCGATCCGGACCGGCCGCTCCAAGTGACCGCCAAGGGCGACGACGGCCGGATCACGGACGTCACCGCCACCGACGCGGCAGGCAGGTACGTACGGGGCGAGCTGACGCCGGACGGCGGCCGGTGGCGCTCCACCGTGCCGCTGGCCGCCGGCGCCCACTACACGCTGCGGGTGTCCACGGAGGACTCGGGCGGCGCGCCGGGCCGCCGTACGATCAGCTTCGCCACCAGCTCCAAGCACCGCCAGCTGAAGGTCAGCTTCGGGCCCAAGGCGGGGGAGTACGGGGTCGGCCAGCCGATCACCGCCAAGCTGAGCCGCCCGGTGAAGGACCCGTCGGCCCGGTCCGTGGTCGAGCGGGGCCTGAAGGTCGACTCACAGCCCGCGGTGGACGGCGTCTGGCACTGGGTGAACAACAAGACGCTGCACTACCGCCCGGCCGAGTACTGGCCCGCTCACGCCACCGTCAACGTGCGCTCCAACCTCAAGGGCATCAGGATCGGCGGCGGCCTCTACGGCGGCGAGGCCAAGCCGCTGCGGATCACCACCGGCGACCGCATCGAGGCCCTCACCGACTCCGGGACCCACCAGATGACGGTGAAGCGCAACGGGCAGGTGATCCGGACCATCCCGATCACGACCGGTATGCCCGGGTTCGACACCCGTAACGGCACCAAGGTCATCCTGGCCAAGGAGTCGGCCGTACGGATGACGGGCGCCAGTATCGGCCTGGGCTCCGGTTCCTACGATCTGATGGTCTACTGGGCGGCCCGGGTCACCGAAAGTGGTGAATACGTCCACGCCGCGCCCTGGTCGACCGGCTCGCAGGGATACGCCAACGTCAGCCACGGCTGCACCGGCATGTCCACCGCGAACGCCCAGTGGTTCTTCAACACCGTGCACCTCGGCGACGTCGTCAAGGTCGTCAACAGCAACGGCGACGACATGGCCGCGTTCGGCAACGGCTACGGCGACTGGAACATGGCCTGGGCCGACTGGCGCCAGGGCAGCGCCCTCGCCGCCGGTCAGCGGGACGGCAGCACCCCGGCCGACTCGGCCCGGCTCCGCCCCATGGCGTGACCGGGTGAGACCGCGCGGAGTGCGGTCAGGCGCCCACCGCGAGCCGCTTGCGGAGCAGCCCGGCCAGCGCGTCCGACAGGGCCACCGGGTCCACCGGATGCGTCACCGCGGCCTCCGCGCGGCTCCAGGTGGCCAGCCAGGCGTCCTGCGGGCGGCCGATGAGCAGCAGCACCGGCGGGCACTGGAAGACCTCGTCCTTGATCTGCCGGCAGACGCCCATCCCGCCCGCAGGGGCCGTCTCCCCGTCCAGGACGCACACGTCGACCCCGCCGTCCTCCAGCGCCGCCAGGACGGCGGGGAGGGTCGCGCACTCCACGAACTCCACCGGAGGCAGATCGGCGGCGAGCCGGCGACCGGTCGCGAGCCGCACCTGTTCGCGGGTGTTCGCGTCGTCGCTGTAGACCAGCACCGTGGCGGTCGGCCGCATCGTTTCCTCCGCATCAGCCAAGGGGACTACCGGGCTTCTGCGGCGGATGTTACTCCCGTACAGCCTTCCGGAGGAGGGGGCGAACCGATCTCTCCCTCCTTCGAGGGACGGCCCTCAGTAGCCGCGACGAGCAGCATCGATGCCCCTGATGCCGCCCCGGACACTCCGAACGGCACCCCCGGGAGTGAGGGCCGGATAAGCGACCGACATAATGTCGGTCGTGGCGACAGCAACAGCAACAGATACCGGGCACGCGCACCCGTCGGTCAACCGACCGAACCTCACCAGCGTCGGAACCATCATCTGGTTGAGTTCCGAGCTGATGTTCTTCGCGGCCCTCTTCGCGATGTACTTCACCCTGCGATCGGTGACCGGAGCCGAGCACTGGAAGGAAATGGCGTCCGCGCTGAACTTCCCGTTCTCGGCGACGAACACCACGATCCTCGTGCTCTCCTCCCTCACCTGCCAGCTCGGTGTCTTTGCTGCCGAGCGTGGCGACGTGAGGAAGCTGCGCTCCTGGTTCGTGATCACCTTCATCATGGGCGCGATCTTCATCGGCGGTCAGATCTTCGAGTACACCGAACTGGTCAAGAAGGACGGGCTCTCGCTCTCCTCCGACCCGTACGGCTCGGTGTTCTACCTGACCACCGGTTTCCACGGACTGCATGTGACGGGCGGCCTCATCGCCTTCCTGCTGGTCCTGGGGAGGACGTACGCGGCCAAGAGGTTCACCCACCAGCAGGCGACGGCGGCCATCGTCGTGTCCTATTACTGGCACTTCGTCGATGTCGTCTGGATCGGCCTCTTCGCCACGATCTACATGATCAAGTAAGCCGGTCACCGCGACCGGAAGCACGTCCTCAAGCATCGACGCAGAAGATCCTGACACCGGGGTAATCCGTGAAAAAGCTCTCCGCACGACGGCGCCATCCGCTGGCTGCGCTCGTCGTCCTACTCTTCGCGCTGGCGGTCACTGGGGGGCTGTACGCCGCGTTCTCGCCGAGCGAGGCGAAGGCCGATGACAGCTCCGCCCAGTCCCTCGCCATCGAGGAGGGCAAGAAGCTCTATGCCGTCGGCTGCGCCAGCTGCCACGGTACGGGCGGTCAGGGGACCACCGACGGCCCGAGCCTCGTCGGAGTCGGCTCCGCCGCCGTCGACTTCCAGGTCGGTACCGGCCGGATGCCCGCCCAGCAGCCGGGCGCCCAGGTGCCGAAGAAGAAGAAGATCTACTCGGACGCCGAGACCGAGCAGCTGGCCGCCTACATCTCCTCGCTGGGCGCCGGGCCGGTGACGCCCTCGAAGAGCCAGTACAGCACCGACGACGCGGATGTCGCGAAGGGCGGAGAGCTCTTCCGTACGAACTGCGCGCAGTGCCACAACTTCGCCGGCAAGGGCGGTGCCCTCACCAACGGCAAGTACGCGCCGTCCCTCGAGGGCGTGAGCAAGAAGCATCTGTACGAGGCCATGCAGACCGGCCCGCAGAACATGCCCTCCTTCCCCGACACCACGATGCCGGAGAAGACCAAGCAGGACATCATCGCGTACCTCGACACGGTCAACAGCGACAAGTCCAAGACCCCCGGTGGCCTTGAGCTAGGCGGGCTCGGCCCGGTCAGCGAGGGCCTCTTCGCCTGGGTCTTCGGCATGGGCGCGCTGATCGTCCTCACCATCTGGGTCGCCGCCCGGACCGCAAAGGCCAAGAAGTCATGAGTAGCCACGAGATTTCAGAAGCAGAAGAGAAGCTGCCCGAGGAGCGGGCGCAGGGCGGGGCGACCGTCGTCGCGGAAGACCCGTTCGCCGACCCGGGACTGCCCCCGCACGAGCACCGTCAGCAGGACATCGACGAGCGGGCCGCCCAGCGGTCCGAGCGCACCGTCGCCCTGCTCTTCACGATCTCGATGCTGGCGACGGTCGCGTTCATCGCCTCCTACGTGGCGCTGCCGGTCGACAAGTACATCTACGTCTTCCCGATCGGTCACATCAGCGCGCTGAACTTCGCGCTGGGTGTCACCCTCGGCATCGCGCTGTTCGCCATCGGCGCCGGTGCCGTCCACTGGGCCCGCACCCTGATGTCCGACGTGGAGATCGCCGACGACCGGCACGCCATCGAGGCCAGTCCCGAGGTCAAGGCCAAGGTCCTCGACGACTTCCGCGCGGGCGCCAAGGAGTCCGGCTTCGGCCGCCGCAAGCTCGCCCGCAACACCCTCTTCGGCGCGCTCGCCCTGGTGCCGCTCTCCGGCATCGTGCTGCTGCGCGACCTCGGCCCGCTGCCCGGCACCAAGCTCCGGCACACCAGCTGGGGCAAGGGCAAGCGGCTCATGAACTACAACACCATGCAGCCGCTGCGGCCCGAGGACATCTCGGTCGGTTCCCTGACCTTCGCCATGCCCGAGGGCATGACCGAGGAGGACCACGACTTCCAGACCGAGATCGCCAAGGCCGCCCTGATGCTGGTCCGGCTCCAGCCGGAGAACATCAAGGACAAGCGCGAGCTGGACTGGTCGCACGAGGGCATCGTCGCCTTCTCGAAGATCTGCACCCACGTCGGCTGCCCGATCAACCTGTACGAGCAGCAGACCCACCACGTCCTGTGCCCCTGCCACCAGTCGACGTTCGACCTCTCCGACGGTGGCCGAGTGATCTTCGGTCCGGCCGGTCACGCACTGCCCCAGCTGCGGATCAGGGCCAATGACCAGGGGTACCTCGAAGCCATGGGCGACTTCTCGGAGCCCGTCGGTCCTGCTTACTGGGAGCGCGGATGAGTACTGCAACAGACACGGGCACGCCGCGGCGCGGCAAAGCGCCCGCGGGCGAGCGCGTCGCCGACTGGGCCGACGGCCGGCTGGGCATCTACAGCCTCGCCCGCGCCAACATGCGCAAGATCTTCCCGGACCACTGGTCCTTCATGCTGGGCGAGGTCGCGCTCTACAGCTTCATCATCATCATCCTCACGGGTGTGTACCTGACGCTGTTCTTCCACCCCAGCATGGAAGAGGTCGTGTACCACGGCCCGTACGTCCCGATGCAGGGCGTCCGGATGTCCGAGGCCTTCGCCTCGACGCTCGACATCAGCTTCGAGGTGCGCGGCGGTCTGCTGATCCGGCAGATCCACCACTGGGCCGCGCTGGTCTTCCTCTGCGCGATGTTCGTGCACATGATGCGCGTCTTCTTCACCGGTGCCTTCCGCAAGCCGCGTGAGGTCAACTGGCTGTTCGGCTTCCTGCTGTTCTTCCTCGGCATGCTGACCGGCTTCACCGGCTACTCGCTCCCCGACGACCTGCTCTCCGGCACCGGTCTGCGGTTCATCGAGGGCGTGTTCCTGTCGATCCCGGTCGTCGGCACCTACATCTCGATGTTCGTGTTCGGCGGCGAGTTCCCGGGCATGGACCTCATCCCGAGGCTCTACCCGGTCCACGTCCTGCTGCTGCCGGGCATCATGCTCGGCCTGCTGGTGGCGCACCTGATCCTGGTCTTCTACCACAAGCACACGCAGTACCCCGGGGCCGGAAAGACCAACAAGAACGTCGTCGGCATGCCCCTGCTGCCGGTCTACATGGCCAAGGCGGGCGGCTTCTTCTTCCTGGTCTTCGGCGTCATCGCGGTCATCTCCGCGATCGCCACGATCAACCCGATCTGGACCATCGGCCCCTACCGGCCCGACCAGGTCTCCACCGGCGCCCAGCCCGACTGGTACATGGGCTTCGCCGAGGGTCTGGTCCGTGTCATGCCGGGCTGGGAGATCACCGCTTGGGGCCACACGCTCGTCCTGGGCGTGTTCATCCCGATCGTGCTCTTCCCGCTGGTCCTCTTCGCGATCGGCTTCTACCCCTTCATCGAGGGCTGGATCACCGGCGACAAGCGCGAGCACCACATCCTGGACCGCCCGCGCAACGCCCCGACCCGTACGGCCTTCGGTGTCGCCTGGCTGACCGCGTACTTCGTGATGCTGATCGGTGGCGGCAACGACCTGTGGGCCACCCACTTCCAGCTGTCGATCAACTCGATCACCTGGTTCGTGCGGATCGGCTTCTTCGCGGGCCCGGTCCTCGCGTTCATCGCCACCAAGCGGATCTGCCTCGGCCTCCAGCGCCGCGACAAGGAGAAGGTGCTGCACGGTCGCGAGACCGGCATCATCAAGCGCCTGCCGCACGGTGAGTTCATCGAGGTGCACGAGCCGCTCACGCAGGAGCAGCTGCACGTGCTCACCCAGCACGAGCAGCCGAAGGCCTACGAGCTGGGTCCCGAGGTCGACGAGAACGGCGTCCGCCGCAAGACCACGGCGTCGCAGAAGCTGCGGGCCAGGCTGTCCAAGTCGTACTACGGCGAGGACGCCTTCATCCCGAAGCCGACCTCCGAGGAGTACAAGGAGATCACCAGCGGCCACGGCCACCACTGATCTCTGCTGACGTCTGCTGACGTCTGTCCGCCACAGACCAGGGCCCCGGCC
>NZ_JBHWJI010000086.1:0-30050 GCF_042731515.1 Streptomyces sp. NPDC059850
GCCGCGCGGGGCGGGCAGCGGCGCGGGCGCGGCGGGGCGGCGGAGCGCCGGTCCGGCGGCGGGCGGGGCGGGTAAGCCGTCGGAGGGCTCCAGGGTGTGCTGCTCGGCTGCTTTCGACACATGCGCCTCCGGCGGCTCGCACGGGACCGGGCTCCGCACCTCCCGTCCGGAGCCCGACGGACCGGGCGGCACCCGCCGCGCGGCGTCCCGACCGCGTTTGGCTGTGCCCGGTAGCCCTGTTGTGCCCGCAAACCCGGTGGCCCTCACGTGACTGGCGCCTGGCGGGGTGCGGCCGGTCACGGGAACCGCTCCCACCTGGGACAGAACCGTGACCCTCGAACATGATCCCGCTGTCAGTGCTTTGTGATTACCTTTTCGCATGCGCGCCGGTGCGCGTCTGTGCGTGATCGGGGCTGCCGCGGGGGCCGCGGCTCCGCAGAGGGGAGTGAGCTGTGGTGCGGGTGCAGGGGATATCGGGGATGGCGAGGGTGCGGGGCCGCAGGGGACTGTCCGCGCTGGCGCTCGGCGCGATGCTGACGCTGGTCGCCGCGTGCGGCGGAGGCGGCTCCGGCGACGACGGCGGGAAGGGCAAGGGCACCGAGGCCGCCAAGCCGAGGCCGTCCCGGGCCGTGGTCGAGGTCGAGCCGGGGGACGGGGCGAAGGACGTCGGCACCAGCGGCGGCGCGCTCAAGGTCACCTCCGCCAAGGGCAAGCTGACCACCGTCACGGTCAAGGACGAGAAGGGCCGCGCGATACCCGGGAAGACCACCGGGGGCGGCACGAGCTGGAAGCCGGACGGCCGCCTGCGCGCCGGTACGACGTACACGGTGGACGCCCTCGCGAAGGACGCGGACGGCCGTGCGGCGCGCAAGCACACCACCTTCACCACGCTCAAGCCCGAAGAGACCTTCGTCGGCGTCTACAGCCCGGAGGACGGCTCCAAGGTCGGCGTCGGCATGCCGGTCTCGCTCCGCTTCAACCGGGGCATCACCGACCCGGGCGCGGTCGAGAAGAGCGTCAAGGTCAGCGCCTCCCCGTCGGTGCCGATCGAGGGCCACTGGTTCGGCAACGACCGGCTGGACTTCCGGCCCGCGAAGTACTGGAAGCCCGGCACCAAGGTGACGCTGAAGATGGACCTCCACGGCGTCGAGGGCCGCCCCGGGGTGTACGGGGAGCAGACCAAGACCGTGAAGTTCACCATCGGCCGCAGCCAGATATCCGTGGTGGACGCCAAGGCGCACACGATGAAGGTCATGCGGGACGGCAAGACCATCAAGAAGCTGCCGATCACCGCGGGCGCGCCCGGCAACGAGACGTACAACGGCACCATGGTCATCAGCGAGAAGCTCGCCGTGACCCGGATGGACGGCGCGACGGTCGGCTTCAAGGGCGAGTACGACATCAAGGACGTGCCGCACGCGATGCGGCTGTCGGACTCCGGCACCTTCCTCCACGGCAACTACTGGGCGGGCCGGTCCACCTTCGGCTCGGCCAATGTCAGCCACGGCTGCGTCGGCCTCTTCGACCAGCGTGGCGGAGGCGACCCGTCCACTCCGGCGGCCTGGTTCTTCGGCCAGTCGCTGATCGGGGACGTGGTCATCGTGAAGAACTCGGACGACGAAACGATCCAGCCGGGCAACGGGCTCAGCGACTGGAACATGTCCTGGGAGCAGTGGAAGGCCTAGCACTGACTACTAACCTGCGGCGTATGACTGTGAATCTTGAAGTCGCCGACGGCGTGGCCACCTTCCGCCTAGACCGCCCTCCGATGAACGCGCTCGACGTCGCCACCCAGGACCGGCTGCGGGAACTCGCCGCCGAGGTCACCCGCCGCGACGACGTACGGGCCGTGGTCGTCTGGGGCGGTGAGAAGGTGTTCGCGGCGGGCGCGGACATCAAGGAGATGCGGGACATGGACCACGCCGCGATGGTGGCCCGCTCCCGCGACCTCCAGGACGCCTTCACCGCCGTCGCCCGCATCCCCAAGCCCGTGGTCGCCGCCGTCACCGGCTACGCGCTCGGCGGCGGCTGCGAGCTGGCGCTCTGCGCCGACTTCCGGATCGCCGCCGAGAACGCCAAGCTCGGGCAGCCCGAGATCCTGCTCGGGCTGATCCCGGGCGCGGGCGGCACCCAGCGGCTGTCCCGGCTGGTGGGCCCGTCCCGGGCCAAGGACCTCATCTTCACGGGCCGTCAGGTGAAGGCCGACGAGGCGCTCGTCATCGGGCTGGTCGACCGGGTCGTACCGGCCGAGGAGGTGTACGAGCAGGCGCAACGCTGGGCGGCGAAGCTGGCCAAGGGCCCGGCGATGGCGCTGCGCGCCGCCAAGGAGTCGGTGGACGCGGGGCTGGAGACGGACCTCGACACCGGGCTCGCCATCGAACGCAACTGGTTCGCGGGGCTGTTCGCCACCGAGGACCGGCAGATCGGAATGCGGAGCTTCGTCGAGGACGGCCCCGGAAAGGCGACATTTTCCTGACCCGTGCGAGCGAATTTCTTCGCTTGCCGCACGGCCGCCCGATGGCCGGTTCGGGTACGCTGGGTGATCACCCGTACGCGCGGTGATATCGCTGGTCAGGTGGGGTGTTTTGACACCCCGCGCTGCCAATCGCACAGCTGGGATCGGTTTGTGGAGCCTGGGGCTCCGGTGTTCGGAATCCCCTGGTTCCGCCCCGGACGGCCTTTCGGGCGGCCATCATGGGGGGCATGGCGGGCTTGGAGGGAATGGAGCAGCCGCAGCAGCGCACTGGTACGGCTGCGGTCCGGCGGCTGCCGTCCGTCGAGGAGGACCGGGCTCTCAGGGCGCTCGAACTGTTCGGGAACCCCGCGGACAAAGAGGTACGGCTGCCGTCCCGCCCCGAATCCGCGCGCACCGCCCGCCGGTTGACCGAATTCGTGGTGCTGCGCGACTGGGGGCTCGCCAGTCAGCTCGCCGAGAACGCCGTGCTGCTCGTCTCCGAGCTGGTGGGTAACGCCGTACGGCACACCGGTGCCCGCACCTTCGGGCTGCGGCTGCTGCGACGCCGGGGCTGGATCCGGGTCGAGGTGCGCGATCCGTCGCGCGGGCTGCCGTGTCTGCTGCCGGTGGGGGCGCTCGACACCAGCGGGCGCGGCCTCACGCTGGTGGATCAGCTCTCCCAGCGCTGGGGCGTGGACCTGCTGCCGTGCGGCAAGACGACGTGGTTCGAGATGCGGGTGCCGGAAAGTGCGTGAGGTGCGCGTGAGAAGACCGAGGGCAGAGGTCCCGACCGTCCTCGTGTGACGGTCCGGGGACCTCTGTCCGCCCCGCCGAGGAGCGGAAGGGGTGTGGCTCCGCGGCATTCGGGGAACGACCAGGCCCGGGTCAATGGGGGTCGCGGTCCTGACTATTGCAGATCCGGCAGATCGCCACCAACCCAATCCAAGGTGAGCTGTAACACCTGCCTTGTTAATGGCGGGTAGAGGTGTGAATTTCCCTTGTTGTTCATTTGGTGCCTGTCGGTTCTTGGCATGGCCCTGCCCACGCTTCACCATGGAACCGCGCTACGCGCGTCACTTCCCGTCAGATCCCTTGTCCTGGCACTGCATTCGGGAGCCCCCCATGGAAGCGCACGGCCCTGCCCCCACCCGACGCACCCTCCTCCGCTCCGGCGCCGGTCTCGGCGCCGCCGCCCTCGGACTCGCCACCGCCGCCACCGCCGCCCCGGCCCACGCCGCCGACAGACGCGGTCGCCGCGCGGCCGCCTATCCCCCCACCCACTGGATCCCGGCCTCCACCTCCAACTACCGCGTCTCCAGCCGCCCCACCGCCTACCCGATCGACTTCGTCGTCATCCATGTGACGCAGGAGACCTTCCAGGACGCGGTGAAGATCTTCCAGGACCCGGCCCGCCAGGTCTCCACCCACTACATGGTCGCCTCGGCCGACGGCTACATCGGGCAGTTCGTCCGCGAGAAGGACGTCGCGTGGCACGCGGGCAACAAGGACTACAACAACCGCGGCATCGGCATCGAGCACGAGGGATGGGTGGACGACCCCGCCTGGTTCACCGACGAGATGTACGCCGCGTCCGCCGCCCTGACCGCCGCCGTCTGCGACCGCTTCGGCATCTCCAAGGACCGCGAGCACATCATCGGCCACAGTGAGGTCCCCGGCGCCGACCACACCGACCCCGGTCCGCTGTGGGACTGGGACCGCTATCTGGAGTTGGTCAACCAGGCCTGACCACATGCGCGCCGGACCTCTGGCCAGGGCCGCTAATCTGTGCGGGTCAGACTCACGCTTGAAAGGGGCGGAACAGGTGGCGGACATCGAGGCGGCGCGCAAGGCGTTCGAGCGGTACGACCTCAACGGGGACGGACTGATCACGGCGGCCGAGTACAAGAGCGTGATGGCGCAGCTGGGGGACCCGTATGTCACGGAGCCCGTCGCCCAGGCCGTGATCAACTCCCACGACGGCAACGGCGATGGTCAGCTCAACTTCGACGAGTTCTGGGCCGCGCAGAACAAGGCCTGACCCATCGGGTACACCCATCGGGTCCGGCCATCGGGTCCGGCCCGGGCCGCACGGCGGCGCCGCGGGGCGCGCTCAGCGCCAGCCGCGCCGCTGTGCGCTCGCCCGCCGTCGCCGGTCGTTGCACAGCAGGCAGCGGCCGTAGCCGGGCGGCAGCGGATCGTCCGGGTCCCCATACAGCGGGTCGACGGCCCCGCGCGGATGCTGGGAGCAGCCGGTCGCCCCGTGCTCGGCGGTCAGCGCACCGGCCGCGGCGAGCGCCCGGCGCAGGGCGTCGGTGAGCAGCTCGGTCTCCTGGCCCGACGGCGCGGCGTCGAGCGAATAGGCGATGTCGGACGCGGTCGTGAGCGCGCTGCGGAGTTCGTGCAGGTCTGCGTAGCTCATACCGGGAAGCGTAGGCGCCGCCACTGACAACGCCCCCACGGGCGGTGTCCCCGCAGGTGAGGCCCCTCTTACGCCTGGCTGGTCTGCTCTTCCTCGTCGTCGCCGTCCACCAGGTCCTCGATGGCGTTCGCCACCCGGGTGACCGTGGCCCAGGTCTTCAGCGCCGTCTTGCTGGAGAAGTCCGCGAGGTTCTTGTCCACCGGCCGGTCGGTGTACTGGTGGATCCGCCACTTCGCCTTGATCCGGGGCTTGCCCGCCGTGACGTAGTCGGCGATCCACAGCCCGTCCCCGGCGTAGGAGGTGGTGTCGTGGTTGAGCCAGAAGTTCCGGTTGCAGTACAGCAGCACGCGGTGGGTGGGCCGCAGCTTCTTGACCTCCCGGATGAACCGGTCCTTCTCCGCGTTGCTGGCGTACGTCCCCGAGCCGGTGGTCTCCCAGTCCACGGCGAGCAGATCGTGCTGCTTGGACGCGCACTTCTCGACGAAGTACCGGGCCTGCGCGGCGATGTTCCCAGGCCACAGGAAGTGGTAGAAGCCGACGACGCACCCTGCCTTGCGCGCCTTCGTCGCCTGGGAAACCTGCTTCGGGTTGATGTACGACCGGCCCTCGGTGGCCTTGATGAAGACGAAGGCCAGTCCGTCCGTGTCGAAGCTGGATTGGTGCGAACTCACGTCGATGCCGTGCAGCATGTTTCCTGCCTCAGAAGTTGAAAAGGGGACGGGCGGTCTCCCTTGTCATGCCCGGTCCAGGACCCTACGCAACGCTGCCGGGGTTACGCACGGTATTTGCACATGCGACTGATTTGGTAGGGAAATTCATGATTTCTCCCCGCCGTCGTGCTAAGCCGCCGTGAAGGTCACCGGGCTGCCCCCTGGACATGAGTCTGCAGCACGTCGCAGGTGTACTGGAACTCCTCCGTCAACCGCGTCGCCTCGATCACCAGTACCCCGTACGGCCGCGTCGGGTCGCCCAGCGGCAGACCGTCGCGCTCCGCCTGCTCGGTGACGGTCCGTCGCTGCTCCTGCATCTCCTCGGCCAGCTCGCACAGCCGCGCGGCCTGGTCCCGCAGCTGCGATTCGTCCAGGCGGGCCAGCACCCGCACGATCTCCTCCAGCGAGCCGAGGAAGCTCCCGTAGCACCGCAGAAACCGCCGGTACGAGTAGTCCTGCTCCTCGCCGCGCCACCGCTCCAGACTCCGGGTGAGCGACGCCAGCTGATACGCGGCCCGCTCCAGCGCGTCCAGCACGGCCCGGTAGTTCGCGAACGACGTGCGCCCCCGATGCCGGGGCAGCAGACGCCGCGGATTGAACGGAACGCTCTCCTCCGCGGTCCGCAGCCCCGACCGCGCCTGCGTCACCAGCGCCTGGGCGTGGTTCGACCGCGAACGCCAGCCCCGCGCGTGCTCCTCCGCGAACTCCCCGTCCCGCATGGCCGGACCCATGTCCGCGAGCAGCGACTCCAGCGCCCCGGCCAGCGCCCGGATCCCGTGCTCCGCACTGCGGTACCGCAACGGCGGGACGAGCACGACGTTCACCAGCAGCCCGACCGAGCAGCCGATGAGCACGAGCAGCACGATCTGGCCCAGCTGCGTGGCCCGCTCCGTATTGCTCGTCGCGGAGACGTACGTGGAGAACGCGAAGAACGCCGCCGTCGCCACCTGCGACCGCTGCGCCCCCAGCGCCCTCCACTGCCCGATCGTCAGCGCGATCGCCGCGACCAGTACGAACGTCACCGGATCCGGCCCCGCCAGAAACCCCAGCGCCGCCTGGACCGCCACCCCCGTCACCACCGCCGCGACGTAGCGCAGCGACTGCGCGATCGACTGGTACACCGTCACATTCATAATGAGCACGGCGGAGAACGGCGCGAACGCGGGCGACTGCGCGTGCAGCAGATCCGCCGCGATGAACCAGGCGAGGGTGGCGGCCAGTGTGCTCTTGCCGATCAGCAGCAGCGTGTGCCGCTCCGGCCCATGCGTCCGTGTCCTGTGCTCCGTCCGTTCCCCGCCATGTCCACCGAGTGTGCTCGCCTTGCCGCTCATTCGGCTACGGGTTCCCCCTCGGCGAGGTCTCTCACCTGCTCAGACGGACGAACTCCCCGGGGCCGGATGACAGAGCGTGGCGGCGTCGGCCGTCCACTCCACCCCGCCCCGCTCCGGCCGCAGGAAGGCCACCCGGCCGCCGTCCACCTGATGGTCGAAGAGCAATTCATCGGGGCTGTGCACCGCCTGCACCACCCCCGTCCGGCCGCTGGCCGGGTCGTACGCCATCTGTCCGGGTACGGGTCGTTGCGTGTTCATGCGGTTCGCTCTCCGGGGTTCGTCGGGGTCCTGCGGATGTGGACGGTGTGGTCGGGGTGTCGGCGGCGCAGCACCTCGTAGTCGGTGGCCCGGCTGTAGTCCCCGTCCTGGGTGGCCTGTTCGCGCAGCGCCTCGTAATGGCGGCAGAGGGCGCAGCCGTCCGGCTCCGGAGGAGGCGCGCCGCTGGATTCGGTGATGTGTTCGGGGGGAAACACCATGGGGGGTTCTTCCTGACTTGGATGTCTCTTGCGGGCTTTAATCACCCTGTGTACTCCCAGCGTTGCCCTGCGGGGCCGCGCGCAACAGGGATGCGGACACACCAGGAGGCTTGGGGTGAGGGGAGAAGAACAGGTGAGTGAGCCGACGGAAGAGCAGGAGCCCTCCACCGGGGCGGCGTTCCTCGGAGCCGAGGTCCGGTCCTGGCGGTTGCTGCGGGAGTTGAGCCAGCGGGAATTGGGCCTGCAGGCCAACTACGGGCAGCAATATGTGGCCAAAGTGGAGGCGGGCGAACGGCTCGCCAGCCCGGAGTTCGCGGACTCGTGCGACCGGGTCTTCGGCACGCCGGGTTCGTTCGCGCGGCTGCGGAAGCGAGCGAGCCAGCACGGCTACCCGGACTGGTTCATCCCGTACTTGCAGTTGGAGCGCCAGGCGACGGGTATCTCGGACTTCTCGGCAATCCTCATCATGGGCATGCTCCAGACCCCCGAGTACGCTCGGGAGATCTTTGAAGCCGTCCATCCCCGTGCGACCGTGGCCGACATCGACGCCAAGGTCGAGCGACGGCTGCGAAGGCGCGAGGTGATGGAGAAGGACGCACCCCCGCTGCTCTGGTGCATCCTGAGTGAGGCATGCCTGCGGAACGAGGTGGGCGGCCCCAAGGTCATGGCGGCCCAGCTAGCCCACCTGCTGAAGGAGGCGGAGTCCCCGCACATCACCCTTCAGGTACTACCGTTCACGGTGGGGGCATCTCCAGCGGCAGAGAGTTTCACCCTTCTGACGTTCGAGGAAGAGCCGAGCATCGTCTACGCGGACACGGCGATGGCAGGCCAGCTCATCGATTCACCGGAAGCGGTGGCGAACGCGACTGCCGCCTATGACCGACTGCGGGCTGCTGCTCTGAATCCCCGTCAGTCGTTGGCCATGATCCGTAAAGTGATGGAGGAATACGCTCGATGAAAACCGTCCTCGACCTGTCGTCTGCTGCGTGGGTCAAGTCCAGCTACAGCAACGGCAATGAAGGTCAGTGCGTGGAGTTCGCTCCCGGCATAGCCGCCACTGCGGGTGTCGTCCCGGTGCGGGACAGCAAGAACCCGGCGGGCCCCGCCCTGGTCTTCCCGGCGGGCGCGTGGGGTTCGTTCACCACCGCTCTGTGCGACGGAGAGTTCCCCACCCCCTGACGCCCAGCGCCCCACGGCCCCGTCGTTCTCACGTACGAGAGCGGCGGGGCCGAGCAAGGTGGCGTCAGTCATGGTCAATCGTTGTGGCGATGCCGGACGCCCTGAGAAGTTCAGCAATCAGGAAAACTTCCACGAGAGTTCCCCGATACCCTTCCTCCTCGGTAAGGTCCGTGGCCGATTGCTTCGCCTCGCCGATGGATACTCCGAAGGTGTTCCGGAACGCTCTGAGGATCTTTCCTCCAGAGCTGATCGGCCCCTCGACTCGGAGGCGCCGATACCCGTGCTCGGCCAGGATGGGCCGCCGCACTTCGTCCGGAGCGGCGCCCCAATCACCGTCGTGCGAAACGCCACAGTCGTCGCAGGACCACTCAAGTTCCCAGCGGAGCCTGCCCTCCTTCACCAGTTGCACCGCCCACCCTTCGCAGGGCCGACCGCAATCGCCGCACGGTTCGCTGAGCCTGGGCGCCTGCTCAATCATTGCCAGCCTCGCACTTTTTTGGGGGCTGATGGTGAGCCCGGTCCGATCCGCTGTGGATCTTTGCGTTCATGGGCAGGCCTGGCGGGCTGCCTCGTTTTATTCGCTTCCGCCAGTACCATCCACCAATGCTCTCCGGGCCTCCTCCAGAGACTCCGCCATCTCTTCTTCGTCCATATAGGGGAGCCCTTCCCCTGGGCGGTACAGGGAGACGGATTCGCTGAGGATCTCATAGACGTCCGAGTCAAGGAAGTAGTCGATGGTGACCGCTTCGATCTGACTCACGATCTGCATCGATCTGTCCTGGCCGGATAGAAACACGTCGATCAGCTCGAGTAGAGATTCCCGTGGGTTCACGGCAAAGTTACCTGCTTTGGGATCATCACTGTGACGACATATTGAGGGTTGCTCGCGCTGACGGCTACAAATGGCTTTCCTGGGAGTGAGGGGGCTCTCACCTGAATGGTATCCCTGTACGGATCGAACTTGATCTTTGTCCCCTTGTTCAGAATGTGGTCCACCACGTCCAGTGTCGTAGGTGGACGGCCAGGCCCGCTTCCGGCGACGCGCTCGGCAGCGTGTGCTGAGAGCGTTCGGCCACCAGGAGTGATCAGTCTTGGGACGTGGAGGTTGATTTCCTGCCGGTGGGCGAAGACGCGGTCATAGCGAACCAACTCGCCCCGAGGAGCCGAAGGCAAGGACTCCGGAACCATGTAGGAAGGCTTTTTGGGCGCGAGGCCGTCTGGATCTGCCCAGATGTGGGGGTTGTGGACGTAGGTGGTGGGGTTGGGTGCGGGTGCCAAGCCGAGGGGGTCGGGCGTCAGGTAGCGGGCGGTTTCGGGGTCGTAGTGGCGGTGGAGGTTGTAGTGGTGTCCGGTTTCCAGGTCGAGGTACTGGCCCGGGAAGCGGAGGGGGATGTAGGCGCTGGCGTCGGAGTTCCAGGTGGTGGCGCCCCAGAGCGTCGTGCGGGATTGCCAGGCGGTGTGGCCGGTGTCGTCGACGAGGTGGGTGGGAGTGCCGACCAGGTCCGTGACGATCGCGTAGAAGCGGGTGTCGATCTCGTCCTGAGACGCCTCGTCGGTCGGAGTGTGGGCCGTGGTCTGGGCGAGTGGGATCAGGCCGGTTTCGTCGTGGTCCCAGGTGAGGTTCTGCCGACCGGTCCAGTCGGTCGAGGTCGTGCTCTGTTCGATGAGGGTGGCGCCGTGCCAGGTGAAGCGGGTCTCCTCGGCGACCGTGCCATCAGCGGCCAGCCGCTGTTTGGCGGTGCGTCGGCCGAGGGGGTCGTAGCGGTAGTGCCAGGTGGTGCCGTCGGGGGTGACCACTTGGGTGAGGCGGTCTTCGGTGTCCCAGGCGTAGCGCCAGGTGTCGGGCTTCCTCGACAGGCGGGCCTTCTGGCGCAGCGTGGTGCGGCCTGCGGCGTCGTATTCGTACCGGGTGGTGCCCGCCGTGCGTATTCGGGTGCCGGTGTAGGCGCGTTCGCCCGTCGAGTCCGCACCGGGGTGCTGGTGCGGCCAGGTGGCGTGGGTCTGGTTGCCCGCCGGGTCGTAAGCGTAGGACTCCTGCCACGTGGCGGCTCGTACGTGGGTGACGCGACCGACCGGGTCCAGGGTGTAGTGGCTGGGCCCGGCCGCGGTGTCCTCGACACCGGAGAGGTAGCCGTCAGGGCGCCAGGTGTAGGTGCGCCGCAGCAGGCTCCGCGTACCCGCGGTGCAGGACTGGCCGATGAGGCGGTCCGCCGGGTCCCATGCCTGGGTCAGGGACAGTCCTCCCGCCCAACTCCGCCGGGTTTCGCGGCCTAAGGCGTCATGGGCGACGGTCAGCTCCCTGCCCCCGGTGGTCAGCGTGGTGCGGTTGCCTGCCACGTCGTACGCGTAGGCGGTCTCCGCCCCCGCCGGGGTGCGGCGGGAGGTCAGCTGTCCCGCTGCGTCGTAGGTCAGATGCAGGGTGCGGCCGTCCACCGTCTCGGACAGCATGCGGCCCGCCGGGTCGTAGGTACGGGTCAACTCTGTGTGGTCCGGGCCGACGGCCCCGAGTAACTCTCCGGCCGGACCCCAGCGGAACGTCGAGACCTGCCCGGCGGCATCCTGGGCCACCGTGCGGCCCAGTGCGTCGTAGGCGTAGCCGGTGGTCCGGCCCAGTGGATCGGTGCGCGCGATGAGTTGGCCCGCCGCGTCGTGCTCGTAGGCCACCGTGCGGCCGTCGAAGTCTGTCTCCGATATCAGCCGTCCGGCTGGGTCATAGGTGTAGTGCCATGTCAGGCCCTGGGGGTTGGTGACCTGGGTCAGGCGCGCCTCTGCGTCGTAGGCGAACGAATAGCGCGCCCCGTCCGGATCGATGCGGGCCGAGAGCAGGTCGAAGTGGGTGTACTCGAAGCGCCTCAGACCGCCCGCCGGGTCCGTATGGGTGAGGCAGTTGCCCTCGCCGTCGTACGTCCAGGACTCGGCGGCCCCGTCCGGGCCGGTGCGGCGCAGAAGTTGGCCTTCCGGGGACCAGGCGTAGCGGGTCACCGCGCCCAGCGGGTCGGTCTCGGCCACGACGCGGCCGAACGCGTCGCGCTGGTAGCGGGTGGTGGCGCCCAGCGGCTCGGTGATCTCGACCGGGAGCCCGGCCCCGTCGCCGCGCACCCGGGTGGTCGCGCCCAGCGCGTCGGTGACGGCGAGCAGACCCCCGCGTGCGTCGTAGAGGTAGCGGGTGGTGGCGTCCAGCGGGTCGGTGAGCGAGGTCCGGTTGCCCGCCGCGTCGAAGGTCTGCCGCCATACCGCGCCGCCCGGGTCGGTGATCCGCACCGGGTTGCCCTGCGCGTCGAGCGCGGCTGTGACCTCGCTACCGTCCGGGCGGATCACGGCCGTCAGATGACCGTGCTCGTCGTAGCGCCAGCCGGTGGTGCGGCCCAGCGGGTCGGTCTCGGCGACCGTACGGCCCGCCTCGTCGTACGCGGTGCGGCTGACCGCGCCGCTCGCGTCGACCTCCCCTGTGACCTGGTGCTTCTCGTCGATCAGATAGCGGGTGACCGCACCGTCCGGCGAGGTCAGCGTGGTGACCTTCAGGCCGGGGAAGTCCGGGTCCGCCCCCTCGTAGCCGAGACGGAGGGTGAAGTGGCCGCCCTCGCCGCGCTCGGCGGTGACCCGGTCCCGCTCGTCGTAGGCGTAGGAGTACCAGCGGTTGTTGGTGTCGATCCAGGACGTGATCCGCCCGGCCCGGTCGTAGACGAAACGGAGCGGCAGCCCCGAGGAGCCCGTTGTCCCGGTGAGGTGGCCGTCGGTGTAGCCGTAGCCCATCACCCGCACCTCGCCCACGTACAGGCCGGTGATCCGCTCGCTGTCCGACGTCAGACGCAGCCGGTAGCCACCGCTGTGGACGATCTCGGACGGTGCGCCGGAAGCGTCGTCGTAGGCGAAGGTGATGCGGTTGCCGTTGCGGTCGGCGATCTCCCGCAGGAGCGCCGCCGCGCCGTCGCCGTACAGGGTGAAGGTGCGGACGAGCCCGGCCTCCGGGTCGGCGACGGTGTACGTACCGCCGTCCGCAGCCCGTGCCAGCGGCCACTGCGGCCCCTCCGCGGGCAGGACCGCGGTGCCGCCCGGCACCGGATGCGGATAGGCCAGCAGCAGACCGTCCTCGGTGAAGAACACCACGCCGTGCTCGTCGGACTCCAGCCGTTGGTCGGCCGTCGAGGCCCAGGTCGGGCCGAACCACCGCCCGGCGCGGTATCCGGAGTCGGCCCGGCGGGAGAACACCAGCGGCAGCACGCCCGGTAGCTCCACATCCGTCTGGGGCAGGAACATACGCCCGGTCGCCAGGTCCACCGGATCCGTACGGCCATGCCGCACTCGGTCCCACGTACGGGAGAACACGCCCCGGCCACCGCCCCGCAGAGCGCCGCGCGCCCACTGCAACGCCCCACGTGCCGCCAGCCTGGCCCCGACGCGTGAGGCGATCGGAGCGAGGGCGCGCGGGGCGAGGCCCAGCAGCAGGGTCTCCGCCAGCCCGCCGCCCATGGCGAGTTCCAGCGGCAGCGCGTACGGCATGGCGAAGAGGGCGAGAGTGAGCAGAAGAGGAAGGCCGACCTCCAGAAGCTTCTCCAAGAGAAAGGTGCCGGTGCCGAGGATGCGGTATCCGGCGAAGGGCGCCTCACCGTCGGCGATCGCCGACCAGCGGGACAGCAGCAGGGCGCCGACGATGAGGGAGCCCGCGCAGACGGCGATGCGGAACTGGACCAGGACGAGGGTCTCGCCCCAGGGAGACGCGCTCGCCGCCCGGTAGCCGTGTACGGCGGAGATCAGACGCCACAGGGTCAGCGCCAGCCCGGCCAGGCCGACGCCGATCAGGACGCGCAGTCCGGTGCCCTCGGCGAAGTACCCCTGCAGACCCTTTGTGGCCGGGAACGAGCCCACCGCCAGATACGCCACAGAAGGAACAGCCAGGAGCAGGCCGAGCACCAGGAGAACCTTCTCGTGCCCAGGCCAGCGTGGCCGCCGCTCCCGGGACCGGCGCCACAGCTGCCGGAGGGTCACACCACGCCACGCTTCCTGGCTGTGGGTCGCGTCCATGCGCCGGGTCTGCCCGGTGACCGACGCGCGCAGCGGCTCCAGCTTCCCCGCGCGGGTACGGGGGTGGGCCGTGGCGTACAGCAGCGCTCGGCGCTGCCGGGCGTACCCCAGGGCGATGATCCAGGTGGCCGGAGGGTGCAGCAGGGCGTACCCGAAGAGAGCTTCGGGAGCGGACCGGCCCTGGCGTTCGGCAGCCAGCACGACACCAGGCTCGCGCCGTCGGCCCAGGCGGGACCGGCGCAGATCCCAGATCCACGCGGCGGCGAGGCACCCCAGGATGATCCACAGCCCCCAGTCCGTGGCCAGTCTCTCCTGCCACTCCACCGTGGTGTCATCGCCCTGGAAAGCCGCGGCGTAGTTGTACACCCAGTGGATCGTCACCGCCCCGGCCATCGGCAGCAGCGCCGCGACCCGGGTCAGCGCGCGGGCACCGCACCACAGCAGGCCCACCGCCAGCCCGCCGAGCGCGCTGGCGACGATGTGCACGTCGTAGGGGAGCACCGGCCCACCGACATCGGTAGTGCCGGTCGATGAGGGAAACCAGCTGCCGAGGATCTGCCCGGGGCCGGGAATGTACGGGTGGTTGATCAGCCCCTTCGCGATCAACCAGCCGCCCTCATCCGAGGGAACGGCCTTGCCCGCGGACTCGGCATACGTCAGAAGGTTTTCCAGCAGACCGAACCCCGCCCCGGTGGCGCCCCCGAGCACCACGAAGTCCGCCAGCCCCCACTGCATCCGCCCGCGCAGCGCCCACCCCGCGATCAGGAGCGGTGTGACCTTGAACAGCTCCTCCACCACCGGAGCCGTCGTCCACGACACCACATCCATGACGGCCGCCAGGGACTCCTCCCTCGCGGTCGCCACCTGACGTGCCACTACCAGCTCCAGCAGCATCGAGAGCACACCACAGCCGTACGCCCCCACGCCGAAGGCGAGCAGCACCGTCGGCCACCGCACCGTCCGCACCGGCCAGGACAGCAACAACAGCTGCAGCACAGCCCACACCGACGCGGCAGCCATCCAGAACCCCACGCCCCACGCCCCCTCCGACGCTGCTACTGATCCGTCACGCTAAGTCGAACTACCGCCAGGTACAAGGCCGTTTCCCGGGCTTCGGCGAGCTGTTGCATGGGCATCGCCCGTGCGGGGATACAGTCCTGCCAGGGACCGGGCCGGGGCCATGGGAGGGGCTGGTGTGTTCGAGATCGTGACGGTGAGTGCGCTCACCGCGTTCCTCGCGGCGGTGGGCAACGGCGCCGCCGGAGAGGTCGGCAAGCAGGTGCTCGTATCGACGGGCGCGCTGGTGCGGCGGACCCTGGGGCGGGAGGCGCCGCTGCCGAGCACCCCGGAGGGGTGGGAGCTGCTGGCGCGTCAGATGCAGCCGAGGCTGGCCGAGGATCCACGGTATGGCGACGAGTTCGCCCGGCTCGTACGGAGCCTGCCGGAGGTGGCCGCCCTGCGGCCGGGCGTGGGACTGCCGCCCGCCACGCGGGACTTCACCGACCGTCAGGCCGTCCTGAAGCAGCTGAGGCGCGAGGCGACCCGCGCCGCCGCCGGGCGGCCCCGGGTCGCGCTGCTGTACGGGCCGCCCGGCATCGGCACCAGCGCGGTGGCGCTGCACTGGGGCGCCGACCGGATCGCGCGGTACCCCGACGGGCAGTTCTACGTCGACGCCCGCGACACCGCCGCCGACAACGGACTGGAACCCGCCGCCGTCCTGGAGCGCCTGCTGCGCCAGATGGGCCTCGAGCCCGGTCTCATGCCGCCCACGGAGGTGGGGCGCGAAGAGACGTACCGGCGGCTGACGGCTGGCCGCCGGGCGCTGGTGGTCATCGACCACGCCTCCTCCGTCGCCCAGGTGCGCGGCCTCATCCCGGCCACCCCGGAGGTGTTCCTGCTGGTGGTCGCGTCCGGCCCGGCGTTCCTGCTGGAGGCCGAGCGGATCGCCGTACCTCCGCTCAAGGACCGGGACGCGGTGGAACTGCTGCGCAAGGTGGCGGGGCCGGAGCCGGTCGCGCGGGCCAAGCCGCACATGCCCGCCCTGCTCGACGGCTGCGCGGGCAACGCCTTCGCGCTGAAAGCCGCGGCGGTGCGCCTGCTCACCGGCGAACAGCCCCTCGCCGACGTGACGGACCCGCATCCGGTGCGCGGCATGGCCCAGGACGCCTGCCGCCGCCTCCGCCCGGAGGCGGCCCGGCTGTGCCGGTTGACCGCGCTGGGCGGCTGGCCCGCGTTCGACGCCCGGCTGGCCGGGGAGGCCGCGGGCGTCGCCCGGGAGGACGCCGCCCGGATGCTCACCGAGGCGGCGGATGTGCAGTTGCTGGAGCCGGTCGGGGACGGCCGCTACCGCTTCCGGCCCGAGGTGCGCCGTTATCTGGCCGACGCCGCGGGACCGGAGCACGGGATCGCGGAGTGCGCTGCGGCCGTGTCCCGGGTGCTCGACGGGCTGCTGCACCAGGCCCTGCACGCCGCGCGCGCTGCCCTGTCGCAGAGCTGGCGGACCGAGTGCGTACTGGACGGGGCGAGCCCGTACGCGAACGAGTCCGAGGGCATGACGGCGCTGCTCGCCGAGGCGGGCAACCTGGTCCGGGCGGTCTCCGTGGCCGAGGAGTACGGGCACATCGACACGGCGCTGTGGCTGGCCCGCGCGCTGTGGCCCCTGCAGCTGAAGGCTGGGTACTGGGACGACACGCTGCCCGCCCTCCGCATCGCGGCCCGCTGCGCCGACGAGCACCACCCCGGCACCCGCCTCGCGGGTGCCCTGCACTTCCAGCTCGGCCACTGCCTGGGCGAGCTGCGGCAGTGGGAGCAGGCCGAGGGCGCGGTGCGCGCTGCCGTCTCCTGCGAGCGGGCGGCGGGGCATGTCCGGGGCGAGGCCTCGTCTGTGGAGATGCTGGGGTTGCTGTGCCTGTACCAGTGGCGGTGGGACGAGGCGTACGAGCGGTTCGGCGAGGCGGAGCGGGTCTATGGGCGGATCGGTCCCGGCGAGGAGGGCGCCCGGGATCTCCCGCGCGCCCTTGCCCTGATCCAACGCCATCAGGGGCGTGCCTTGCGCGGTGCCGGGGAGCTGACGGAGTCCGTCAACCGGCTGGAAGTCGCGCGGGACTTCTTCGCGGAGCAGGGCGAGGCCTACAACTTGGCCCGTACGCTTACCGACCTCGCCGAGACCCTGCATGACGCCGGGGACGACGCCGCCGCCCTGACGAAGATCACCGAGGCGGAGCGGCTTCTCGCCCCGGAGCGGGCTGCTCCGCATCTGGCTTACCTTGCCGGTTTGCGGGAGCGCTGCGGGGCGTAACGGCTGGGCCCGGCGGCCGTCTGACGGTGGGTGGGGGGGGTACTCCCCTGACCCGCCCCTTCCCGAAACCGGGGGTACCCCGGGCCCCGGGCCTGGTTGGGGTTTCGCGGCCGGGTGCGGGCCGGTGGGTGGGTTGTGCCCACCCGTCCCTCCCCCAGCTACCGCTGGGAGGTGCCCCCCAGCGGGACGATTGCCCACAACGTGGGAATCGAACCGGGGGCCGCTGCCGCATGGCGGCGGGGGCGTTCCCACGTCCGTCCGGCGCCCGACCACTGGGCGAACGGGGGGCCGGGCTGGGGCCGGGACCACCGGCGGGAGGGGCGGGGGCGCATCCCACCCCCGGCCGGTCGCCCGCCACCGGGCGAACCTGGGCTGGGCCGGGGGTCTGGGCCATCGGCGGGAGGGGGTGGGGTCGGAGGGGTGGGGGCCTGGACGACGACGTGTATTTGTGGCGCCGTGGACTTCCGGCCCACCCCACGTTCCACAGCAGCGGCGCCGTAAATATACGAGTCCAGGACCCTGCCCCGGAGGCCCCGCACCCGGCACCCACCACCCCTCACGCCCGTGCCACCCGCACCTCGTGTACTCCGCCCGCCACCCGCACCCGCAGGGTCACCGGCAGTGGCCCGTCACCGGCCGCCAGCCACGCGTGCAGCGACGACGCGTAGGCCGCCGGGTCGGTCTCCGTGCCCGCGAGGTGGAGCACGCCTAGGTCCCGGGTGCGGACCGTGCACGTGTCCGGGCCGCTCACGTACGCCGCCACCGCGCAGTGCGGGTACCGGCGCAGCACCTCCGCCGTCCAGCCCTCCGCGCCGCCCACGCGCGGATCGTCCGGTGGGCCCTCGCGCACGATCACGTCGGCCCGCACGAGATCACCAGGGTCGCGGGTGTCCTCGTGGACGGCCAGGTGGGCGTCGCCCACAGCGTCGTACGGGTGGCCCGTGGTGCGTTCGAGCCAGACGTCGGCGCCGCTCACACGCGTACGGACGTTCAGGGGTGCCGTACGACGCGGCGGGACGTACGGGGGCAGGGGGAGGGGTTCCAGGAGGGCGGGGGACGGAGGCTCGGGGAGGTCCATCAGGGCGTAGAAGTGGCGCCGCAGCAACGCCGCCGACGCGCCCGGGGCGGATGTGGTGAAGGAGGCGGGGCCTGGGGCCGGACGGTGGCGCGCCAACAGGCCCTCCACTTGGGACCGCAGCGGGGCGTGCGGATCCAGGCGTGGGGCGTTCCGGACGAACGTTGCCAGCGGCGCCTCCGGATCCAGGCGGTCCTGCTCGGCGGAGGCCAGCAGGACCGGGGTGCCCAGCGCAGCGGCGTAGTACGAGACCGCCCCGAAGTCCCCCACCACCGCATCGGCGGCCAGCAGCGCCTGCCGCCACGCGTGCGCGGGGTCGACCAGGGTGAGCCCGCTGCGCAGGGCGCGGTCCAGCCAGACGCGGAGCTGGCCGGGCCCGTGGCCGTACCAGATGTTGGGGTGCAGCACGGCCGCCAGCCGGTAGTCGTCGGCGGGCAGTTCGGCGGCGAGCCGGGGGAGCAGTCCGGGCAGGACGTCCTGGTCGCCGCCGTTGCCGAAGAACCCCTCCGGGTTCCAGGTGGAGTTCAGGACGACGAGGCGCTGACCCCGGCGTACGCCCAGGGCGCGCCGGAACCGCTCCCGATACGGCACGGCGGCCAGCATGCGGTCGAAGCAGGGGTCCCCGGCCAGTACGGACGCGGCCTCGGCCTCGGGGCAGACCCGCCGCAGCCGCTCCAGCTGCTCGGGGTGGGACAGGACGAGCCCGTCCACGAACGGTCGCCCGTCCTCCAGCAGCCACTCCGGTGAGAGGCCGAAGGTCGGCTGGCCACTCTCGTCCCCGGGCGCGGAAAGCCGCTTCGTGTAGCCGACGCCGTGCGACAAGACGGTCAGCTTGCCGTGCAGAGCGCTGAGCTGGCCGCCGAAGCTGGCGGAGACGGCCAGATCCACCGGTGTCGCCAGCGCCTGCGCCCACGGCAGCACCGGCAGGCCCAAGTCCGCGAACAGCTCCCGCACTCCGCCCTGGAAGGCGGACGACTCCGTCGAGGTGACCAGGAGCTGCACCCGGAAGTCGTCGTGGAACAGCGGCAGTACGTCCAGCAGCCGCCCGGCCGAGGTGACGTTGTGCACGACGAGCAGGACGCGGCGGCTGGCCGCGCGGCTGGTCCAGCGCTCCGCGTCCTCCCCGACCGGGACCCGTAGGGCCGGGGGATCAGCCGACGTCACCGGTCACCCCCTCCGCGTCAGCACTCGATGACGTTGACCGCGAGCCCGCCCCGCGCCGTCTCCTTGTACTTGACCTTCATGTCGGCGCCGGTGTCCTTCATGGTCTTGATGACCTTGTCGAGGGAGACATGGTGGCGGCCGTCGCCGCGCAGCGCCATCCGCGCGGCGGTGACGGCCTTCACCGCCGCCATGCCGTTGCGCTCGATGCAGGGGATCTGGACGAGGCCGCCGATGGGGTCGCAGGTCAGCCCGAGGTTGTGTTCCATGCCGATCTCGGCGGCGTTCTCGACCTGCTCGGGGCTGCCGCCCAGCACCTCGGCGAGGCCACCGGCGGCCATGGAGCAGGCGGAGCCGACCTCGCCCTGGCAGCCGACCTCGGCCCCAGAAATCGACGCGTTCTCCTTGAAGAGCATGCCGATGGCACCGGCCGCGAGGAGGAAGCGGATGATGCCTTCCTCGTCGGCGCCCGGCACGAAGCGGGTGTAGTAGTGGAGGACGGCCGGGATGATCCCGGCGGCGCCGTTCGTCGGGGCGGTGACGACCCGACCCCCGGCCGCGTTCTCCTCGTTGACCGCCATGGCGTACAGCGTGGTCCACTCCATCGCGCGGGCGGCCGCGTCGCCCTCGGAGCGCAGGGCGCGGGCGGCGTTGGCGGCGCGGCGGCGGACCTTGAGGCCGCCGGGCAGGATGCCCTCCTGGCCCAGGCCACGGGCGACGCAGCCCTCCATGACCTGCCAGATCTCCAGCAGGCCCGCGCGGATCTCGTCCTCCGTGCGCCAGGCCTTCTCGTTCTCCAGCATCAGGGCGGCGATGGACAGGCCGGACTCGCGGGAGAGCCGCAGGAGTTCGTCGCCGGTGCGGAAGGAGTACTTGAGGACGGTGTCGTCCAGCTTGATGCGGTCCTCGCCGACCGCGTCCTCGTCGACGACGAAGCCGCCGCCGACCGAGTAGTAGGTCTTCTCCAGCAGCGGGTGGCCGGTCTCGTCGTACGCGAAGAGGGTCATGCCGTTGGCGTGGTACGGCAGGGAGCGGCGGCGGTGCAGGATCAGCTCGTCCGACTCGTCGAAGTCGATCTCGTGGCCGTGGCCGCCCTCCATCTCGGCGGCGAGCAGCCGCAGCCGCTTGGTGGTGCGGATGCGCTCCACCTCGCCGTCGGCGGACTCGACGTCGACGGAGCGCGGCGAGTGGCCTTCCAGGCCGAGCAGGACGGCCTTGGGGGTGCCGTGGCCGTGGCCGGTGGCGCCGAGGGAGCCGAAGAGTTCGGCGCGTACGGAGGCGGTGGGGGCGAGCAGGCCCTCGTTCTTCAACCGGAGGACGAACATCCGTGCCGCCCGCATCGGGCCGACCGTGTGCGAGCTGGACGGGCCGATGCCGATCGAGAAGAGATCGAATACCGAGATGGCCACCGGGGGACTCCTTCGTCTGCACGTGGGGGGCGCGTGCGGGGTGGTGCGGTGCGGCGGCGCGCCGGGGTGGGCGCACCTCCAGGGGCGCGCGGGGTGGGTGCGCCCCCTGGGCGGCGCGCGGGGTGAGCGCGCCGCCCAGGATCCGGCCGGGACCGGCCGGGGGGTCCGGGCTCCAGGAGGCCTGGAGGCCGGGACCGGCGGTTACTTCGAGAGGTGCGGGTACAGCGGGTGCTTGTCGGCGAGGGCGGTGACCCGCGCGCCCAGCGCCTTGGCGTCGTACGACGGCTTGAGCGCCTCGGCGATGATGTCCGCGACCTCGCGGAAGTCCTCGGCGGTGAAGCCGCGGGTGGCCAGCGCCGGGGTGCCGATGCGCAGACCCGAGGTGACCATCGGGGGCCGCGGGTCGTTCGGGATGGCGTTGCGGTTGACCGTGATGCCGACCTCGTGGAGCCGGTCCTCGGCCTGCTTGCCGTCCAGCTCGGAGTTGCGCAGGTCGACCAGGACGAGGTGCACGTCGGTGCCGCCGGAGAGGACGGAGACGCCCACCTCGCCGACGTCGGCCTGGGTCAGCCGGTCGGCGAGGATCCGGGCACCCTCGACCGTGCGCTCCTGGCGCTCCTTGAAGGAGGAACCGGCCGCGACCTTGAAGGACACCGCCTTGGCCGCGATGACGTGCTCCAGCGGGCCGCCCTGCTGACCCGGGAAGACCGCGGAGTTGATCTTCTTGGCCAGCTCGGCGGTGGAGAGGATCACGCCACCGCGCGGACCGCCCAGGGTCTTGTGGGTGGTGGTGGTCACGACGTGGGCGTGCGGCACGGGGGAGGGGTGGAGCCCGGCCGCGACGAGGCCCGCGAAGTGGGCCATGTCGACCATCAGGTACGCGCCGACCTCGTCCGCGATCCGGCGGAACGCGGCGAAGTCCAGCTGGCGCGGGTACGCCGACCAGCCCGCGATGACCAGCTTGGGACGGTGCTCCTTGGCGAGCCGCTCGACCTCGTCCATGTCGACCAGACCGGTCTCGGCGTCCACGTGGTAGGGCACCACGTTGTAGAGCTTGCCGGAGAAGTTGATCTTCATGCCGTGGGTGAGGTGCCCACCATGCGCCAGGTTCAGCCCCAGGATGGTGTCGCCGGGCTGGAGCAGCGCGAACATCGCGGCCGCGTTCGCCTGGGCACCGGAGTGCGGCTGGACGTTGGCGGCCTCGGCGCCGAAAAGCTCCTTGACGCGGTCGATGGCGATCTGCTCGACCACGTCGACGTGCTCACAGCCGCCGTAGTAGCGGCGGCCGGGGTAGCCCTCGGCGTACTTGTTGGTCAGGACCGAGCCCTGGGCCTCCATGACGGCGGCCGGAGCGAAGTTCTCCGAGGCGATCATTTCGAGGGTGGACTGCTGGCGGTGGAGTTCGGCGTCGACAGCAGCGGCGACGTCCGGGTCGAGCTCGTGCAGGGAGCTGTTGAGAAGCGACATCTGGGTCCCGATCGAAGAAGAGGGTCAGTTTCCGGAGAAGGCGGCGTATTCCTCGGCGGAGAGCAGGCCGTCCGGCTCGTCCGTCACCTTCACCTTGAACAGCCAGCCGCCCTCGAAGGGGGCGGAATTCACCAGCGCCGGGTCGTTCACCACGTCCTCGTTGATCTCGGTGACCTCACCGGAGACCGGCGCGTACAGGTCGCTGACCGACTTCGTGGATTCCAGCTCACCGCAGGTTTCACCGGCGGCGACGGTGGAGCCGACATCCGGGAGCTGGACGTACACGACATCGCCGAGCGCGTTGGCCGCGTGTTCGGTGATGCCGATCGTCGACACGCCGTCCTGGTCGGCGGCCGACAGCCACTCGTGCTCCTTGCTGTAGCGCAGCTGCTGGGGGTTGCTCATGGTCCGATTCTCCTGGATAGGGGGGAGTGCTTGGGAAACGGGTCTTAAGCGGTGGGACGGATCAGTAGTGAGAGGCGGCGCGCGGGAGGTTTCAGCGCTCGCGGCGGTAGAAGGGGAGCGCGACGACCTCGTACGGCTCCCGGGTACCGCGGATGTCCACCGTCACGCCCGGGCTGCCGGGCGCGGCGTGCTCCGCGTCGACGTACGCCATGGCGACCGGCTTCCCCAGCGTCGGGGACGGGGCGCCCGAGGTGACCCGGCCGATCTCGGTGCCACCCGGGCCCAGCACGGCGTATCCGGCGCGCGGCACCCGGCGGCCCTCGGCGACCAGGCCGACCAGGGTGCGCGGCGGCCGGGCCTCGGCCTCGCGCGCGGCGGCCTCCAGCGGCCCGCGGCCGACGAAGTCACCGGCCTTCTGGAACTTCACGACCCGGCCGAGCCCCGCGTCGAACGGGGTCGTGTCGGTGGTCAGCTCGTTCCCGTACAGCGGCATCCCGGCCTCCAGGCGCAGCGTGTCCCGGCAGGACAGCCCGCACGCCACCAGGCCCACCGGGGCGCCCGCCTCGGTCAGCGCCTGCCAGACCCGCTCGGCGTCGTCCGGCGCGACGAACAGCTCGAAGCCGTCCTCCCCGGTGTAGCCGGTGCGGGCGATCAGGGCGGACACACCCGCGACGGTGCCCGGCAGCCCGGCGTAGTACTTCAGCCCGTCCAGGTCGGCGTCGGTCAGCCCCTTGAGGATCCCGGGGGACTGCGGCCCCTGGACGGCGATCAGCGCGTACGCGTCGCGGTCGTCCCGTACGGCGGCGTCGAAGCCGGTGGCGCGCTCGGTCAGCGCGTCCAGCACCACCTGGGCGTTCGAGGCGTTGGCCACGACCAGGAACTCCTGCTCGGCGAGCCGGTAGACGATCAGGTCGTCGAGGATGCCGCCCTCGCTGTCGCAGATCATGGTGTAGCGGGCGCGGCCCACGGCGACCGCCGAGAGCTGGCCGACCAGGGCGTAGTCGAGGGCGTCCGCGGCCTGCGGCCCGGTGAGAGCGATCTCACCCATGTGGGAGAGGTCGAAGAGCCCGGCGCGGGTGCGCACCGCGGTGTGCTCGTCGCGCTCGCTCGCGTACCGCAGCGGCATGTCCCAGCCCGCGAAGTCGGTCATGGTGGCGCCGAGCGCACGGTGGACCGCGTCCAGCGCGGTGCGGCGGGGCGTGGGCGGGGCGTCGGTCATGGTTCAGCTCCCAGGGGCATGATCGCGGCGATCACAGCGATGTCGGCGATGACGGGACGGGCGGGCCGGAGGGGACGACAAGGACGGCACACGCGTCCTCCCCATCTGTCATCGGAACCTGAGAGGTTCGCCGTGACCTTCCCGCGCGGCGGGCTGGTCCGGCTTGCACCTTGGGTGGGGCCACCTGAAGTGGCCCGCTTTTCAGATCTGCCTCATCCGTGCGGTATCGGGGCCTGAGAGATTCAAGGGAGGACTTGCTCCTTCGGCGCCTCGGACGGAGACCCGGCGGATTCGCCGGTGCCCGAGAACTCTCCCGCGCGGATTCAAGCGGCCGGTATGCAGTTGGAGCGGACATCATCGCACGTCCGCTCCAGAACGGAACCCCCGATCTGTGAGCGGCATCGCGCACGGGCCTCCTTGATGGGCATTACCTTTTCTTGACACTCTCGGGGTACGGAGCCGCTTGACCGACCTTGGAGGACGATCACGGTGCACGGGCAGGGAACATACGCGACAACCCGAGGAACCCTGCCCGCGCGGCAGGAGCGGACGCCGTCAGACGGCGCGCCGGACGGCACGTCCGGCGGCCCGGTCAGACCGGGCCGCCGCGCCCCCGTGCACGACCTGCGCGGCGGAGTGGGGGCCGAGCTGCACTACCCGGCGCGCGACCTGATCATCGCCTCCGGACTGCCCGGCAGCGGCAAGTCGACCCTGATCAACCGGGTGGTCCCCGACCACGACCCGAGCGGGACGGCCGTGGCGCGGGTGGACTCGCAGCGCACCCGGGAGGCCTGGGAAAGACGCATGCCCGGCTGGCTGCCGTACGCCGTCTACCGGCCGCTGGTCCGCTGCGCCCACTACGCGGGGCTGCGCCGGGCGCTCGGCTCGGGCGCGAGCGTCGTCGTCCACGACTGCGGCTCGCAGCCCTGGGTGCGCCGCTGGCTGGCCCGGGACGCCCGGCGCACCGGCCGTGGCCTGCATCTGGTGCTGCTGGACGTGGACCCCGCGGTCGCCCTGGAGGGCCAGGCCGCGCGCGGCCGGGGAGTCTCCGGCTTCGCCTTCGGGCGGCACCTGCGGGCGATGGGGCGGCTGGTGGCGCGGGTGGAGGGCGGACAGCCGCCCGAGGGCTGCGCTTCCGCCGTGCTGCTCGACCGGGCAACCGCGAGCATGCTGCGGGGCATCTCCTTCGAGTGACCGCCCCACTGTGTGCGGAACCGCCGTGTGCGGAACCGCCGTGTGAGGAAGTGCTGTGGAGATGCCCGGGCGGCCCATGGCCTTCCGCCGCACAGCCGTTAGGGTGCTGGTGCAGGTCGGACGAGATGGCGGTTGGGACGAAGATGAGTATTCCGGAGCACCAGGGCATAACCCCCGCTCACGGAGGATTTCCCGACGGCGCTTATCCCGCGTTCCCCGCCAATGAGCTGGAAGAGGTGCTCGCCGCCTCGATCGGGGTTCCGGGAGCCGGGGCGCGGATCGTCGAGACGCTCGCCCGCGCCCATGTCTGGATCCCGCTGCCGAACGGCGGCGGCCCCGACAGCCGCACCCTCGATCTGCCCACCGTGGAGATCGAGGGCCAGGCGTACGTGCCGGTCTTCAGCTCCGAGCAGCAGTTCCTGCAGATCGTCGGCGGCCATATGTCGTTCACGGTCGCCCCGGCCGTCGAGTTCGCCCGCGGGCTGCCGCCGCAGCTCGGCATCGCTGTGAACGCGGACGGGCCGGTCGGCGTCCCGCTGCCGCCGGCCGCGGTCGAGGAGCTGTGCAAGGCCGGGCGCAGCGAGCTGGACGGCCCGGCGCGCGGCGGCAGGGTGCGGCTGTTCGAGCCCGACTGGCAGCAGGAGCCGGTCGACTTCCTGGCCGCCGCCGGGATCGAGTTCGGGGCGGAGTCCGGGGTACGCACCGCGCGGCGCGCGCTGGCCAGCGTCGAGGGTGATCAGCCTGCGCTGTTCGTCGGGGTGCAGCTGGACGCGCCGGGCCCGGAGGGGCAGGCCCTCGCGGTGGAGGCGCTCGGCCGGGCGCTCGGCGCGGTGCCGGTCCCGTGGACCGTTCAGCTCGTCGCGCTGGACGTCGCGCAGGGTGACCCGGTGGCCACTTGGATGCTGGAGCGCGTACGGCCGTTCTACGACCGTGACCTGTGACGCACCCCGGGGACGGCCACCGGGGCCCGTAAGCTGGTTGGATGACCAGACGGGGCGGCGCGCGTCCCGGTGAGTGCGGGCAAGGCCGAGAGAGGGGCGGACCCAGGTGAGCGCGGGCGCGGATTGGGGGGCGGCTGCCGGTCAGGTCGAGCGGATGCTGCAGCAGGTAGCTCCCGGCCGGTACGACGCCTACGAGGCGCTGCTGCACGCCCTCGCCGAGGGCCAGGTCTGGATGCTGCTGTGGAACGGCGCTCCCGGCGCTCCCGACGCCCAGTACGGGAACATGGACATGGAAGGCCACGGCTACGCGCCGTGTGTGACCTCCGCCCAGGAACTCGCCGCCAGTGGCTGGAATCGCGCGCATGAGGTGGTGGACGCGCGGCGGATCGCCGACTCGCTCTACCGCGACCACTACGGCCTGTGGCTCAACCCGCACGCCCACGGCGGCGGCGTCGGCATCCCCTGGCTCGATCTGCGGCGCATCGCGGGCGGTCTTGACCGGCTGCCCGCCGGTCCGCTGCGGCTGACCGAACCGGCCATCGAGATCCCCCAGTTCTACGCCCTGCTGGGGCAGAACGCGCACCGCACCGCCGCGGTGCGCTCGCTGCGCCGCGCCTGGGTGCAGCCCGCGCTGGGCGCCCCGTATCTGGCCATCGGGCTGGATCTGTACGACAACAGCCAGCAGGCCGTGGAATCGGTGCGGCTGATGATGCAGCAGTCGGTCGGCGTGGTGCCCGAGGGGCTGCCGGTCTCGACGGTCGAGCTGTCGGACGTGCACGACCCGGTGGCGATGTGGATGCGGGCCCACGCCCGCCCGTTCTTCGACCGTGACGCCCACGCCGCCGCGCCGCCCCCGGCCGCGCCGCCCCCGTCGTACGGGTACGGCTACCCGCCGCCGCGCCACGCGTACTGAGCCCATGGCGCGCCATGCGTACTGACACCGTGGCCTGAATCCGCCTCCCATACCGCCCCACCTGCGAACTGCCCGCGGTGGGGCGGTTGTTACTGATGCGTTCTCGTGTCACAACTGTCCGTATACCGGAACCGCTTACCGCACATCACGGTTAGGCATCCATTGCCCGTGGGTACTGGCGGGTGATCACAAACGCGATGAAGACTCCCGCTCCAAGGGGAGCGGTTCCGCATAACGACCCCTTTCGATCACCTTGTGAACTTAAGCCGCCACAGCGGCGAGCCGTGGACCGGTCACCGCCGGTCGAGAGGGGTCCCCACCACGATGACGGCACCATTGCACGGCACGAGCGCCGACGCAGAGCCGGTCGCGACTGCCGATGTAGCGGCGGATGTGGTCAAGGCGTCGGTCGAGGGAAGATCGCTGCGACAGATCGCCTGGAGACGCCTCAAACGCGACAAGTTGGCGCTTGCTGGCGGGGTCGTGGTCGTCTTTCTCGTGCTAGTGGCGATCTTCGCGCCGCTGATCGTGAGCCTGCTGGGCCACCCGCCCAACGAGTTCCACCAGGAGGAGATCGACCCGCTCTTCGGCACCCCCAAGGGCAGCCTGGGCGGCATCAGTTCGGACTTCCTCTTCGGCGTCGAGCCCTCGAACGGCCGTGACGTGTTCAGCCGGGTCGTCTACGGCGCCCGGATCTCGCTGCTGGTGGCCTTCCTCGCCGCCCTGGTCGCCGTCGTCCTCGGGACCGTTTTCGGCATCATCGCCGGATATTTCGGTGGCTGGGTGGACTCGGCGATCAGCCGGGTGATGGACATGCTGCTGGCCTTCCCGCAGCTGCTGTTCATCATCTCCCTGGTCTCGGTGCTCCCGAACGACCTGCTGGGCCTGACCGGCAGCGGGGTGCGCATCGCGGTACTGGTCTCGGTCATCGGCTTCTTCGGCTGGCCGTACGTCGGCCGCATCGTGCGTGGCCAGACGCTGTCGCTGCGCGAGAAGGAGTACGTGGAGGCCGCGCGCAGCCTCGGCGCCGGCCGCCGCTACATCCTCTTCCGGGAACTGCTGCCCAACCTGGTGGCGCCGATCACCGTCTACGCGACGCTGATGATCCCCACCAACATCCTCACCGAGGCGGCCCTCAGCTTCCTGGGGGCGGGCGTGAAACCGCCGACCGCGTCCTGGGGGCAGATGCTCTCCAAGGCGGTGGGCACCTACGAGGACGATCCCATGTTCATGATCATCCCGGGTGCGGCGATCTTCATCACCGTGCTGGCCTTCAACCTGTTCGGCGACGGCGTCCGCGACGCCCTCGACCCCAAGGGCACCCGATGAGGCGCCCCGGCCGCGCAGCTCAGGCGGCACCCCGAAGCTTTACCCGCGCCATGCCACGTACCGCTATCCCGGAGGTTGCAGGACCCATGAAATCCCTACGTTCGTCGAGAAGCAGCCGGATCGTCGGCGCGACGGCTGTCGTCTGCGCCCTGCTCGCCACCGTCGCCGGGTGCGGTGGCGGCAGCGACGACGAGAAAGGCTCGGGTGCCGGATTCAACGCGGGGATGAAGGGCGTCGCCAACGAGTCCACCAAGAAGGGCGGCACGCTGAAGTTCGTCAACAAGCAGAACTTCGACTCGCTCGACCCGCAGCGCCAGTACTACGGCTTCGCCTGGGACTTCGCCCGGTTCTACTCGCGTCAACTCATCACCTACGCGCCCAAGCCGGGCAACGCCTCCAACGAGCTGGTCCCCGACCTGGCCACCTCCACCGGCAAGATCACCGACGGCGGCAAGACGTACACGTACACCCTCCGCGACGGGATCACCTGGGAGGACGGCTCGGCCATCACCTCCAAGGACATCAAGTACGGCATCGAGCGCATCTGGGCCAAGGACGTCGTCTCCGGCGGCCCCGGCTATCTGCGCCAGGTCCTCGACCCCAAGGGCGAGTACAAGGGCCCGTACAAGGACAAGTCCAAGGACAAGCTCGGGCTGAAGACGATCGAGACGCCGGACGACAAGACCATCGTCTTCCGCCTCGACCAGCCCAACGGTGACTTCGAGCAGATGCTCGCGATGCCCACCGGCTCCCCGGTCAAGCAGGAGAAGGACACCGGCGCGCAGTACACCAACCGGCCGTTCTCCTCCGGCCCGTACAAGCTCAAGTCGTACACCCCGGGCAAGAGCCTGGCCCTGGTGCGCAACGACAAGTGGAAGAAGTCGTCCGACCCGATCCGCGCGGCCCTGCCGGACCAGGTCACGGTCACCTTCAACTCCAACCTGGAGGCGATCGACAAGCTGCTCATCAAGGGCGACTACGACGTCTTCCTCAGCGCCACCGGCATGAGCCAGTCCGGCCGCGCCGCCGCGCTCAAGGAGCACAAGGGCAACGTCGACAACATCGAGACGAGCTTCGTCCGGTACGTCGACCTCGTCACCAAGGTGAAGCCGTTCGACAACATCCACTGCCGCAAGGCGGTCTTCTACGCGACCGACTACACCCAGCTGCAGACCACCCGCGGCGGCCCGCAGGCCGGTGGTGACATCGCGCCCAACATGCTCCCCAAGAGCGTCAAGGGCTCGGACGACTACGACCCGTACGGCGTCCTGAAGCGCAAGGGCAAGGCGGACCTGGCCAAGGCCAAGTCCGAGCTGAAGGAGTGCGGCAAGCCGAACGGCTTCTCCGCCAAGATCGTCTCCCGGGTCGACCAGCCCAACGAGACGGCCGCCGCCGAGGCGCTCCAGGAGTCGCTGAACAAGGTCGGCATCAAGCTCGACATCAACGAGATCGAGGGCGCCTCGTCCGCCAGCATCACCGGCTCCCCGTCCGTGATGCACAAGCGCGGCTACGGCATGAGCATGACCGGCTGGGGCCCCGACTTCCCGACCGGCCAGGGCTTCTCCCGCCCGCTGTACGACGGCCGCTTCATCGAGCAGACCGGTAACTACAACGTCTCCGAGACCAACGACGAGGCGATCAACAAGGACTTCGACGACGCGCTCAAGGAGACCGACCCCGCCAAGGCCGGTGAGCTGTACGCGGACATGAACCACAAGGTCGCCGACCTGGCCGTGTCGATGCCGTTCCTGTACGAGAAGAACATCACCTGGCGCAGCTCGCGGCTGACCAACGCCTACTCGGCGGCGGCCTACAACGGCCGGTACGACTACGTGTCCCTCGGGGTCGTCAAGTGACGGTCGGCCACCAGCCACCCCACCCCCACCGTCGCTTCATCCGATAGGCCCGAAGGGCAGGTGATGGCCACGCGTGGCGGGGGCGGGGCCCCCGGGCACCCGGGGTGGCGCCCCCCCCCCCGGGCCCGCCCCCGGGGGGGTTTTGTTATCCGGCGCGTGTTAGCCCGCCGGCTTGTTCTTGGTGGGGTGAC
>NZ_JBHWJI010000087.1:0-26024 GCF_042731515.1 Streptomyces sp. NPDC059850
GGCTCCGCCCCCTGCACCCCCGCTCCTCAATCGCCGGAGGGGCTGAATTGTCCCGGCCGGGACTGAGATGTCCCGGCCGGAACGGGGTGCGGGTGCGCGGTTCGTCCGGTGGTGGTGCCGGGGCGGGGCCTCCGGGGCAGGGCCCTGGACTCGTATATTTACGGCGCCGTCGCGCGGAAGCGTGGGGTGGACGCGGGGCGATTGGCGCCACAAATACACGGCGTCGTCCAGGACCCCACCCCTGCGACCCCACCCCTCCGCCGCATGGCGGCTCACCACCGGTTGTGGGCAGGCGTTCCGCCGGGGGGGCACCTCCCAGCTGTAGCTGGGGGAGGAACGGGTGGGCACAACCCGGCCACCGGGCCGCACCCGGCAACGAAACCCGACCGGGCAGTCGGCGGTCCCGGCCCGGCCCCGCACGGCTACCGCGCTCGTTCCGCTCCGTGGCGTTCGCCTCGCAGGCGGACCTCCGTGGGGAGGTGGGGTAGGCCCGCTGAGGTGCGGGCCTGGGTCAGGGTCTCGGCTTCCAGGGCCCGGAGGGTCGCCAGGGGGTCCGCCCCGGGGTCCAGGGTCAGGCCCACGCGGGCCCTCGGCGCGGCTCGGCGGCCGTGGAGGTGGATGTGGGCCCCGGCCACGCCGGACAGGGACTCCGCGTCGGCCCGCAGGGCGGCTTCCAGGGCCCGGCCCCGGAGCGAGGCGCCGGTGCCGTCGTCCAGGGGGACGAGGATGTCGTTCAGGCGGCGGCGCCGCAGTTGGGCCAGGGCCCACCACAGGGCGAGCAGGGCCAGCACGCTCAGTGCCGCGATGAGGCCCGGCCACCACCAGTCCGTGGAGCGCCAGCGCACCCGGTCCGCGCGGGAGAGCAGGACGGCGTGGGGGGAACGGCGTCCTGCGAGGAGGGCTGTCGCGCCTGCGGCCATCAGGGCCAGGCCCAGTACGGCCAGCAGTACACGGTTCGCGATCCGCATGGCGTCACCTCGCCGGTCGGCGGACGCGGACGGACAGCCCCGGTCGCCGGGCCAGGCCGAGCTGCCGGATGCCGTCCTGGAGGACGGTGAGGAGGTCGGCCCGGACCTCCTCAAGGTCGCGGAAGTGCGCCTGCGCACGGGCCCTGACGCGGCGGCGGCCGACGTCGACCCGTACGGCCCGTACGCCGGGGACGGCCATCGCCCGGTCGCGCAGCACCAGACCGGCGGCGGAGCGGTCGATTCCGGCTCGGGTAATGCCGCCGTTTCCGTTCATTGGCAGGAGGCTTCGAAGGCCCGGGGTCACGGCCAGCGCCACCATCCACAGCCCGATCACGATCAGCGCCACCGCGATCCCCACGATCCAGCCGTCGTGCAGCGGGCGGGAGGCGAGCTGGTCGGCGAGCCAGCGGCGCCACTCCATCACGGGGTGGCCGGTGCGTTCGGAGACGATGTCGTACAGGAGCAGTCCGAGCGCGCCGAGCAGCACGAGGGCGGTCAGTCCGGCCGGTACGCGCCGGGCGGACCAGAAGCGGCCAGGACGGCGGTTCATCGGACCTTCCCCCGGTCCAGCTGCGGTGAGCGCAGCCGTTCCACGGTCACCGCCACGTCCGGCACCTCCATGCCCGTCAGTTCACCGACGCGCGTCGCGACATGGCGCCGTACGGCCCCGCACTGGGCGCCGATGTCGGACGGGTAGCCCAGCTCGATGGCGACCCGTACGCGCGCGGCGCCCGCGCGCACCGCGACGGCGGCGTGCGGCAGCCCGCCGCCGAGCGCTTCCCGCGCCGCCCATGAGGCGATCTTCGCGACGGCGCGGTCCGCGATCCGCGTCACGCCCCGCTCCCCCGGCTCGCGTGCCCCCACCGGTTCACCGCCGCCGTTCGCCACGGTCGCGGGACCGGAAGAAGTCGCCCGGTTCCAGGTCCCCGTCCAGGAACCGGCCCGCGACGAACCCGACGGCGCCCAACGCCGCCACCAGCAGAAAGGCCCCGAAACCACCGAAGTATCCGGCGAAGCCCAGGGCCATCCCCGCGATCATCCCGATCACGGCCATGCTCATCGTGTGCTCCCCTGCTGGAGCGCACCGGGGCGGCTGCTCATTGCAGCCTGGGCTCCGGCGCTCCCTCTTCCTCGTCCGGCAACTTCACATCGCTGACCGCGATGTTGACCTCGACCACCTCAAGGCCGGTCATCCGCTCGACGGCGGTGATCACGTTCTCCCGTACGGCCCGGGCGACGTCGGCGATCGAGACGCCGTAGTCGACCACGATCTCCAGGTCGAGGGCCGTCTGCACCTCGCCCACCTCGGCCTTCACCCCACGGGCGACCGATTTGCCGCCGCCGGGCACCCGGTCGCGGACGACCCCGAAGGTGCGGGCGAGGTTGCCGCCCATGGCGTGGACGCCGACCACATCGCGGGCGGCCATCCCGGCGATCTTCTCCACCACGCCGTCGGCGATGGTGGTACGCCCCCGGGCTCCCGGGTCGATGCTGCGTCCGAGGGTCTTCGGCGTAGCGGCGGACGGCTCCGTGGCGGCGGCCTGGGGCCGGTTCCGTGGCGCGGTCTCGGACATCACCGATCGCCCCTTTCTCGCATATTTTCCCTACTTGCCACACTAGGGGTGATTGGTCCGGAAAGCTTCTGTTATGCATCATTCAGGGACTCACCTGCCGAAGGGTGGCACCGTGGTCGCGGACCGGTTCGCACAGGCCGTACGGGAACAGCTGCGGCTCGGCCGCCTCCTCCCCCTGGGCGGGCCGGAGGACGGCGCCTGGCTGACCGAGCGCGCGGCGGACGCCGTGCTGCGCCGGGCGGCCGACGCCGTGCCCGGCGTACGGCTCGGCGCGCTCCGGATCGCCCTGGCCGACCCGGAGGCCGCCGCGCCGCCCTCGGTTCCGGCCCCGCCGAGCGCGCTGCCGCCGGGGCCGCTGCGGGCCTGGGCGGAGTGCGCGGCGACGGCGGACCTGCCCCTGCCGGTGGCGGCGGACCGGCTACGCGACGCCCTGCTGGGCGCGGCCACGGACCGGCTCGGGCTGGCGGTCGGCGCGGTGGATGTGCGGGTGACGGATGTCCTCGATGAGGTTCCGCAACATGTAGTCCCGGAGGATCAGGCCCCGCCCGCCGAGCGGCCAGGTGATGGTTCGGGCATCGCCGCCGCGGTCACCGCCGTGCCCGGCGTGGCCCGGCTCGCCCCGGTGCTGGGGCGCGGGGCGGTACGGGTCGAGGGCACCCATGTCCGTATCGAACTGGCCGTCGCACCGGGCCACCGCGCCCTGGACGTGGCCCGCGCGGTGCGCGCGGCGGTCGCGGCCACCGCGCCGCCCCCGGCGACGGTGGCCGTCCTCGTCACCGCCGTGGACACCCCCTGACCCTCACCAGTGGTAGCGGTGCACCGCCTGGGCGACGCAGCACGGCTTGTCGCCGCCGTCCTGCTCCACCACCAGGTCGATGACGGCCTGGGCGCCGCCGTCGCCGAGTTCGTCCACGGAGACGAGCGTGGCCCCGGCCCTGATCGTGGCGCCGACCGGTACCGGCGCCGGGAAACGCACCTTGTTGAGGCCGTAGTTGACGGCCATCCGGACGCCGCCCAGCTCCAGGATCTCGCCCCACAGCGGGATCAGCAGGGACAGGGTGAGATAGCCGTGGGCGATGGTGCCGCCGAAGGGGCCGTCCTTGGCGCGCTCGGGGTCGACGTGGATCCACTGGTGGTCGCCGGTGGCGTCGGCGAAGGTGTCGACCCGGTTCTGCTCGATCCGGTGCCACCGGCTGTGGCCGAGGTGCTGTCCGGTCAGCTGCTTCAGCTCGTCGAAGCTGTTCACGGTCGTGGGCATGCGGGGTCTCCCGTCAGGGGTGTGCGCAGCGTCAGCGCAGGGCGGACTTGCGGATCTTTCCGCTGGCGGTGCGCGGCAGCGCGGTCCGGAACTCGACCGCCCTCGGCACCTTGTACTTCGCGAGGCGGCCCGCGAGGTGGTCGAGCAGGCATTGCTGATCGGTGGCGGCTCCGGCCCGGAGGACGACGACGGCCTTGCCGACCTCGCCCCACCGGGCGTCCGGCATGCCGATCACGGCGCATTCGAGGACATCGGGGTGGTCGTACAGCGCGTTCTCGACCTCGGCCGGATAGACGTTCTCACCGCCCGAGATGATCATGTCCTTGACGCGGTCCACGATGGAGACGTAGCCGTCCTCGTCCCGCACCCCCACGTCCCCGGAGCGGAACCACCCGCCCTCTAGGAGCGCGTCCGCCGTCGCGTCCGGCAGGCCGTAGTAGCCGCGCATGACGTGGGGGCCGTGCACCAGGATCTCGCCGGGCTCGCCGGGGCCCGCCTCGGTCAGGTCCGGGCGGACCAGCCGGACGTCGGTGAAGAAGTGCGGCACACCCGCGGAGCCCGCCTTGACCGCGCTCATCTCACGGTCGAGCAGCAGCGTCCCGGGGGACGCCTCGGTCATGCCGTAGCCCTGGATGAAGGAGAGCCCGCGCCGCAGATACGTGTCGATCAGCGCCTTGGGGACGGGCGAGCCGCCGCACATCAGGGTGCGGACGGACGACAGGTCGGCCGTCTCCCAGCGCGGCGAGTCGGCGACCGCCGCGAACATGGTGGGCACGCCGAACAGGCAGGTCACGCCCTGGCCCTCGATCAGATCGAGCATCCGTTCCGCGTCGAAGCCGGGCTCGATCACGACGCGTCCGCCCTTGAGCAGGGTCGGCAGACAGGTCATGTTGAGCGCGGCGGTGTGGAAGAGCGGCGCGGTGACGAGGGTGATCTCGTCCGAGGCGAGATCGGTGTCGACCAGGACGTTGAGGCTGTTCCAGGTGATGTTGGCGTGGCTGAGCACCGCGCCCTTGGGACGGCCCGTCGTACCGGACGTATACATGATCATGCAGGGGTCGTCGGGGGCCATGACCTCGTCCGGGGCGTCGTCCACTCCATCCGTCAGTTCGTCCACGGCCACCGCGATGCCCGCGCCCGCCTCCCCGGCGGTCTCCGCGCAGCCCGGATCGTGGAGGAGCAGCCGCGCACCGGAGTCGTCCAGCATGTAGGCCAGTTCGGGCGCGGCGAGCCGAGTGTTGAGCGGGACGAAGACCGCGCCCACCGCGCAGGTGGCGAAGAGCGCGTGGAGGAACGAGGGGTGGTTGGGGCCGAGGTAGGCGACGCGGTCGCCGCGCCCGATCCCGCGCGCCCGCAGCGCACGGGCGTAACCGGTGACGGTCTCGTCCAGCTCCCGGTAGGTCTGGGTGTCGTCCCCGTGGACGACCGCGATCCGCCCGGGGGTCTTACGGGCCCGACGGCGCGGCCACGCTCCGATGCCCTCTCCGGCGCCCCGGCCGATGCCTTGCTCCAGCATCTGCGCTCACTCCTTCGTGAGACCGAGCAGCCGCGCCGCGTTGTCCTTGAGGATCAGCGGCCGTACCTCGGGCTTGATCTCTAGTTTGTCGAAGTCGGCCAGCCATCGGTCCGGGTCGATCACCGGATAGTCGGAGCCGAACAGGACCTTGTGCTTGAGCAGCGAATTCGCATAGCGGACCAGCTGCGGCGGAAAGTACTTCGGCGACCAGCCGGACAGGTCGATGTAGACGTGCGGCTTGTGCGTGGCGACGGCCAGCGCCTCGTCCTGCCAGGGGAACGACGGATGGGCCAGGATGATCCGCAGCTCCGGAAAGTCCACGGCGACGTCGTCGACGTCCATCGGGTTGGAGTACTTCAGCCGGATCCCGCCGCCCCCGGGCACGCCCGCGCCGATCCCGGTCTGCCCGGTGTGGAAGAGCGCGGGCACCCCCAGCTCCTCGATGGCCTCGTACAGCGGATAGAACCGCTGGTCGTTCGGGTGGAACGCCTGGAGGGACGGGTGGAACTTGAAGCCGCGCACCCCGTGGTGCTCGACCAGCCGCCGTGCCGCCCGCACCGCCGCCCGGCCCTTCCACGGGTCGACGCTGGCGAACGGGATGAGGACGTCGGCGTGCTCGGCGCAGGAGGCGGCGACCTCCTCGTTGCTGATCGGCGGATGGCCGGTGGCGGTCTCCGCGTCGACCGTGAAGACGACGGCGGCGATGCGGCGTTCGCGGTAGTGGGCGGCCAGTTCCGGGATGGTGGGCTGCCGGGCGCCATGGGTCTTGAAGTACGCGGCGGAGGCCTCGGCCAGCTCGCCGCTCAGCGAGGAGTGGCCGTCCGCCGAGACCTCGGCGTGGGTGTGGACGTCGATGGCGACGAGATCGTCGGGGTTCACCGTCCGGCCCCCTCCGTGCTCTTCGGGCTCGTCGGGTCGACGGGCGCGGGGATGCCCACTCCCTCCGGGCGCCGCCCCAGCGACGTACCCCAGACGCCCGCGATGGCGTCCGCGTCCCAGCCGCCCTCGCGGTAGACCGCCGACTGCTCCTCGGGGTGGCTCCACAGGGTCAGCCGGTCGCCGCCGACGCCGATGGCCTGCCCGGTGATGCCGTCGGCGGCGTCCGAGGCGAGGAAGACCACGAGCCCGGCGACGTCGTCGGCGGTGCCGAAGCCCTCGCCCTGCCGCAGCCAGGCGGGCAGCGGTTCGCCGCGCTCCTCGTACGCCTCGACGTGCGGCGCGAAGGCGGGGATGGTCGCGGTCATGGCGGTAGCGGCGACGGGGATCACCGCGTTGACGCCGATCCCGGCCTTGGCGCACTCCATCGACCAGGTGCGGGCCATGCCGACGATGCCCGCCTTGGCGGCGGAGTAGTTGGTCTGACCGAAGTTGCCGCGCTGTCCTGCGGGCGAGCCGATGAGGATCAGACGGCCGCCCCCGCCGCGCTCGCGCATGTGCCGGACGGCGGCGCGGGCGCAGGTGAAGGTGCCCTTGAGATGGACGCCGGTCACCGCGTCGAAGTCCTCGTCGGTCATCTTCCACAGCACCCGGTCGCGCAGGATGCCCGCGTTGGTGACGAGGACGTCCAGCCGCCCGAACGCCTCGACCGCGCGGTCCACGAGCGCGTCGGCGACCTCGCTGGTGCCGACCGCTCCGGGCGCGGCGACCGCCGTACCGCCCTCGTCGGTGATGACCTTGACCGCCTGTTCGGCGGTGGCCGCGTCGGCGTCGTTGACGACCACGCTGGCCCCCGCCCGGGCCAGGGCACGGGCGTACGCGAGGCCGAGGCCGCGCCCCGCTCCGGTGACCACGGCGGTCTTCCCCGTCAGCTCCATGGGCTTCGGTTCCTTCCGGTGTCGGAGTATCATCAGGATTCCTGATGGTGAGTGGAGCACTCCGGGAGGTCGGGTGTCAATGGGCGGCCCCCCTCGGCCGATCCGCCGGTCTGCCGGTCGGCCCGGTCCGCCGGTCGGGCAAGATGGCCGGATGACCACTTCCGATCAGTCCGACACGGCGCAGCTGGACCAGGTCGGCACGCTCTACCTGGTGAAGCGGCTGGAACAGGCGATACGGGCCCATCTGGACGCGCTGCTGCGCCCCCTCGGCCTGACCACGCTGCAGTACACGGCGCTGACCGTCCTGGAGCGCCGGGACGGGCTGTCGTCGGCCCAGCTGGCGCGGCGCTCGTTCGTCAAGCCGCAGACCATGCACGAGATGGTCCAGACGCTGGAGGAGCGGGGGTTCATCGAGCGCCGTCGGGATCCGGCCAACCGCCGGGTGCTGCTCATCAGCCTCAGCGACCGGGGACGGGAGGCGCTGCGGAGCTACGACGAGCAGGTGCGGCTGCTGGAGGAGCGGATGCTCGGCGGGCTGACCGGGGAACAGCGCGGCGGGCTGCGCCACGCGCTGATCGACTGCACCCGGGCGATGTCGGCCGAGCCGCCGCGGGCGGAGGGGGACGCGGGGACGCCGTAGGTCGGCCGTCAGCCGTCCCGGCGGGGTCATCGGCCCCGGCGGGGTCATCGGCCCTGGAACGCCTGGCGGGCCGCCCGCAGCTCCTCCACGGTGTGGGCCAGCTCGGTGACGCAGTCGGCCAGCCCCAGCGCCTCCTCGCTTCCCTCGCCCGCGCGCAGCGCCACCGCGGTGCGGGCGAGCTGTTCGGACACCCGCTCCAGCCGTACGTCCGAGGGGTCCGGTTCTCCGGCCAGCTGTCTGCGCAGCTGCTCGGCCTGGGCGGCGAGCTGGAGGTTCTTGCGGTGCAGATCCAGGAAGACGTTGACCTTGGTCCGCAGCAGCCAGGGGTCGATGGGTTTGGTGAGGAAGTCGGCGGCGCCGATGGCGTAGCCCCGGTAGGGGTAGTCCGAGTCGGCGTCGGTGCCGGTCAGCAGGATGATCGGGACGTCCTTGGTCTGGTCGAGACGCTTCATGTTGGCGGCGGTCTCGAAGCCGTCCATCCCCGGCATCAGGACGTCGAGCAGCACGACGGCGAAGTCCTGCCGGAGCATCGCCTTCAGCGCCTCCTCGCCGGAGTGGGCGCGGACGAGACGCTGATCGAGCGGGCCCAGGACGGCTTCCAGCGCGATCAGGTTCTCTTCCATGTCGTCGACGATCAGTATTCCGGCCCGGTCGGGGGCGGCGGCGCTCATGACTCCCCCCGTCGCTGCCTGGGCGGTCGCGTCTCCGCGTCCGGGCCCGGCTCGTCCCTGGATTCTTCGCCGGGGGCTTCGCCGGGCTCGTCGCCGTCCTCGGCAAGCTCCTCAGCTTCCACCACTTCCACCGGGTCGGCCGGGTCAGCGGCTTCCACCGGGTCGGCCGCCTCTCCCGCCTCTCCCGCCTCCCCCGCCTCCACCGGCTCCGGCGGGCAGCCCGCGGGGTCGAGCAGATCGCAGACCGTGGACATCAGCCGGTCGACGTCCACCGGTTTGGGGACATAGCCGTTGGCGCCGCTCTCCAGGGCCTTCTCGCGGTCGCCGGGCATGGCCTTGGCGGTCAGGGCGATGATCGGCAGATCGGCGAGCCGGGGCGTGCCGCGGATGGCCCGGATCGTCTCGTAGCCGTCCATCTCCGGCATCATCACGTCCATCAGCACCAGGGACACATCCGGGTTGCGGTGCAGGACGTCCAGCCCCTCGCGGCCGTTCTCGGCGTACTTCACGGTCATGCCGACCCGGCCCAGCACATGGGTGAGCGCGAAGACGTTGCGGATGTCGTCGTCGACGATGAGGATGCGGCGGCCGGTCAGCACCCGGCCGGGGCGGCCGCGCTGCCACTGCTGGAGCCGGGGGGCGTCCGGCGGCGCCTCGTCCCCGTCGCCGTCGCCGTCGCCGTCCTTCGGGGCCAGCAGATTCTCCAGCGAGCTGCGGTCGCCGGTCACGCCGCTCTGGTCGCTGAACACCCCGCTGGGCGCGTGGTCGGCGGTGTCCGGAAGCGATTCGTCCGTGGCGGGCAGCGCCGCCGGGACGGTGGCGCCGGTGGCCCGGGGGTCCGAGACATCGGGCGGCGGGACGACTCCCGCGTAGTGCGCGGGGACGTAGAACGTGAAGCAGGAACCGACGCCCTGCTCGCTCTCGGCGATGATCCGGCCGCCCAGCATTCCGGCGATCTCCCGGCTGATGGACAGGCCGAGGCCGGTGCCGCCGTATTTGCGGCTGGTGGTGCCGTCGGACTGCTGGAACGCCTCGAAGATCACGGGCAGCTTCTCGGGCGCGATGCCGATGCCGGTGTCCTTGACGGAGAAGGCGACGACGGCGTCCGCGTCGCGCAGCGTCTCCTCCGTGAACTCCGTACCGGCGGCCCGCTCCACGCGCAGCTTCACCCCGCCCGAGGAGGTGAACTTCAGGGCGTTGGAGAGCAGGTTGCGCAGGATCTGCTGGATCCGCTGTTCGTCGGAGTACAGCTCGCGCGGTACGTCCTCGCCGACGGCGATCTCGAACGACAGGCCGCGGTCGATGGCGAGCGGCCGGAACGTGGCGTGCACGTAGTCGAGCAGCTTCATCAGCGGCAGCTTCTTCGGGCGGACGTCCATCCGCCCGGCCTCGATCTTCGACAGGTCGAGGATGTCGTTGATCAGCTGGAGCAGGTCGGAGCCGGAGCGGTGGATGGTGGTGGCGAACTGCACCTCCTGGGGGGACAGCCGCTGGTCGGCGTTGTCGGCGAGCAGCCGGGCCAGGATCAGCAGGGAGTTGAGCGGGGTGCGCAGCTCGTGCGACATGTTGGCCAGGAACTCGGACTTGTACTGCGAGGCCGTGGCCAGCAGCGCGGCCTTCTCCTCCAGCTCCGCGTTGGAGCGCTGCAGCTCGTTGGAGCGCTGCCGCAGCTCGGTGGTGAGCCGCTGCGATTCGGACAGCAGCGACTCGGTGCGGGCGTTGGCGATGATGGTGTTGATCGAGACGCCGATGGTGTTGACGAACTGGTCGATGAAGGCGAGGTGGACCTCGCTGAACCGGCTGAAGGAGGCCAGTTCGATGACGCCGAGCACCTGGTCCTCGTAGAGGATCGGCAGGATGACGACGCTGGTGGGGAGCGCGGCGCCGAGCCCGGAGTTGATGGTGATGTAGTCGGGCGGGACGTTGCTGATCAGGACCCGCTTCTTCTCCAGGGCGGCCTGGGCGACCAGTCCGCGGCCGCCGGCACCGGCGGCCGGCAGCGGGACGTCGCCCTGCTCGGTGCCGTATCCGGCGATCAGCTTCATGCCCTCGACGGGACCCGCACTGGGCTGACCGAGGAAGAACGCTCCGAACTGGGCGTTCACCAGCGGGGCCAGCTCGCGCAGGATCAGGTCGGCGACCTCGACCAGATCGCGGTGGCCCTGCATCATGGAGGCGATACGGGCCAGGTTGGATTCCAGCCAGTCCTTGGCGCGGGTGGTCTCACGCAGGTTGGCCACCATGAGGTTGACGTTGTTCTTCAGCTCGGCGACCTCGCCCTGCGCCTCGACCGAGATCGACCCGGACATATCGCCCTTGGCGACGGCGGAGGCGACCTCGGCGATGGCGCGGACCTGGGTGGTGAGGTTGAGGGCGAGATCGTTGACGCTGGTGGTCAGCCGCTTCCAGGTGCCGTAGACGCCCTCGACCCGGGCCTGACCGCCGAGCTGGCCCTCGCTGCCGACCTCGCGGGCGACGCGGGTGACCTCGGAGGAGAACGAGGAGAGCGTGTCGACCATCGTGTTGATGGTCGTCTTCAGCTCCAGGATCTCGCCGCGCGCGTCCACGTCGATCTTCTTGGACAGATCGCCCTGGGCGACCGCCGTGGCCACCTGGGCGATGTTACGGACCTGGCTGGTCAGGTTGGACGCCATGAAGTTGACGTTGTCCGTCAGGTCCTTCCACACCCCGGACACGCCCCGCACCTCGGCCCGGCCGCCGAGCTGGCCCTCGGTACCGACCTCGCGGGCCACCCGGGTCACCTCGTCGGCGAACGCCCGGAGCTGCTGGACCATGGTGTTGACGGTCTCCTTGACCTCCAGGATCTCGCCCCGGGCGTCCACGGTGATCTGCTTGGACAGATCGCCGTCGGCGACCGCCGTGGTCACCTGGGCGATGTTGCGGACCTGGCTGGTCAGGTTGAGCGCCATGAAGTTGACGTTCTCGGTGAGGTCCTTCCACACCCCGGAGACGCCGCGTACCTGCGCCTGACCGCCCAGGTTTCCCTCGGTGCCGACCTCGCGGGCCACCCGGGTCACCTCGTCCGCGAAGGACGACAGCCGGTCCACCATGGTGTTGATCGTCGACTTCAGCTCCAGGATCTCGCCCTTGGCCTCCACACCGATCGTCTTGCTGAGGTCGCCCTCGGCGACGGCGGTGGCGACCTGGGCGATGTTGCGGACCTGGGAGGTCAGGTTGTCGGCCATGAAGTTGACGTTCTGGGTGAGGTCCTTCCACACCCCGGAGACGCCACGGACCTGGGCCCGGCCGCCGAGCCGCCCCTCGGTGCCCACCTCGCTGGCCACCCGGGTCACCTCGTCGGCGAACGCGGACAGCTGGTCAACCATCGTGTTGACGGTGTTCTTGAGCTGGAGGATCTCACCCCGGGCATCGACGGTGATCTTCTGGGAGAGGTCACCGGTGGCGACCGCGGTGGTCACCTGGGCGATGTTGCGGACCTGGCTGGTCAGGTTGGACGCCATGAAGTTGACGTTGTCCGTCAGGTCCTTCCACACCCCGGACACGCCCCGCACCTGGGCCCGGCCGCCGAGTTCGCCCTCGGTACCGACCTCGCGGGCCACCCGGGTCACCTCGTCCGCGAAGGCGCGCAGCTGGTCGACCATCGTGTTCACGGTCAGCTTCAGTTCCAGCAGCTCACCGGTGGCCTCGACGGTCACCTGCTGGGTGAGGTCGCCGCGGGCCACGGCCGTGGTCACCACGGCGATGTCGCGGACCTGGCTGGTCAGCCGGGCGGCCATGGTGTTGACGGCCTCGGTCACATCGCGCCAGTCCCCCGACAGCCCCTGGACCTTGGCCCGGCCGCCGAGCCGCCCCTCGGTGCCCACCTCGCGGGCCACCCGGGTCAGCTCGCCGGTGAACAGGGCCAGCTGGTCGACGGTGCGGTTGACGCCCCGGGCCAGCCGCCGCAGGTCGCCGCGGAGCTGGCGGTTGCCGTCGTGCAGATCGACCCGCCGGGTCAGATCGCCCTCGGCGATGGCGTCCAGGACCCGGGTGGCGTTGGACACCGGCCCGGTCAACGCGTCCACCAGCTGATTGGCGTCGTCCACGGTGGTGGTCCACGCGCCCTGGCCGGGGCTCGCGCTGATCCGCTCGTCGAGGCGCCCCTGGCGCACCACCTCGCGGCGGACCCGCTGCAGCTCCGAGGCCAGGTGGGCGTTGCGCGCCACCAGCTGGTTGAACGCTCCGGCCATTTCGCCGAGCACGCCCTCGCCCGTGCCGTCCATACGTACCGTGAAGTCGCCGTCGCACAAGGCGTTCATCGCTGCCAGCAGGGACCTCAGCTCGGCGGTGCATTCCGCGGGATTCGGGTCGCGTGCCATGGCGCCGCCCCTTTAAAAGATCATTAGATATCCCTACGTCTGTCATAATATGGCACCTAGATAGCCTAATCCGCCCGAATTGCCCTGGGAGCCGCACGTGGGGGCCTTGCTTCCTCTCTCGCGCGAGTCCGTAGCCCGGACCACGCTGCCCGGAAGCGTGCGCGCACCAGGGGCCGCGCGCGCCTTCGTCCGCACCACACTCGCGGGAGCGACCGCGAAAGAAATTCTCGGACCGGACGCGATCGGCGCCCGGATCACCGAGGACGCCGTCCTGCTCGTGAGCGAACTCGTCACCAACGCCGTCCTGCACGCGGGCACCCGGGTCGAGGTCACCTGCCGCCTCCGGGCCGGGAACGGACCGGAGGATTCCGCCGACACCCCGGGCAAGGCCCCCGGTGCCGCCCCCGATGACACCTCGGACGAGCCGCCGGACCGCCCGGGCATCGTCATCGAGGTCGCCGATCTGCACCCCGCCAGCGTCGTACTGGGCGGGCCCGACACCCAGCGCCACGGCCGGGGCCGGGGCCTCCAGCTGATCGGCGCGATCGCCGAGTCCTGGGGCGTGACGTACCACCGCACCCGCAAGTCCGTGTGGTTCCGCCTGGGCACCGAGACGGCGACGGCCCAGGGCGGCTCCGTACGCGCCGAGGCGCCCGGCCGCACGCCACCCACCCCCGCGCCCCGCTCCCCCGCCCCGCCGCGCGAACGCCGCGACCGGACCGCCGAATGGGTCGACCGAGGCGGGCCGTCGTTCCTGGCCGAGGCCAGCGAACTGCTCACCGGACAGCTGGACGAGAACATGGTCGCCGCCCTCGCCGGGCAGCTGCTGGTGCCCCGGCTGGCCGACTGGTGCGCGGTGTGGCTGACCAGCGAGAGCGGACGGCCGGAGCTGCGCCGGGTCTGGCACAACGACGAGCGCCGCATCGAGGCGCTCCGCGCCACGCTGGAGAGCGATCCGCCGCCGACCGGCCTCGACGCCCCCGGCACCCCCATGCCCTGGCCCCCGGCCGCCGCCCCCTCCGGCACCGGCGGCTCCGCGCTGACCTTCCCGCTCATCGCCCGCGGCCGCGGCTACGGGGTACTGATGCTCGGCCGGGCCGGAGTGGCGCGGATGACCGAGGGCGTGGTGCGGCTCTCCGACGACGTGGCGCGGCGGATCGCCCAGGCCGTGGCCACTGCCCGGCAGTACACCCAGCAGGCCACCATCAGCCGGGCGCTCCAGCGCCGCCAGCTGCCGGTCTCGCTGGCCCATATCCCGGGCGTGGACACCGCGATCGTCTACGAGCCGCACGGCGAGGGCCAGACCGTCGGCGGCGACTTCTACGACCTGTTCCCGATGGGCGGCCGCCGCTGGTGCTTCCTGCTCGGCGACGTCTGCGGCAGCGACCCGGAGGCGATGTCGGTCACCGGTCTGGCCCGCCACCTGGTGCGGCTGCTGGCCCGCGAGGGCCATGGCGTGGAGTCGGTGCTCACCCGGCTCAACCAGGCCCTGGTGGAGGAGGAGGCGGAGGCCGCGGCGCTCGGCGGGGATCAGGCCCGGTCGCGTTTCCTCAGCCTGCTCTACGGGGAGCTGGAGCCCGACCCGGACTCGGGTGGCGCGCACTGCGTCCTGGCCAGCGCCGGGCATCCGCTGCCGCTGCGGCTGAGCACCGACGGCACGGTGGCGCCCGCGGCGCTGCCGCAGATGCTGCTGGGCATCGACGACGAGCCCGACTTCCACGCCGACTCCCTGGACCTGGCGCCGGGCGAGACGCTGCTGTGCGTGACGGACGGGGTGACCGAGCGGCGGGACGGCAACCGCCAGCTGGATGACGACGACGGCCTGGCCGACATCCTGCGCGGCTGTGCGGGGCTCGGCGCCAAAGCCATCGCGGAACGGGTGCGGCTGGCCGCCCATGACTTCGGCACCGAGCCGATCGACGACGATCTCGCGGTGCTGGTGCTGGAGGCGGTGCCGACGTCGGCGCGGGAGCTGATGCGAGCGCAAAGTTCTTGAAATGTGTACGTCCCGGGCCTTGTCGCCCCCTTCCCTGAGGAGCATCATCAGGATTCCTGAGCATTGAGGAGTCCGCGATGAGCCTGCTCTCCACCGCCGACTGGGCGGAGAGGATCTTCACCGGCGGCTGGAACCGCCCGGCCCTGCCCGGCACCATCGACATCACCGAGCCCGCGACCGGGCAGCACCTCGGCTCCGTCGGCCGGGCCACCGAGGCGGACGTCGCGCCCTCGGCCCGTACGGCGGCGGCCGCGGGGCGCGCCTGGGCCGCGGCCCCCTTCCCCGAGCGGGCCGCGGCCCTGCGGCGCGCGGCCGACGTCTTCCGCCGCCACGCCGACGAGATCGCCGAGTGGATCGTGCGGGAGGCCGGATCGTCACGGGCTAAGGCCGCGCTGGAGGTGGCGGTCGCCGCCGCCGAGTGCGAGGAGGCCGCCGCGCTGCCCGCGGCGCCCACCGGTGAGCTGCTGCCCTCGGCGCAGCCCCGGCTGAGCATGGCGCGCCGGATCCCGGTCGGCGTGGTCGGCGTGATCTCGCCGTTCAACTTCCCGCTGATCCTGTCCATCCGCTCGATCGCCCCGGCGCTCGCGCTCGGCAACGCCGTCCTCCTCAAGCCCGATCCGCGCACCCCGGTCTCCGGCGGGGTGGTGCTCGCCCGCGTCTTCGAGGACGCCGGGCTGCCCGCCGGGCTGCTGCAGTGCCTGCCCGGCGGCGCGGACGTCGGCGCGGCGATCGTCCGCGACCCGGCGGTGCGGGTCGTCTCCTTCACCGGCTCCACCGGGGCGGGCCGCACGGTGGGGGCGCTGGCCGCCGAGCAGCTGACCCGGGCCCATCTGGAGCTGGGCGGCAACAGCGCCCTGATCGTGCGGGAGGACGCCGACATCGAGGCCGCCGCGTCCTGCGGGGCCTGGGGGAACTTCCTCCATCAGGGGCAGATCTGCATGGCGGTCGGCCGCCATCTGGTCCATGCGTCGCGGTACGAGGAGTACGTCGGCCTGCTCGCCAAGAAGGCCGAGCAGCTCACCGTGGGCGACCCCTTCCGCGACGATGTCGCCCTCGGACCGCTCATCGACGACCGGCAGCTCCGCCATGTCGTGGACCTCGTCGAGCGCAGCGTGGCCGCGGGCGCCCGGGTGGTCACCGGCGGCACCCACCGGGGGCGGTTCTACCGGCCCACGGTGCTGGCCGACTGCGGCCCGTCCGTGCCCGCCTGGGAGGAGGAGGTGTTCGGCCCGGTGGCATGCGTACGCCCGTACCGTGACGACGACGAGGCGGTAGCGCTCGCCGCCGACTCCCCGTACGGCCTGAGCCTGGGCATCCTCACCGCCGATACGGCGCGCGGGCTGGCGCTGGCCGAGCGGATTCCCAGCGGAATGGTCCACATCAACGACCAGACGGTCAACGACGATCCGAACGCGCCCTTCGGCGGTCTTGCCGCGTCCGGCTTCGGCCGGGTGGGCGGCGCCCGGGCCAATCTCGACGCCTTCACCGAGACGCAGTGGCTGACCCTGCGCGGCGACACCGCGCGCTACCCGTTCTGAGCCAGTTCTGAGCCAGGAGCCCCACCATGACCGAATCCCTCGCCGCCGTGGTGCACAAGCCCGGCGCCCCCTTCGCCCTGGAGAGGGTCACCCTGGACGAGCCCCGGCCGGACGAGATCGTGGTCCGGCTGGCCGCCGCCGGGGTCTGCCACACCGATCTGACCGTGCGCGACGGCCAGCTGCCCTTCCCGCTCCCCGGCGTCCTCGGGCACGAGGGCGCGGGCGTGGTGGAGCGGGTCGGGTCCTGGGTCAGCCGGGTGCGGCCCGGCGACCATGTCGTCCTGACGTTCACCTCGTGCGGCGCGTGCGGCACCTGCCGGGGCGGCCATCCCGCCTACTGCGCCTCCTGGCTGCCGCTCAACCTGCTCGGCGGCACCCGTGGCGACGGCACCGCGACCCTGCGTTCCGCCTCCGGGGCCGCTTCCGGGGGCTGCGGTCTTGGCGGGCACTTCTTCGGCCAGTCGTCCTTCGCGACCCACGCGCTGGTGGACGAGCGCAGCGTGGTCCGGGTCCCGGCGGAGATACCGCTGGCCACGCTCGCCCCCTTCGGCTGCGGCGTCCAGACCGGGGTCGGCGCCGTCCTGAACGTCCTGCGGCCCCGGCCCGGCAGCACGATCGGCGTCTTCGGGACCGGCGCGGTCGGGCTCGCCGCCCTGATGGCCGCCGTGCTCGGCCCGGTCCGGCAGGTGATCGCCGTCGACCGGCTCGCCGGGCGGCTGGCGCTGGCCCGCAAGCTCGGCGCCACGGCGGTCGTCAACGCCGCCGAGGAGGACACCTCGGCGGCCCTCGTCGAGCTGACGGACGGCCTCGGCCTCGACTGCGCCCTGGAGACCACGGGCCACCCCGGCGTCCTGCGCACCGCGATCGACGCGCTCGCACCCCGGGGCGAGGTCGCGGTCATCGGGGCGCCGCCCATGGGCACGGAGGTCGCGGTCGACGTCAACGGCATGCTTCCGGGCCGCCGCATCACCGGGGTCACGCTCGGCGACAGCGAACCGGAACAGCTGATCCCGCTGATGGTGAGCCTCCACCAGCGGGGACGGCTGCCCGTGGACCAGCTGATCCGCACCTATCCGTTCGCCCGGATCGAGGAGGCGGCGGCGGACATGACGGCGGGGGCCACGATCAAGCCGGTGCTGACCTTCGAGGACGTCTGAAGAGGCGATAGGCGCCGGTCCGGTGCGCTAGTCGGCCAGACCGGCGAGGTCGCGGATGCGGCGGGCCTGGGCGGCGCGCTCGGCGGTGCGCTGCTCGTCGTACGTACGGTCCGCCGCGCCCCGCAGCAGCGCCTTGGTCTCGACCACCGCGTCGCGCGGGGCGGCGAGCAGGGCGGCGGCCAGGTCCTGGACCGCGCCGTCCAGCTCGGCGGCGGGCACCACGAGGTTGGCGAGGCCGGTGCGCTCGGCCTCCTCGGCGTGGACGGAGCGCCCGGTGGCGCAGATCTCCAGCGCCCGGGCGTACCCCACGAGCCCGACCAGCGGATGGGTGCCGGTCAGGTCGGGCACCAGCCCGAGGCTGGTCTCGCGCATCGCGAACTGCGCGTCCTCCGCGCACACCCGCAGGTCACAGGCGAGGGCGAGCTGGAAGCCCGCCCCGATCGCATGGCCCCGCACCGCGGCGATGGACACGATGTCGTTGCGCCGCCACCAGGTGAACGCGTCCTGATAGGCGGCGATGATCGCGTCCAGCTCGGCGTCCGAGCCGCGGGCCATCTCCGGGAACGACGGCTCGCCGTCGAACCCCTCGGGGGTGAAGGCCTGCCGGTCGAGCCCCGCCGAGAAGGACACGCCCTCGGCGCGCAGCACGACGACCCGCACACTGCCCGGCAGCAGTGACCCGGCCTCGGTCAGCGCCCGCCACAGCGCGGGCGACTGGGCGTTGCGCTTGGCCGGATTGGTCAGGGTCACCGTGGCGACCGCGTCATCAACGGTGAGCTGAACGCCGTCCTTGTCGAGCAGGGTCACGGGAAGCCTCCGGCAGTCGCGGTGAGTACAAGTGACTGCACAGTAACCACCCGGTCGAACGGACGATCAACCGGGTGGCACTGTCCACACCTGCTGCCGGTGACGAACCTCCGACGCGAGACGCGCGATCAGGCCGATGCGGCCTTCTTGCCTCGCGTCGCGCCACCGCGACCACGTAGGGACACTCCTGATTCGCTGAGCATCCGGTGGACGAATCCGTAGGAACGGCCGGTCTCCTCGGCCAGCGCCCGGATGCTCGCCCCGGAGTCGTACTTCTTCTTCAGGTCTGCCGCGAGCTTCTCGCGCGCGGCGCCGGTCACCCGGCTGCCCTTCTTCAGAGTCTCGGCCACCCGTGCCTCCTCATGGGAAGTGCGCTCTGTGACTCTCATGATCACCCCTAGGCGCCTTCCTGGCCACCCATTCGGCAAGACCTGTGGAGGAAGGATTCCGGGAAATGGCGCCATCCGAGCCTTCGGAATCCAGGATTCCGGCGACTTCCGCCCTGTCACTCTTTGTTGATACCCGGGGAAAGGGCAGGTCAGGGCCTATGGGCTAGAGGCTCGACAGAGAGCGACCGGCGCGCGGCATGTGCCGTGCGCCGGTCGTGGGCGGCGCGCCGCGATACCAGCCGTTCTCACTCAGATGACGGATCACGCCTAGGCCAAATGATCTACGGGACGTGGATCAACGGCTCGGGCCAGGCCGGACGCCCTGGGGTCAGGCCAGCGCGACCAGGTCCGCGTAGTCCGCACCCCACAGGTCCTCGATCCCGTCCGGCAGCAGAATGATCCGCTCCGGCTGGAGCGCGTCCACCGCGCCCTCGTCGTGGGTCACCAGCACCACCGCGCCGGTGAAGGTGCGCAGCGCGCCGAGGATCTCCTCGCGGCTGGCCGGGTCGAGGTTGTTGGTGGGCTCGTCCAGCAGCAGGACGTTGGCCGAGGAGACGACCAGGGTGGCCAGCGCGAGCCGGGTCTTCTCGCCGCCGGAGAGCACCCCGGCGGGCTTGTCCACGTCATCGCCGGAGAACAGGAACGAGCCCAGCGTCTTGCGGATCTCGACCAGGTCGAGGTCGGGGGCGGCCGAGCGCATGTTCTCCAGGACCGTGCGGTCCGGGTCGAGCGTCTCGTGCTCCTGCGCGTAGTAGCCGAGCTTCAGCCCGTGGCCGGGCTGCACCTGGCCGGTGTCCGGCTTCTCGACCCCGGCCAGCAGCCGCAGCAGAGTGGTCTTGCCCGCGCCGTTGAGGCCCAGGATGACGACCCGGGAGCCCTTGTCGACGGCCAGGTCGACATCGGTGAAGATCTCCAGGGAGCCGTACGACTTCGACAGGCCCTCGGCGGTCAGCGGGGTCTTGCCGCACGGGGCCGGGTCCGGGAAGCGCAGCTTGGCGACCTTGTCGGACTGCCGCACCGCCTCCAGGCCGGACAGCAGCTTGTCGGCGCGCCGGGCCATGTTCTGCGCGGCGACCGTCTTGGTGGCCTTGGCGCGCATCTTGTCGGCCTGCGAGTTGAGGGCCGCGGCCTTCTTCTCGGCGTTGGCGCGCTCGCGCTTGCGGCGCTTCTCGTCGGCCTCGCGCTGGGCCTGGTAGAGCTTCCAGCCCATGTTGTAGATGTCGATCTGGGAGCGGTTGGCATCCAGGTAGAAGACCTTGTTGACGATCGTCTCGACCAGTTCGTTGTCATGGGAGATGACGATGAAGCCGCCGCTGTAGGTCTTCAGGTAGTCCCGCAGCCAGACGATGGAGTCGGCGTCGAGGTGGTTCGTCGGCTCGTCCAGCAGCAGGATGTCGGAGTCCGAGAACAGGATCCGGGCCAGCTCGACGCGGCGCCGCTGACCGCCGGAGAGGGTGTGCAGCGGCTGGCCGAGCACCCGGTCCGGCAGGCCCAGGCTGGCCGCGATGGTCGCGGCCTCCGCCTCGGCCGCGTACCCGCCCTTGGTCAGGAACTCCGTCTCCAGGCGCTCGTACTTCTTCATCGCGCGCTCGCGGGTGGCGCCCTGGCCGTTGGCCATGCGGTCCTCGTTCTCGCGCATCTTGCGCAGCACGGAGTCGAGGTCGCGGGCGGAGAGGATGCGGTCGCGCGCGAGGACGTCGAGGTCGCCGGTGCGCGGGTCCTGCGGCAGATAGCCGACCTGGCCTGAGCGGGTGATGGAGCCCCCGGCCGGGGCGCCCTCGCCCGCCAGGCACTTGGTGAGCGTGGTCTTCCCGGCGCCGTTGCGGCCGACGAGACCGATGCGGTCACCCTTGGCGATACGGAACGAGGCGGACTCGATCAGGACACGGGCGCCGGCACGCAGCTCGACGCCGGATGCGGTGATCACGGGAATTACTCCTGGGCAGATGGACGGCGGACGGGACAGACCAGCGGGCGGGGCCGACGCCGTCTAATGCACGAGGAGAATTGCCATGCGGGCCAGTTTAGCGGGGCGGGCAACCGGATTTTCCCTGGGGTCCGGAGGCCTCCCCTGTCCCCCGGACGCCGCTTCCCAGCGAGAAGATCAGTGATCAGACGCCGCCGGTGTGGACCTGGAAGGCCGCCCGGCGCACCGCCTTGGCGAGGGCCGGGTCGGGGTGCGCGGCGGCCAGTGCCACCAGCACCTGCACCGTACGGGGGTGGCCGACGGCCCGTACCTCCTGCAGCAGCGCGGGGACCGTGCCCTGCACCGCGGACTCCAGATGGCGCACCAGCAGCGGGCTCTCGCCGTGGTCGGAGATGGCCGCGGCGGTGTCCACCCACAGCCAGGTGGCCTCCTCGCGGGTGAGCACGTCCAGCGCGTCCTCGGGGTCGGCGCCCTCGTGCTCGGCGAGCCAGAGCAGCGCGTACGGCCGCAGGCACGATTCGTCCACGACGGCCCGCACCGCGGGCTCGGCGGGCGCCCCGGCGACCCGCAGCGCCTCGAACGCGAGCCCGCGCAGCAGGGCGTCGTCGCCGCGCGCGGCGTCCAGCAGTTCGGTGATGGCGCTGCCCACCGGGCGCGCGGCGAGCCAGGCCCGGTACTCGGCGCGGGCGGGCCCGGGAGTGAGGCCCGCGCAGCCGCGCAGCATGTCGGCGGCGGGGTGCTCGATGTTCCCCGCGGGGCTCTGGGCGGCCACGCAGATCTGCTCCAGCTTGACCCACACCGCCCAGCTGCCGAGCGCGGTGAGGACGGCGTCGCCTTCGAGGACCGTGAGCGCCCCGACCGAGGCGAGGGCGTCCAGGGCCCAGCCGAGCAGGGCCTCCAGCTCGTCGTCACCCTCGATGGCCTCCGGCTGGTCCCCGGGGTCCGGGGCCTCGGCGGGTTCGGCGTCCTCCGGCGCGGCCACCCCGTACGGCACCTCGCAGCGCTCGGTGCGCAGCTCGGCGACCCGCTTGCGCAACATGTCCAGCAGCGTGGAGATCTGCACCGGGCCCGCGGACAGCTGGAGCAGCGGGAGCAGCTGCGGTACGGCCTCGACCACCTCGGCGACGGCCGAGGGCTCGGCGGTGTCCGGGGCGGGGCTGGCCAGCGACCAGGCGTCGAGCAGCGCGACCCAGCCGCGCAGCACCGCGCTGTCGTCGCGGTCCCAGGCCTGGAGCCGCCAGCCGGGGCGGGCGGTGCCGCCGTGCAGATCGACGAGTCCGACGAGCCGGGCCCGGTCCCAGTCGGCCCGCACCTCCTCGGCGGTGCGCCCGAGTGCGGCGGCGGCGCGGGCGGCGGCCTGGTCGGAGAGGGCCCCGAGGGAGTCGTCCCCGGCGGCGGCCCAGCGGGCCACCTCCACGGCCCCGACGAGCCCCGCGCGGGCCTGCCGGGCCAGCTCCGGGCGGGGCGGCGTGCCCTCGGGCGGGCGTGGCGACGGCCGGGAGCGGTTCGGCGCGGGCCGCGGTGCGGTGGCCATCGGCCGCTGGCGGACGAGTCGGAGCCGGGAGTCGCGCGGAGTACGGGACGTCACAGAAGCAGTCTCGCCGTTGACGGCCCGAAAGCCCAATCGGCACCCGTCCGGCGGTCGCCCCGACCGGATTCCGGCGGCTAGCCGGACCCTAGATGAGAGGCGTGAGGAAGCGGCGCAGGGCCTCCTCGTACCCGCGCGGGTCGGCGTTCCACATGGCGGCGTGCGGGGCGTGTCGCACCGGGTGAAGGGTGACCAGCTCGGGCCGGGCGGCGGCGAGTTCGCGCGAGGCGTCCCAGGGCGCGAGGGTGTCGCCGGGGCCGTGCACGATGAGGGTCGGCACCGGCAGGCTCTCGGGGTCGGCCGCCTCCGCGAGCTTGCTGTCGTGGAGCCCGGTGCGCCCTTCCGCCGCCCGTACGGCGAGCGGGAGCAGGGCGGCGGGGGTGCGGCGCGCGGCGGCGAGGGCGCGCAGGGTGGCCCGCCAGTCGAGCACCGGGGAGTCCAGGACGATGCCGCTGAGCCGGTGCCGCAGTGCGGAGTTGGCGGCCGCGTGCAGGGCCATGGAGGCGCCGGTGGACCAGCCGTGCAGGACGACGCTCTCCGCCCCGTAGCGGACCGCGTAGCGGATGGCGGCGTCGAGGTCGCGCCACTCCGTCTCGCCGAGGTGGCTGATGCCGTCGGGCGGGCGCGGGGCGCCGGGGTCGCCGCGGTACGCGAGGTCGAGCACCGGGATCCGCAGCCGGTGCAGCAGCTCCATGACGACCATGGGGTGTTCGCGGGTGGTGCCGAGGCCATGGGTGGTGATCACCCAGGTGGTGCGCTCGCCGGGCAGGAACCAGGCGGGCAGCGGCCCGAGTTCGCCGGGGATGTCGACGTCGGCGTGCTCGATGCCGAGCGCGTCCCGCGGGTTGCCGATGTACACCTGCGGGGTGAGCCGCACCCGGGTGCCCGCGTCGAGGGTGCCGTGGGTGACCCGCTCCAGGCGGCGTACGACGCAGTCGGCGGGGTGCCGGGCGTCCTCGTCCACCGGGCCGACGACGGCGTGGCAGCCCCGGCCGACGAGGCCGTAGGTGCCGGGGCGCAGCGAGGCGAGCGAACGGGTGAGGGTGATCCGGCCGTCGCCGGTGGCGTGCACGGTGAGCGGCGGCTCGTTCGGCAGCGGCCGGTCGGGCGCCGGTTTCAGGGCAGCGTCGGTGACGTACCGGCCCGCCGCCACCGCGGCCGCGCCGACACCCAGCAGAGTGGTGGCGGCAGCGACCGCCGTTGTCCGCACACGCATCGCTCCCAGTGTGGGCGGGGAGCGGCGGACCGGCCAGCGGGATGGGCTGTTTCGGGCCCCTTATCGCCGGGCGGTGTCTCCGCTACGGCTTCGCGGTGTCCCCGGCGGGCTGCTGGCCGTAGCCGCTGAGCTTGGCCGCGACGCGCTCCAGCTCGACGGGCGGGAGGAGGGTCGGGGTGTGGCCGGGAACGGCGGCCGCGGCCAGCCAGACCTGGCACATCCACTCCAGCTGGGCGGTGCGGTCGTATGCCTGGTCCAGCGTCGCGCCGTATACGACGGTGCCGTGGTTGCGCAGCAGACAGCCGGAGCGGTCGCGCAGCGCGTGCAGCATGTTTTCGGCCAGTTCGTCGGTGCCGTAGAGCGCGTAGTCGGCGACCCGGACCGGCCCGCCGAGGGCGGCGGTCATGTAGTGGATCGCGGGCAGCTCGTCGACGAGCGTGGAGACCGCTGTGGCGTGAACGGCATGGGTGTGGACGATGGCCGAGGCCTCGTCCGTGTGACGGTAGACGGCGAGGTGCATGGGCAGCTCGCTGGTGGGCGTGAGGGTGCCCAGCACCTGTCGGCCGTCGAGGTCGACGCCGACCGCGTCACGCGGGCCGAGCCGGTCGTACGGGACACCGCTCGGGGTCACCAGGACGGTGTCGCCGACCCGCGCCGATACGTTGCCCGAGGTGCCGACGACGAGTCCGTCGGCGGTGGTTCTGCGGGCCGTCCGCACCACATGCGTCCAGGCCTGCCGCAGGGGCTGGGTCAGCCTCGGCTGTGGCCGTCGTGCCGATCGCGGCTCCGTCACGGGCGCTCACCTCCGGGCGCGATCCTTCCATATGAATACCGAGCGGAGTGGACTACAGGAGGTTGATGTATGAACGTCAAATTCCTTATGGCGAACGGGAGTACGGTCGAAAACCAGCCGTTCTCACACCCGCGCGCTCGTGTCACCGTGAAGCCCGCCTCAGTTCATCTCCCGTTCACCCAGTTTCCCTACGTTCACCGTGCACTGACCGCCCTCCGAGCTGATTGACCGGGTGTATGGAACACATCACGCTTCTCATCGGGATCGTGATCATCACGGCCTTGGTGTTCGACTTCACGAACGGCTTCCACGACACGGCCAACGCCATGGCCACCACTATTTCCACGGGAGCACTCGGTCCCCGGGTCGCGGTGGCGATGTCGGCGGTCCTCAACCTCGTCGGCGCCTTCCTCTCCGTGGAGGTCGCCAAGACCATCTCCGGCGGAATCATCGACGAGGGCTCCGGTATCCAGCCCGAAGTCATCTTCGCGGGGCTGGTCGGCGCCATCCTCTGGAACCTGGTGACCTGGCTGGCCGGTCTCCCGTCCAGCTCCTCGCACGCCCTCTTCGGCGGCCTCATCGGCGCCACCGTGGTCTCCGTCGGCATGGACGGGGTCAACGGCGACGCGGTCGTCATGAAGGTGCTCATCCCGGCCGTGGCCGCGCCGCTCGTGGCGGGCATCGCCACGGTGGTCGCCACCCGGCTCACCTACCGGCTGGCGAACAACCGGGCCGAGGAGGACACCGCGAAGGGCTACCGCGCCGGGCAGATCGCCTCGGCCGCCCTGGTCTCCCTGGCGCACGGCACCAACGACGCGCAGAAGACGATGGGCGTCATCACCCTCGCGCTGGTCACCGGCGGCGTCATCGCACCGGACTCCGACCCGCCCATGTGGGTGATCGTCTCCGCCGGTCTCGCGATCGCGCTCGGCACCTACCTGGGTGGCTGGCGCATCATCCGCACCATGGGCAAGGGCATCACCGACATCCAGCCGCCGCAGGGCTTCGCCGCCCAGACCGGCGCCGCGACCGTCATCCTGGCCTCCTCCCACATCGGCTTCGCGCTGTCGACCACGCAGGTCTGCTCGGGCGCCGTGATGGGTGCGGGCGTCGGCCGCAAGGGCGGTGTGGTGCGCTGGTCCACCGCGGGCCGCATGGTCGCCGCGTGGGCGCTGACCCTCCCGGCCGCCGGTCTGGTGGCCGCCGCCGCGGCGCTGCTGGCCGACCAGGGCAGCTGGGGCGTCACCGTGGTCGCCGTCCTCGCGGTGCTGGGCTGCGGTGTCATCTGGGCGCTCTCGCGCCGCAAGCCGGTGGACGCCAGCAACGTCAACGAGCCGGGCGCGGAGTCCTCCGAGCCGGTCGGCGTCGTCACCGCCGCCGTGCGGTCGGTGGCCCCGCCGCCCGCCGGGAAGACCGCCTCCGCCACGTCCGCCGAGTCGACCGGCTCCGCCGGGTCGGCTGAATCCGCCGGGTCCGGCACCGACGGCGACGCTTCGTCCGAATCCGCACCCACTCCCGCCACCGCGGGAACCGGTTCCAAAAGCTGACAGGGAGCACACGCAATGCACATCGACTGGGCAGCCCTCGGCCAGGTCTTCGGCGTCAGCCTCGCGGTGACGGTCGGCGTCGTAGGGGTCTTCACCCTGGGCATCATCGGCACCTCCCGTACGGCCCAGCCGCAGCCCCAGGCGGCCGCGGGCGGCGCGTCCCCGGTTGCGCGCACCGGCGCGTACGCCTGTTTCGCGCTGTGCGCCGCGGTGGTGGCGTACGGCATCTATCTGATCGTGGCCTGAGGCCACGGAAGCCGCGGGGCGGTGGGTGCCGATCGGCAC
>NZ_JBHWJI010000088.1:0-25675 GCF_042731515.1 Streptomyces sp. NPDC059850
GACATCCGATTCCTGGCAACCCCCTCCCCCACCACCCTGGGGCTCGCTCGCTGACCCGCCTAATAAGCCACGGGCGCGGGGGTTTCCGTTCGGTAACCGCCGCGCCGGGAGTGCTAGGAGCGTTCCAGTTCCGGCGCCTGGCGCAGGATCTCCAGTTCCAGGTGCTGCAGCGCGGGGCTGGGCGAGATGCCCAGGTCCTCCACCATCCTCTTCTGGTGGGCCCGCAGCACCGACAGCGCGTCGGCCTGCCGCCCCGCCCGGTACAGCGCGAGGCTCAGCAGTTCGCAGCCGTACTCGCGCAGCGGATGGGCCTGGGTGAAGGCCACCAGTTCGGGCACCGCCATCTCGTGGTTGCCCACCGCGATCAGGGTGGCGCAGCGGCCCTCGATCACCGACAGGCGCAGTTCCTCCAGACGTACGGCCTCGGGTGTGACCTGCGGGGCCGCGGCCACCTCCGCGTACGCCTCCCCGCGCCACAGGGCCAGGCCCGCCTCGAACGCGTACAGCGCCCGCTGCGGATCACCCCGGTCCAGCGCCTGCCAACCGGCGTTGGCGTTCTCCCAGAAGCGGTGGGCGTCGACCTCGACGGCCCGGCTGTTCAGCAGATAGCCCCGCCCCCGGGTGCACAGCACCGTCGCCGGAGTGCGCGGCGCCCGGTTCGGTTCCAGGGCGCGCCGCAGATTGGCGATGTACGCGTGCAGCGAGGTGATCGCCGACTGCGGCGGACGGCCCTCCCACAGCGCCTCGACCAGTGCGTCGACCGAGACCGGCTGGCCCACCTGGCTGACCAGCAGCACGAGCGCTGCACGCTGCTTGGGCGCCCCGAGGTCCACCCACCGGCCGCCGACGGCCGCCTCGACCGGGCCCAGTACCCGGAACTCCACCCCGGGGCCCGGCGCGGGGCGGCGTGGTGGACCGGCCGCGTCCGGGACGGGCGCGTCCCGGCGCCGGGGGGTGGTGGTGTCGAGGTCGAGCGCCTGGCTGACGTACTGCTTGAGTGTTTCGTTGGCGCGCTTCAACTCCCGGACCTCGCTTTCGAGTTCCGCTATGCGTCGCGCGCCCGTGGTGCTGGGGCGGATTCCCCTGTCCATCGTTTCCGCACTCATAGGGTCCCCCGTAATCCTTCTGATTCACCTGCCGCTGTACGCGGGCACCTGATCGGGTTCGCCCGCCGGCGCCACGGCGTCGTCGTGGCGCCGGAACAGCTTGCCGGGCCACCACATCCAGCGGCCCACGTCCAGGGTGAGCGCGGTGACCAGCACCGAGCGCACCACGATGGTGTCGAGGAGCACGCCGAACGCCACCGCGAAGCCCAGCTCCACCGCGAAGACCAGCGGCAGCGAGGCCATCGCCGCGAAGGTTCCGGCCAGCACCACACCCGCCGAGGTGATCACGCCGCCGGTGGACGACAGTCCGGTCAGCGCGGCGCGCCGGGTGCCGTGGCGCAGCGTGTCCTCGCGGACCCGGGTGACCAGGAAGATGTTGTAGTCGATGCCCAGCGCGACCAGGAACACGAACGCCAGCAGCGGGAACGACGCGTCGGCTCCGGCGAGACCGAAGACGTGCTCGAACACCAGGCTGCTCACGCCGAGGGCCGCGCCGAACGACAGCAGCACCGTCGCCATCAGCAGCAGCGGCGCGACCACTGCGCGGAGCAGCACCGCCAGGATGAGCAGGACCACGAGCAGCACGATCGGGATGATCACCTTGGAGTCGCGGGCCGCCGCGTTCTCCGTATCGACCATGACCGCGGTGCTGCCGCCGACCTGCGCGTCCGCGCCCTCGATCCGGTGGACCGCGCTCCGGGCCCGGTCGACGGTGCGCATCGCCGCCTCGCTGCTGGGCTCGTCCTTCAGCTGCGCGAGCAGCACCGCCTCGCCGCCCTTGACGACCGGTTCGGCGACGGCGCTGATGCCGGACACTCCGGCCAGCGCCGACTTGACCTGACCGGCCGCGCCCGCCTTGGCCACGACGTAGACGGGGTCGCCGGAGCCGGCCGGGAAGTGCGCGGCGCGGATCTCCTCACCGACCGCCATCTGCGGCTTATTGGTGAACTGGTCCTTGTTGGACAGACCCGAGGCGTCGAGCCCGAGCGTGCCGAGCGCCATCGCCGCGAGCACCAGCACCGTGCCCGCCCAGACCAGCCGGGGGCGTCCCGAGATGGCGTTGCCGACCCGGTTCCAGACGGTCTCCTTCCGCTCCGTCTCGGCGCCGTGGACCGGCTTCGACGGCCAGAAGATCCACCGGCCGCAGGCGACCAGCAGCGCGGGCATCAGCGTCACCATGGCGAGCAGGCCGACCAGGACGCCGATGGCGCAGGCCGGGCCCATGCCCTTGGTGGAGTTCAGGACGGCGAGCGTCAGCAGCATCAGGCTGATCGCGACGGTCGCGGCGCTGGCCACGATCGCCGGGCCGGAGCGGTACAGGGCCTCCGCCATCGCCTCGTGCCGGTCCTCATGGCGCGCCAGCTCCTCCCGGTAGCGGGAGATCAGCAGGAGCGCGTAGTCGGTGGCGGCGCCGAAGATCAGTACGACCAGGATGAAGCTGGTCTGTTTGTTGACGACGAGTCCGGCGTCCCTGGCCAGCAGATAGATCAGCGCCTCCGCCGCCATCAGGGCCACGCCGACGGTGATCAGCGGCAGCAGAGGCAGCAGCGGGCTGCGGTAGGTGATCAGCAGGATCGCGACCACGACCAGCGCGGTGATCGTGGTCAGCGCGCCACCGCCGCCGAACGCCTTGATCGAGTCGGCGCCGTACCCGGCTGGCCCCGCGACGTGGAAGCCGAGGCCGTCCGCGTCCTTCTTGCCGACGTCGGTCATCGCGTCAACGACCTTGCCGAGCCCTTCCCAGCCGGACTTGTCCTTGTGGACCTGGACGAGGGTCTGGATGGCCTTGCCGTCCTGGGACTTCACCGGTCCCTGCGCCAGGCCCTTGACGTTGTCGATGCCCTGGAACGCCTGGGCGTCCGCCCGCGCCTTGGCCAGGTCGGCGCCGGTGATGCCGCCGGCCCGGTCGTAGACCACGATCGCGGGCACGGAGTCGGCGGGCATCAGCTTCTGGGCGCGTTCGACGACCGCGGTGGACTCCGCGTTGCCGGGCAGCCAGGCCGAGTTGTCGTTCTCCTCCGCGTCACCGAGCTTCCCGGCCAGCATCAGCGCCGGGACCAGTACGACGGCCCAGAGCGCGATGACGACCCACTTGCCCACCCTTCCGCTGGGCAGCGCGGCCATTTTTCGCAGCATGTGTGTCTCTCCGTGTTCCGTGGGAGTTGAGGGGGTCACCGCACCGCCTGGAGCGCGTCCCGCGGGTCCAGGACCCGCGCGCGGACGTGCCCGAGGGCGAGCAGCACCGGGATGTCGGTGAGCAGCGGAAAGTGATAGGCGAAGGGGCGCGGGCCGACCATGTCGGGCGGGCCGCCGTAGCTGCCGTCGGCCTTCTGCCGCTGGAGCAGCCAGGTCAGGGCGGTGCCGACGGGCCGTGGATCACCGGCGTGGCAGAGCGTGATCAGGCCGTAGGCGGTGCTGATGTCGTCGCTGGGTTCGCCGGGCCGCATGCCCCAGCCGCCGTCGGCGTTCTGCGTCTCGCGCACCGTCCGCTCGATCCGCGCGGCCATGGCGGCGGAGCGCGGATCGTCCGGGCCCGCGGTGCAGGCGGCGAGCCGCACCCGGAACAGGCTGTGCAGACGGCTGCGGCTCCAGCCCGGCTCGAAACCGCCGTCGGTGAGCTGGCTGTCGGCGAGAAAGGCCAGGGCCTTCCCGCGCTGCGGTGCGGTGGCCGGGTGCGGGCCGAGGGCGCAGACCGCGGCGGCCGTCATGCACGGCTCGGAGGACGCGCCCGCGACGTAGGTCGGGAAGCCGCCGTCCGCGCCCTGCACGGCCAGCAGCGCGGCCACCCCGCCGCGTACCGTCCCGGCGTGTGCGACCGGGTCGACCGCCTGGAGGAACTCCAGGGCGCAGGAGGTGTCGTCGACGTCGTTCTGCGCGACGAGCGGTGACATGGACCAGCCGCCGGTCAGCGTCGCGCCACGGGAGAGCGAGTGCAGCGCGGCGCCGCCCCGCTGGGCGCCGAGCGTCGCCGCCATCCGGCGCAGCAGGGCCGGGTCGGCGCCCGCCGCGTGCAGGGCGAGACCGCCGGTGGAGGTGCACCAGTTGTGCATCTCCAGGACGAACGGGAAGCCGCCGTCGGTGCGCTGATGGCGCAGCAGCGTCGCGAGGCCCCGGCGCACGGTCTCCTCGTGGCCGGGCGTTCCGGCGAGCGCGTGCAGCACCAGCAGGTGCATCAGCGCGTAGCCCTCCCACACCGTGGCGGCGGGGTCGGTGGCCAGCAGGGTGTCCAGGGCGGCCTCGGTGGCCCGGTTCCGTACGCCGAGGGCGTCGGCCAGGATCAGCGTGATGGACGCCTGCTGTACGGCGGCCCAGGAGTGCAGCGGGTCGGTGGGGACCTGTCCGCCGCCCGGGAGTTCGGCGTCGGCGGGCAGCGGGCAGCCGAGCACCGAGAGCACCGCGTACACCATCAGGCGGCGGCGGGTGGAGATGAAGCCCGGCGCGGCGCCCAGGACGCCCGACGCCAGGGTGTCGACGAGGGCGCTGTCGGTGCCGGGGGCGCGGCCCGCCGCGGCGCCGATGGCGCGCGCGGCGAGCACCCGGTCGAGCGTGTCCGGGGACTCCTGGTGACCGCGCAGATAGGCGAGGAGGCGGTCCCGGGCCGGGGAATCGGCGCCGGTGCGGGTCATGAGCGAGAGGGCGAGCGCGGACTCCAGCACTCTGCTCTCGCACCGCTCTCGTATCGCACCGTCGTCGTCGGTTCTGCCGCTGATGTACGCCATCAGCCGGGCCGTGGCCTGGCGTACCTCGTCCGGGGAAACCCCCTCGGGCAGCGGCAGCGGGGCCGGGCGCGCTCGATCCGCGATCTTCATGGAATGCTCCTGTCTGGTCAGCTGACGCCCTGCGCGAAGCGGAAGAACCGGTGCGGGTCGTACTTCGCCTTGACCTGGGCCAGCCGCGCGTAGTTCTCGGCGTAGTAGGAGCGCTGCCAGTCCGGCAGGCGCGGGTCGATGAAGTTCTGGTAGGTCTCGCCGTTGGAGTACGGGTCGATCACCGCGAAGCCGTCGTCGACGTACTCCCGGGCGGCGGTCTTGGCCTCGTCCGGGACCGGCCCGGCGGCGTTCGAGGTGAGGTAGCTGACCGAGAAGAGGCTGTCGCGGTGGACGTAGGCGGTGGCGTCGCGGGCGACGGTGTTGGCCCGGCCGCCGAGGGCGGAGATCTGCAGCTGGCGCATCTGCCCCGCGAACCGGTTCGCGTTGAAGGTCTCCAGCGCCTTGGCCCAGCCCTCGCGCGGCATCGTCCGCTCGAACAGTCGGCTGCGCCAGGCGCCGAACGCCGGGCGCTGGATCTTCCCGTCGGGGGAGGTGTCGGCGCGGTGGCACTGCTGCACCGTCAGCTCGGAGCACTGGTACAGCGACATCAGGACCGACTTGTACGGGGCGTTGAACTTCTGCTGGTACACCGGGGGACGGCCGACCAGCGACGTCAGCCGGGCGATCTCGCTGTCGAAGCCCGCCCCGGTGTCCACCGAGCCGAGGAACACCGAGGCGGTCGGGACGGTACCGGGGCCCGCGTCGGCGAGCGTGACGTTGACACCGCTGCCGATCGTCCACGGGGCGTCGGGCAGCCACCGGGTCCAGCCGTCCAGCATGTCCAGGGCCTGGTCGAAGGTCCATACGAGGTTGATGGCGGCCACGTCGGTCAGCGGCGAGGGCGTGACCTCGTACGACGTGACGATCCCGAAGTTGCCGCCGCCACCGCCGCGCAGGGCCCAGTACAGGTCGCTGTGGCGGTCCGGCGAGGCGGTGACGGTGCGCCCGTCGGCGAGGACCACCCGCGCCGAGGTCACCTTGTCGGAGGCGATGCCGACGCTGCGGGTGAACAGGCCCATGCCGCCGCCCTGGAAGAACCCGCCCGCCGCGACGGTGGGGCAGTATCCGCCGGAGATGCCGAGTCCGGCCGGGGCGAGGGTGTTCGCGATGTCGACGAGCTGGGCGCCGGGCCCCATCCGCACCGAACCGTCGCCGAGCACCACGGAGTTGATCCCCGATACGTCGATGACCAGGCCCGGGGTGGTGGAGTAGCCGCCCGCGCTGTGGCCGCCGCTGCGCGCGGCGACGGGTAAGCCGCAGGCCTGGGCGAAGCGGATGCAGGCGGCGACGTCGGCGGCGGAGGCGCAGTAGGCGACCGCTCTGGGGCTGGTGGCGTCGAACTGGACCTGGTAGAGCTGCTTGGCCCGCTGGTAGTCCGCGTCCGACGGGAGCACGAGGCGCCCCTGGAGCCGGTCGGCGAGGCGGCTCCACCGGGTGCCGGAGCCACCGGCCGTGGCCTGCGCGGCGCCGGTCAGCGCCGTCGTGGCCAGCGCGGCACCACCTGCGCCGGTGAGAAAGGACCTTCTGTTGATCATGCTGTTTCTTCCATGTCCGTAAGGGAGTTGGGGCGCGTGGTGTGCGCCAGGACGAGGGCGAGCGCGTCGGTCAGGGCTTCCGCCGGGTCCGTCTCGGCGCCCGTGGCGCGCCAGGCCACGTGCTGGTCGGGCCGGACGAGGACGGCGCCGGCCCCGTCCGTCTCGCACAGCCGCTGCCAGACGCCGTCGGGGTCGGTGTACTCCGTGCCCGCACCGCCGTCGCCGATCCGGACGGCGGTCACGGGGACGGACAGCTTCTCGGCGGCCCGTTCGGCGGCCTCGGTCCACGCCGCCCCGTCCGCCCCGGTGATCAGCACGAAGCCGGTGCCGGAGCCGACCAGGTCGTGGGTAGACACACGCTGTCCGTCCCGCTCGACCCAGGCGTGCGGCAGCAGATGCCCCGGGCGGGTCGTGGGCCGGTACTCGTCGCCCAGCGGTGAGCGGACCGGTGGGCGGCTGCCGTCCGGGACGACCGCGCCCTGCTCGTAGGCGAAACCGGTCTCCACATCGAGGGCCTGGCACTCGCCGCGGTGGGTGGCGAAGATCTCCGCCGCCCGGGCACGCTGCGCGGCACCGACCGGGGTGGGCGAGAAGTAGGAGAAGAACACCGGTGTGCGGCGCTCCGGCGGCACATGCGGGCCGAGGCCGACTGCGGCGTCGATGACCACCTGATGGTGCGCGGCGGCGGACATCGCCCAGCCCAGGTTGTACTGGCCGACGGGACGGCGCTCGGCCTCGTAGGTGTCGAGCAGACCGTCACCGGCGCGGCCCGAGAGCACCGCGGCGAGCTTCCAGGCGAGGTTGTGCGCGTCCTGGATGCCGCTGTTGAGGCCGAGGCCGACGGCGGGCGGCTGGCGGTGGGCGGCGTCGCCGACGAGGAACGCCCGGCCGTGGCGGTAGCGCTCGGCGAGCACCGCCTCCACACTCCAGGTGGTCACCTCGTGCAGGGTCAGCTCCAGGCCGGGCAGGCCCAGCACCTCGCGGATGCGGCCGGCGACCGCCTCCTCGTCGGTGCGGTCGATTCCGGCGAGCGGCAGGTGCAGGCCCCACTCCTCGCAGTGCTTGCCCCAGGTCGGGCCCATCTCGATGAGGGCGCTGGACAGATCGGGGCGGTAGGGGTTGAGGAACCAGGTGATGACCGAGCCCTCGGTCCACCACTGCGACAGATCCGCGGAGAAGTACGCCGTGGTGGCGTCGAACAGGGCGGGCAGACCCTCCATGCGTACGCCGAGGGCGGGGCCCACCGTGCGGCCCGCGTCCGCCGCGATCACGTACCGCGCGATGACCGTCACGGTCTCGCCGGTCTCAGTGGAGCGGATCTCGGCGGTGACGCTCTCGCCGGTCCCGTCCTCGGTCAGCGACATCAGCTCGTGGCCGAACCGGACGCGTCCGGGGTTGCGTTCCTCCGCGTGGCGGCGCAGCACCGGTTCGAGGCGCAGCTGCGGCAGCTTGGCCGGGAGCACGGGGCCGGCCGTCTCGTATCTCTCGCGCAGCGCGCCGCCGCCGAAGCCGTCCATCTCATGGATGACCCGCCCGTCCAGCGGGCCCTGGCCGGTGAGCGTGGTCTGCCAGCGGACCTTGCCGAACTGCTCGGGCGCGGCGGCCGGTCCGGCCACGTCGTCCGCGAGGCCGTACTGGCGGAAGATCTCCATCGTGCGCTGGTTGAGGTAGTGCGCCTTCGGCAGGCGCGAGGTGCCCTCGCGGCGCTCCACCAGCAGGTGGTCGACGCCATGGCCGGAGAGGAAGACGGAGGCGGCCAGGCCGGAGCCGCCACCGCCCACGATCAGTACCGGAACTTCTACGGTGCTCAAGATTTTTTCCTTCCGAAAGCGGGGAGCTGCATGATCTCCGGCACGCCGGAACCCCACCGGTAGTAGGACTGGAGCTTGTAGTACTCACCGCCGGGCTGGGAGGCGACGGCGTAGACGAACTTGGTGTCCGGGTCGGCGCGTCGCACATGCCGCACGAACAGCCCGATCCGCTCGTCGAGTGCGACGGGCAGGGAGGCCGGGTCCGTCGTCGCCACGGCGAGGCAGATCCGCGCGATGGCCGGGGAGTCCCAGTCGAGGGTTACGTAGACGCCGAAGGCCTGGCGGCCGAGCCGGAGCATCTGCTCGCTGGGTTCGGCCTGGTCGACCTCGCGGAGCATGGCTCGTACGGACTCGGGGGCGATGCCCCCGGCGGGCGGCTCGCCGAAGTAGATGTTGACGGTGCGGTGGCGGTAGTCGATGCCGAGCAGGCCCACGGTGTCGCCCAGGCCGTGCCGGGCGATGAAGCCGAGGCTCTTCCCCAGGCCGCGCGGCATCGACGGGAGACCGGCGAGCTTCGTGACACTCTGGAGGGCCGTGCGGGGCAGCACCACCCAGATCTTCTTGAACCCTCCGACGACACCGAAGTCGATGCCGTAGCCGTCGACGGGGCAGGTGTCGCGCAGCTCCGCGAGCAGCCGGGCCACGGGGTGATCGGTCTTCTCCAACAGCCCGTTGTCCACGGCGAGTTGGTACGGGTCGATGTCCTGCGGCACGGTGAACCGGCAGTCCAGCTCCGCCGCGCGGCGGGTGCCGGTCGCCACCCGGAACGCGACCACGGCCTGGGGGAGATCACCTCCGTACAGGTGCAGAATCCGCAGTACGTCGTCGGGTGCGTACGCCACCTCCAGCAGGCCGGCCGCTTCCTCGATGGCCGAGTAGAGGGCCTGTACCGCGTCGTGCCGGGTGACCGGCGGGGCTGCCTCACTCATGGCAGTCACCTTCCTTACGTCTCGTAACAGGTGCTGTGGCACGGGCTCACCGGGGCAGCTCCCTGCGGGGAGTCGTGTCCGCGTACAGCAGGACCAGCGGGTGGAAGCGGTAGCGGTCCTCGCCGAGGGCGCCGTCGGGCTCCGCGAAGAGCAGGCTCGCGTCGACGAGTTCTTCCAGTGCGCGTTCCGCGTCGGCCTCGGCCAGGCCGGTCACCTCGCCCGCGAGATGGGCGGTGAAGGGGCCCGGGCCCACCGAGGCGAGCCAGGGCAGGGTGGTCGCGGTGGCCGGGCTCAGCCGGGTCAGGGCGCGGCCGAGGGTGCGGGTCAGGTCGAGGTTGCCGTAGCTCAGGGCGGCGAGCCGGGTGCCCGGGTCGGCGAGCTGGGCGGCGAACCGGGCCACGCTCCGGTTCGGGCGGGCGGCGAGCCGGGCGCCCGCGATCCGCAGCGCGAGCGGCAGCCCGGCGCAGTAGCGCACCAGGTCCCGGACCGCGGCGGGTTCGGCGCGGATACGGTCGGCTCCGGCGGTCTCGGCGAGCAGCGCCACGGCGTCCTCGTCGTCCAGGGGTCCGAGGCTCATGGTGTGGGCGGCGGGCACGGTCGCCGGCCGCGCCCGGCTGGTGACGAGCAGCGCGCTGTCCGGGTTGACGGGCAGCAGCCCGGTCAGCTGTACGTCACTTGAGGCGTCGTCGAGTACGACGAGCAGCCGGGAGCCCGCGATCCGGGCCCGGTAGCGGCGCACCAGCTCTCTGAGGCCGTGCCGTGCGGTCTGCGCGGGGTCCCCGGTCTCGCCGAGTGCGGCGAGGATCTCCGCGAGGACGGCCGCGGGCGGGCGGGCGGCCCCGTCGGCGTCCTGGAGGTCGCCGTGCACCACACCGTCCGGGAACGCCTCGGCGCAGCCGTGGGCCACTTCGGCCGCCAGGGCCGTCTTCCCGCTGCCGGGCATCCCCGTGACCAGCGCCGTCCTGGGCCGGGTGCCGGGGCCCGAGGGGCGGCGCAGCAGCAGCGACCTGAGCCGGGCCGCCTCGGCGGCGCGCCCGGTGAACGCGGCGGCCCGGGCGGGCAGCAGCCGGATCGGCCGTCGCGGCGGGTCGGCGCTCCCGCCGCGCAGCATCCGCAGATAGGCCTCGCTGAGTTGCTGCCCGGGCACGACGCCGAGCTGTTCGTCGAGGATGCGGCGGCCTTCGCCGTAGATCTGGACGGCCTCGGCCTGCCGGTCGGAGCGGTGCAGTGCGGTGATGAGGTGGGCGCGCAGGTTCTCGTCCATGGGGAAGCGGGCCACCAGGGAGAGGAGTTCGGGCACCAGGGAGCGGTGCCGTCCGAGCGACAGGTCCGCCTCGATGCGGCGCTCCAGCGCCTGCGCCCGCAGGTACTCCAGGCGCGGCCGCTCGCACCGCAGCAGGTGCTCGGTCACGTTCTCCAGGGCATGGCCGCTCCAGCAGTCGAGCGCGTCCCCGAGCAGTCTGCCCGCTTCCTCATAACGGTTCTCCTCAAGGGCCTGGCGGCCGAGCCGGTCGAGCCGGTCGAAAGAGAGAAGGTCGACCTCTGCCTCGCGGGCGTCGAGAACATATCCCGGCCCTTTCCGGAAGATTCGCACCCGGTTCCCGAGCATTTTTCTGAGCCGGGAGACATAGGTATAGATCTGCGCGTTCGACGTGAGCGGCGGCTCGTCTCCCCACAGCGCGGCGCTCAGCCGGCTGTCGGCGACCAGAGTGCCGCGTGCGAGCAGCAGCACCGCGAGCACGGTGTGGATTTTCGTCCCGGACAGCGGGACCGCCGCGCCCGCCCGGGACACGGAGACCGGACCCAGCAGCCGGAATTCAAGCGTCCCCGGCGCGTCCGCGCCCGGGTCAGCCGGCTCGGCGGCTCCTTCGGCGGGCCGGAAGGCCACACCAGCAGAGTTCAGCACAGCGCAATCTCCATCCCGCGAAATCTCCTGTGAATTACCGTCCAGAAGCCTATACACGGGCGCTTTTCGCGCGCTTTCGAGTCGATTTCGAGTACGCGAAATAGCCGCGAAACCACGTCAAAAGCGCGCACTCGTAGGATGCTTGCAGAAGGTCACCAGAACACTTCCGTAGCATTTCGATAAACCATGAGGAGATTTCATCATGCGTAAGCCCCGTATGGTCGCGAGCGCGCTCGCCGGCACCGCGCTCCTCTTTCTTCCTCTGTTTCTCGCCGTGGGCGCCGGGCAGAGCACGGGCGATCTGCCGTGGACCGGGATCAGAGCGCAGGGAAGTGCCGGTAGCGGTGAGGACGATCTGCCCTGGACGTGACGCGCGGCTCAGCGGTCGGCTCAGCGGTCGGCAAGCAGACAGGCCAGGATTGATCCGTCGATGGGGCGGACCGTGTCGTGCGACTCCAGCACCTCACGCAGCCGCCCGGCACGCCGCTCCCACATCGGCGCGTTGAGCGTACGGAACTCCTCCTGGGCCCAGTCCAGGGGCTCACCCGCGCCGGTGCCGCCGCGGATCGCATCGGCGCAGGCGAGGTGGGTGACGATCCGGGCCTGGAGGAACCGGTCGCCCACCTCTTCGGCGAGGCGCAGCGCCCGCAGCAGGCTGGCGCGGGCCTTGTGCGGCTCGTTCTGCCGCCACCGCGCCTCGCCGAGGGCGCACAGGCCGTGGGCCTCACCGAGCCGGTCGCCCTGGCCGCGGGTGAGGCCCACCACGTCGTGGCAGATCCGCTCCGCCTGCGCCGACCGGCCCGCGCCGATCAGCGCCTCGGCGAGCCGGTAGAGGTTCTGGGTGCGGCTGCGCAGCGACCCCGCCTCGTAACTGACCTCGATCGCCTCGTTGCTCAGCTCCACGCCGCGCTCGGGATTGCCCTGCTCGATCTCGATCTGAGCGAGCAGCCCGAGCGCGTGAGAGAGGCCCGAGTTGTCCACGGACCGCCGGAACAGCACCAGCGACTCCTCGCAGTAGCGGGCCGCCTCGGCGAGGTCGCCGAAGAAGCGGGCGCACACCGCGAGGTTGCGGCGCACGATGGCCCGGCCCTGGGTGTCGTCGCTCCGCTCCAGATGGGTCAGGGCGGTGAGCAGCCGCTCCCGCGCCTCCTCGTAGCGGCGCTGGTAGATGGCGAGCGTCCCCAGGGAGCGGAGCATGGTGCCCGCCCCGCGCGTGTCGCCCGCGCGCCGGGCGCCTTCCAGGGCGCACTCGGCGGTGCGCCGCCAGTCCTCCAGGTAGTTGCGGGTCTCGTAGAACGGAACCGTCCCCACCGCGAGGAGCCAGGCGCGGTCCGCCTGCCCGTCGCGCACCGCCTGCGCCACCAGGGCGCCGAGCACCTCCCGCTCGCCCTCGAACCACTCGATGGGGTCGGCGACGAGTTCGCTCACCGTCTCGCCCGGGACCGGCTTGGGGAGTCCCGGGCCGTCGTACGGGGCCTCGCTCTTGCCGTACAGCTGCTCCTGGGCGGCGTGCACCAGCGTGAGCACGGCGGTCAGGACCCGCTCCAGGGTCCGCTCGCGCTCCCGCGCGCTGTCCTCGGCCAGGCACCGCTCCCGGGCGAATTGGCGCATCAGGTTCTGGAAGCGGAAGCGGGTGCTGCCGCCGGGCGCGGGACGGACCTCCAGGAGCTGGGCGTCGACGAGGCGGTGGAGCAGTTCCTCGGACGCGCCCGGGGTGATACCGAGGACGGGGACGCCGATCCAGCCCGGGAAGTCGGGCACGTCCAGCATGCTCAGCTGCCGGTAGAGCCGCGCGGCCTCCACCGACAGGGCCCGGTAGCCGAGCCAGACGCTCGAGCGCGCCCCGCTCTCGCCCGGGCTGAGCACGCTCACGCGCTCGCGGCGGTCCTCCATCCGCGCCGCCATCTGGCGCAGCGTCCACCGGTGGTCGGACAGCAGCCGGGTGGCGACGACCCGCAGGGCCAGCGGAAGCCGGTCACACAGTTCCACCAGGCGCCGCGCCGCGGCCGGTTCGGCCGTCACCCGGTGCTCGCCGATCGTGGCGGCGAGCAGGTCCAGGGACTCGTCCGGGCTCATGGCGCCCAGTTCCACGCGGGCCACGGCGAACGACCCGGCGAGTCCGTCCAGCGGGTCCCGGCTGGTGACCAGGACCCGGGCGGGACCCCGGCCGGGCATCAGCGGCCGGATCTGGTCCACGGAGCGGGCGTCGTCGAGGACGACGAGCAGCCGTCTGCCGTCGAGGGTGCCGCGGTAGAGCGCGACCCGGTCCTCCAGGCCCGCGGGGATCGAGGCGCCGGGCACGCCGAGCGCGCGCAGCGCCCGCTCCAGGGCCGCCTCGGGGGTGCCGGTGCCGTCGGGTCCGTGCGGGTCCTGGAGATCCAGGTAGAGCTGGCCATCGGGGAAGCGCCCCGCGACGCGGTCGGCCCAGTACAGGGCGAGCGCGCTCTTGCCGACCCCGGCGGTGCCGCTGACCGCCGCGATGCGGGCCGTCGTACCGCCCGCGTACCCGGGGGGCGCGGGCACGAGCCGCCGCAGCAGCTCCAGTTCGCTCTCCCGGCCGACGAACGGTTCGGGCGACCGGGGCAGCTGGCGCGGCACGACGACAGCGGCGGGGCCGGGAGCGGCATCGGGAGCGGCGCCGGAACCAGTGGCGTCGGGAGCGGCGGTGTCCGGTGCGGGCGTGGTCCGCGCCGGGGCCCGCCCGTCGCCTTCCAGCACCGTGCGGTGCAGTTCCCGCAGTTCGGCGCCCGGCTCCACGCCCAGCTCCGCGACCAGGACGCGGCGCCCTTCGCGGTAGCAGTCCAGCGCCTCGGACCGGCGGCCCGACAGGTGGTACGCCCGCATGAGGATGGCGCGGGCGTACTCGCGCAGCGGGTGTTCGGCGACGACCGGGCCCAGGCACTCCACCACCGACCGGTAGCGGCCCTGCTGGAGCTGGACGGCGGCGTACTCCTCGGTGAGGTTGGTCCTCAGCTCGGAGATCCGGCCGACCGCGCCGCTCAGCGCGCTGCCGTCCATGCCGTCGAGCACCGGCCCCGACCACAGCGCGAGGGCGTCCTCGAAGCGGGCCGCGGCCTCGTTCGTGTCCCCGGCCTCGGCGGCGGCGCGGGCGGCGGCGGACGATTCGTACAGGTCGGCCACGTCGACGTAATGGCCCTCCCGGTGCAGCACATAGCCGGGCAGCTGCGTCTCGATGAGGCCGTCCACGCCCGCCTCGTCGCGGAACGTCTTGCGCAGCGCGGAGACGCAGATGGCGATCTGGTTGCGGACGGTCGCGGGCGGATCGCTGTGCCAGACGGCGTCCGCGAGCGCGTCCACGGAAACGACGCGTCCCGGAGTGAGCAGCAGTACGGCCAGCACCGTGCGCTGCCGTGCGCTGCGCAGCAGCAGTGGCCGACCGTCCACACTCACCTTGAGCGGACCCAGCACCTGGAACGACAACTGGGGCGCCACACCGCCTCCTTCCAGGACTGAAGCACGCCCCGCCCCCCGCGAAGACACTGCGGTGTCATTCTGTGAAGGAAACCTGTTCTTGACAACACGGTTCTGTGGCAACTCACGCTACGTACCGATCGTTTCGTTCCCTTCCTGCGAATCCAGCGGGTTTCGCCACGTTCCGTCACCAACCGTCCGGTGACCCTCCGCTAATTGGCGTACACGAACCAGGCGAACCGCGACCTCTTCGCGCACGCGGTCCCCCGCCCGGCCGTTGGCCAGGACGACGAGGCCGCGTCCCGTGCGCGGGGAGAGCACCGACGCTGCGTAATGGCCGGGCGAGGCCGCCTCGTACCCGAACTCCGTGCCGGATCCGAGGGCATCGCGCATACGGGCCGCGGTGTCCCGGCCGAGCAGAGCGAGCGGGGCGCCGAGCACGGAACGCCGGACCTCCAACGCCACCTCGGCCAGGTCGGCGGCAGTGGTCCACAGCTTCGCGGGATCATCCATGGCCCGGCGGGCGCCGTCGAGCGGACGGCCGGCGGCGTCGTGGCCCACGCGGGCCGCCGGGGCGCCGGTCCTGCCCTTCGTACGGGGCGGGGGCCCACCGAAACAGCTGTCGTCCAGGCCGAGCGGCCCGAGCACCAGGCGCCGCATCAACGGGCCGAACGCCTCGCCCGTGGCGTCCTCCAGCAGCGCGGGCAGCGGTGCGGCACCCGCGTCGGCGCGGCGGCCGCCCAGCAGGTCCGCCAGGGTGACCGGCGTGTCCCCGGCGCGACCGACCTCGGCGTCCGGCGCCAGCAGCCCCTCGTCCACCAGGCGCAGCGCGCCCAGGGCCGCCACGTGCAGGCTCAGCTTCCCCACCGGGAAGGCGGTGCGCGGGGTGATCGGCCTGCCCGCACCGTCGCTGCCCGCGGCCTCGACCGCCACCAGGGCGCCGTCCTCCAGTACGGCGACGCAGGCGCCCGGCACCCGGTGGGCCGCCAGCAGCTCCGCGAGGCCGCACCCGCCGAGAAACGCGCGCGGCCGCGGCGAAGCCCGCCCGCCGGAGCCGTCCGGCCCGCCGCGCCCGCCCTGCCCGCTCTGCCCGTCCCGCCCGTACGGCCCGGGCAGCGCCGCGCGCTCCACCCGCCCGTCGGCGTCGCGCGGCACCTCGTCGAGGAGGGTGACGCTCGCGGGGACCAGGTGCCCGGGCAGCCGCCGCCCGCAATGGGCCGCCAGTGCCGCCGCGTCCAGGCCCTGCGCGCCGGGGCGCGGCACCACGTAGGCGGCCAGGCGCACATCGCCCGGCGCGGCGTGTACGCCGATCACGACGGCCTCGCCGACGCTCGGGTGGTCGTACAGCGCCTCCTCGGTCTCCGCCGGGTCGGCCCGGTGGCCGCGCACCCACAGCTGCCGGTCGGTACGGCCGAGCAGCCGCACCTCCCCCGCCGCCGTCCGGCGCGCCGGCTGCCCGGTGCGGTGCATCCGCGTCCCCGCCGGGCCGTAAGGGTCGGGGACGAACCGCCGCGCCGTCAGCGCGGCCCGGCCCACATAGCCCCGGGCGACGCCCGGACCGGCCACGTACAGCTCGCCCACCGCGCCGTCCGGGACCGGCAGGCAGGCGCCGTCGAGCACCCGCAGCCGGGTGTCCGCGCCGGGACGCGCGGGGTTCAGGAGGGTGCCGTACGAGGTCTCGGCCGTCCCGTACGCGGTACGCAGCCGCCCGGGGCCGAGCAGCCCGGCGAGCCGGGCCGCCGCGGGCCCCGGCTCCCCGCCCGCGACCACGAACACCCCGGCCAGCGCCGCGCTCCCCACATCGCCCAACTGCCGTGCCAGCAGCTCTATATGACTGGGCGCCAGAATCAGGAAGGCGAACGCGGCGGCTGCCGCCAGCCACTCCCCCAGCTCCGCCAGGTCCAGGGCCTGCGGTGCGAGCAGCACCCGCTGCCCGGCGCACAGCGGCGCCCACAGGCCCGTCGCCGCGAGTTCGGAGGCGACCGACGCGAACACCGCCGTGCCGCCGTCACCCGCGCCGGTCAACTCCTCTGCCGCCGCCGTCACATGGTGCGCCAGACCGCGGTGAGTGACCGCCACGGCGAGCGGGCGCCCGGCCGCCGCGGGCACCTCCGTCACATACGCCACGTCCTCCGGATCCGGCGCCCCGGCCAGCGGCTCGTCCGAGTGCCGGGCCAGCGCGCCGCGGACCTCGGGATCGTCCACGTACCGGACCTGCCCCCAGGCCCCGTCCGGCCCGTACGCCACTTCGCTGACCAGGACCCGCGCCCCCGTAGCGGCGAGCAGCGCGCGCAGCCGGGCCGCCGGGAACTCCGGGTCCAGCGGCAGACACCCGGCCCCCGCCTTCCACACGCCCAGCGTCACCGCGTGCAGCTCGGCACCCCGCCCGAGCAGCACCCCCACCAGCGTGCCGCGCCCCACGCCCAGCGACCGCAGATAGCGGGCCCAGCGGTTCGACTCCGCTTCGAGCCTTCCGAAGGACAGCGCGAACCCGTCACCCCGCACCGCCGCCGCCCCCGGCACCCGGCGCGCCTGCCGTCCGACGGCCTCCGCTACGCACCCACCCACCGCGCTCGCCCCCTCCGCCGTACGACGGCGCAGCCCCGCCGGGCGCGGATCGGTCCACACCTCCTCCACCCGGGTCAGACACCGCTCCCGCGAGCCGCTGGTTCCCTCGGCACGCCAGCCGCCGGGCAGTTCACGATCGGTCCACCAGATCGAGTACTGCCCCTCGTCGTTGAGCACGACGCGCCACTCCGCGGGGGCCGAGGTCTGTGGTTCGGACAAGGCTGCTCCTGTCGGGTCCATGGGCGCTCCCTGGGGCGGAAGAGTCGAGTCCACCCTGCCCAGGTGTGCCATACCCGGCCTATGTTCGGCGACGTTCACCGGCGGCAGCCAAGAGATCGCCAATCGCCAGCAGAGGATCACGGGTTGTACTGCGGTGGTGACGCCGGGCCCGGCACTCGCACGCATCCCAGTTCTGTCAGGAATACGGCACCTGCCAAGAAGGAGCACCCTCATGAACGGCTTCTCGACGCGACGGTTCACCCTCACCGCGATCGCCGCCTCGGGCGCGTTCGCGGCGTCCCTGGCGCTGGCCGGTTCGGCTGTCGCCGTGGCTCCGGGGACGGCGACGGCCTCGTACGACTGCGCCACCGCGGGCAGCGGAACCGTCACGCTCACCGCGGCCGACTCCGGCGGTAAGACGGTACGGATCGACTCCACCGACATCCGCACGCAGTTCCCGCTCGGCGCGAACACCGTGACCGCGACGCTGAAGCTGAACAAGACGTCCGGTGGTGCGACGAGTCAGGTTCAGTTCTCCGGCACCGTGCACAAGGCCGCGAACGCGGGCGACCCGCTCGCCTTCGGTCCGCTCCCGCTGGCTTCCGGGTCCCTGGCCACCGGTGACACCACCGACTCGGTCGTCCTGACGGGGAAGCCCAGCGCGACCAACTGGTCGCTGAAGTTCACCGTGAACGACCCCGCGGGCAGCTTCACCTCCTACTGCACGGCCACCAGCAAGCAGTCGACCGCGCTCACCTGGTAGTCCACGGCCCTCATCCGGTAGTCCGTGGATACGTCGCGTCCCCCGGGAACCCACGCTCCCGGGGGACGCGGCGCTGGGTCCCCGGGCTCAGCCGGACGTCGCCCTGTCGTCCCCGTAGGCGCCGGTTCCACCGTCCAGAAGCGGCCCCTGCCGCTGGCCCGACGCCCGGGACAGCCAGCGCAGACCGTGGTATCCCGTGAGCACGATGAGAGTGCCGAGAGCGATGCCGTTCACCTCGAAGTGGTCGGTGAACTTCAACGAGACCCCGCCGATGGCGACGATGATGCCCGCGGCGGCGGGGATGAGATTCAGCGGCGTGGTGAAGTCCACCTTGTTCCTGATCCAGATCTGCGCGCCAAGCAGGCCGATCATGCCGTACAGGATGACGGTGATGCCGCCCAGCACACCTCCGGGGATGGCGGCCACGACAGCCCCGAACTTGGGGCACAGCCCGAAGAGCAGGGCGAACCCGGCGGCGGCGTAGTAGGCGGCGGTGGAGTAGACCCGGGTCGCCGCCATCACGCCGATGTTCTCGGCGTACGTCGTGGTGGCCGGGCCGCCGACCGCGGTGGAGAGCACCGTGGCCGTACCGTCGGCGATGATCGCCGTGCCCATCTTGTCGTCCAGGGAGTCACCGGTCATCTCCCCCACGGCCTTGACGTGTCCGGCGTTCTCGGCGACCAGCGCGACGATCACCGGCAGGGCGACCAGGATCGCGGAGAGCGAGAAACTCGGGGCGTGAAAAGTGGGAAGGCCGATCCAGTCGGCCTTCACGACGCCCGAGAAGTCGATGCGCCAGTGGTCCGTGACCTTGCCGGAGCCATCGGCCGAGTGGATCTGCCCCGCGGTCCGGTCGAGGACCCAGGACAGTACGTAGCCGAAGACCAGGCCCAGGAAGATCGCGATGCGCGACCAGAAGCCTCGCAGTACGACGAGGGCGAGACCGGTGAAGAACATCGTGGCGAGGGCCGCCCACTGGTCCTGGGGCCAGTACGTGCTGGCCGTCACCGGCGCCAGGTTGAAGCCGATCAGCATGACGACCGCACCGGTCACCGTGGGCGGGAGCACGGCGTGGATGATCCGGGCGCCGAGGATCTGGATGACAACACCGCAGCCGACCATGCAGAGACCCACCACGAGCATCGCGCCCGTCAGGGTCCCGATGTCGCCCCCTTGCCCGGCGATCACCGCGGCCACACCGACGAACGACAGCGAGGAACCCAGGTAGCTGGGCACCCGCCCGCGCGTCATCAGCAGGAAGAGGACCGTCGCCACACCGGACGCCATCAGGGCCAGGCCGGGGTCCAGGCCCATGAGCACCGGGGCCACGAAACACGCGCCGATCATCGACACCACATGCTGGGCGCCGAGCCCGATCGTCCGGCTCCAGGTCAGGCGCTCCCCGGGCTTCACCACCTCCCCCGGCCGCAGGTGCTTGCCGTCGCCGTGCAGCATCCAGCCAAATCTCGCCATGGTCTTGCTCCATCTCCGTGACGCCCTGCACATCACAGAGCCGAACGAGTAGTGGCCGAACACCACGACCGGCCGTACAGAGGTTCCCATACGCGCCAGAAGTCACCAGCACCCCGATCATGGCTCGCGCCCCGGCCAACGCGCAGCGGCCCCGCTCCCCCACCCCGGCCCCCAACCCACGCGGCGCCCCGACCCCACGCCCGGCCCCGGCTGCGCGGCGTCGGGCGGCGTCGGGCGGCGCACCGTGGGACATTCCCCAAGCCCGCCCCTCCCCGAAACCGGGGACACCCCGGACCCCGGCACGCGCGCTGCCCGGGCCCGGCGCGGGCGGAGTCCGCCACCACGTCGGCAGCGCGTACGACGGCGGCCGCGCACCGCAGGCCCTGTCCCCCAACCGGGGGCACCCCGGCCCCGACGCACGCGGGGCGGCGCCCGCCCGCGCCCCGACACCACGCCCGGCGCGAGCAGCGCCTGCGGTGGCGGCCGCGCACCGCAGGCCCTGTCGCCGACGCCACGCCCAGCGGGGCCCGGGGTGTCCCCGGTTTCGGGAAGGGGCGGGGTGGGGGATGAAGGCCCCGCGGGGTCAGGGGCTGGGGGTCAGGTCCTGGAGGCCTACCACTCGTAGCAGCTCCAGGCGCTCGGCCGACTCGCTGCCCGGGGCCGCCGTGTGGACGATCAGGCGCTGGGCGTGTTCCGTGCTCAGCAGCACCTCGCACTCCAGCTCCAGCGCCCCCACCACCGGGTGCACGAACCGCTTGACGGTCGAGCGGCGCACCGCGACCTCGTGGTTCTCCCACAGCGCCGCGAACTCCGCGCTCCCCGCGCGCAGTTCGGCGACCAGGGCCGCCGGGCCCGGGTCGTCGGGGCGGGCGGCGACCACCGCGCGGAGGGCGGCCACGTGGGTGCGGGCGTGCTCGCCCAAGTCGACGGACGGGAAGATCGCGGTGCCGGGGCGCCGGAGGAAGAAGCTGCGGAGGATGTTGCGGTCGCCCGGCGGGCGGGCGGTGATGTCGCCGACCAGGGCGGCCGCCATCGCGTTCTGCGCGAGCACATCGCCCCAGTCGGTGATCACCTGCGCCGGGGTGTCGTACAGCCGGTCCAGGACCCGCAGCAGCCCCGGGCGCACATGCCCGGACGTGGTCGTGTCGCGCGGCGGTTCCTCCCCGACCAGGTGGAAGAGGTGGTCGCGCTCGTCGTCGGTGAGCCGTAGCGCACGGGCCAGCGCGGTCAGCATCTGGCGGGACGGGCGCGGGCCGCGGGCCTGTTCCAGCCGGGTGTAGTAGTCCGTGGACATGCCGGTGAGCTGGGCGACCTCCTCCCGGCGCAGTCCGGGCGTACGCCGCCGAGGGCCGGGCGTGAGCCCCACGTCGGCGGGGCCGAGGCGAGCGCGGCGGCGGCGCAGGAAGTCCGCGAGTTCCGTTCGGTGCACGCCCACCATCGTCGCGCCACGGCCCGCCCGTATCCAGGGTCTGCCGATCCCTGGATACGGAGGTCTCTCCCGGTGTCCTGGTCAGCGGGCGCAGGGTGAGCCCGTGAGCCCAACCAATCGAGACGAAGGGCGGTTGTTCGCGATGCCGTTGATTCTGGTGACGGGTGTGACGGGCCGGGTGGGACAGCGGTTCGCGAAGCGGCTGCTGGCGGAGGCCCGGTCCGGGAACGAGGTGCGGGTGCTGGTCCGCGACGAGGAGCGGGGCGCGCCGTTCGCGGCGCTCGGCGCGCAGGTGGCGGTCGGCGATCTGCGCGAGGAGAAGGATCTGCGGAAGGCGATGGACGGGGCGCACGCCGTCGTCAACATCGCGGCGGCGTTCCGCGGGGTGCCGGACGAGGAGGCGTGGGCGGTCAACCGGGACGCCGCGGTGGCCCTGGGACGGGCCGCGGTCGAGGCGGGCACGAGCCGGTTCGTCCAGGTCAGCACGAACACGACGTACGGCGCCTCGCGAGGGCGGCCGCTGGTGGAGGACGACGAGAGCGTGCCCGGCGGCGCGCTGTGGGGCGCCTACCCCGCCTCGAAGGCGGAGGCCGAGCGGGAACTGCTGGCGCTGCACCGGGATCACGGCCTCGACCTGCGGATCGGCAGTCTGGCCTTCGTGTACGGGGACGGCGACCCGCATCTGGCCGAAGCGCTCCGGCTGACCGGGACCTGGCCCGGGAACCAGCGGCTGGCCATGGTCCATCACGCGGATGTGACGCAGGCGCTGCTGCGGCTGCTGCGCGCCCCCGGCGGTACGGCGGGCGGCTCGGTGTCGGGGCGGAAGTACAACATCGTGGACGATGCCCCGGCGACCATCGTCGAGTTGCATCAGATCCTCGGGGTGCCGCTCCCCGAGGGCATGACCGAGCGGACGGACGGCGACACCTGGTGGGGGTGCACCTCCAATCTGCGGCTGCGCGAGGAGCTGGGCTGGCGTCCGCTGTACCCGTCGATGTGGACGGCGCGCGACGCGGGGGCGCTGTAAAGCGGTGGCGCTGTAAACGCGTCACGAAACGCTCCGCCGTACGGGGGATGTGACGGCACACCGACTGCCGACAAGCGGCGCGCGCTGTCACGCTGCTCCCCATGACGATGCCGATGCCGATGCCCGCCCAGCGGCTCACCCCGCCGCGCACCGTGCGGAGCGTCGTGGCGCGCATGAGCGCGCTCGGCGCGGCGCTGCCGCCCGAGGACGGGGTGGCGGTCTTCAACCGGGTGTATCTGCGGGTCACCGAGGAGGTCGGCCGCCGCCTCGGCACCGGCGGCTTCCAGGACCCGGCCGCCACCGAGGAGTTGGACGTACGGTTCGCCTGCCGCTATCTGGCAGCGGTCGACGCGGGGGCGGCCGGGCGGCGGCCCCCGGCCTGCTGGCGGCCGCTGTTCGAGCTGCGCGGCCACCCCGGCGTCCGCCCGGTGCAGTTCGCCATGGCCGGGATCAACGCCCATATCGGCCATGACCTGGCGCTCGCGCTGGTGGACACCTGCCGGGCCCGGAACACCGAACCGGCCGCCCTGGAGGACGACTTCGACCAGGTCGGGGCCATGCTGACCGAGATGGAGCAGCGGATCCGGGAGGAGCTGATGCCCGGCCCGGATCCGCTGGAGGCGGCCGATCCGCTCACCCATCTGATCGGCTCGTGGAGCCTGGACAAGGCGCGGGACGCCGCGTGGGCGTCGTTCCGCGCCCTGTGGGGCCTGCGGGCGCTGCCGGAGCTGGTGGAGGAGTTCACGGAGCGGATCGACAAGACCGTGGGTCTGGTCGGGCGCTGCCTGCTCACTCCCCTGCCAGCCACCGGCTAAGGGGGCTCAGTCCTCCGGGAGTTCGACGGGCGCGATCTCGTCGTACACGTCGCCAGGACCCGGGTTGTGCGCATCGGTGGCGCCGCCGAAGCGGTGCATCACGCCCCACACCGCGTTGAGCGCGGTCTGTACGGCGCCCTCGGCCCAGCCCGCGGTCCAGGAGATGTCGTCCCCCGCGAGGAAGATGCCGCGCTGCCCTTCCGGCAGCCGGTCCTGCATGAAGTGGGTGAACAGCCGTCGCTGGTAGCGGTAGTGGCCGGGCAGGTTGGCCTTGAACGCGCCCATGAAGTACGGCTCGTTCTCCCACGACACCGTGACCGGGCTGCCGATGATGTGCTTGCGGATGTCCACCTTCGGATAGATCTCCGACAGCGACTTCAGCATGACCTCCATCCGCTCGTTCGCGGACAGCGGCAGCCACTTGAGGCTGTCGTCGCACCAGGTGTACGAGAGGCAGATCACGGCGGGCTGGTCCGGGCCGTTGTCCAGGAGGTACGTACCGCGGGTCATCCGGTCGGTGAGCGTCATGCTCATCGTGTCCCGGCCGGTCTGCTCGTCCTTGTCGAGCCAGAACGGCCGGTCGACGGGGACGAAGAGCTTGCTGGACTCCATGTAGTGGGTGCGCTCGATCGCCGTCCAGTGGTCGATCGGGAAGAGCGAGTCATCGCAGTCGATCTTGGAGAGCAGCATCCAGGACTGCGCGGTGAAGACGACCGACCGGTACGAGCGGATGTCACCGTCCGCGTCCGTCACCACGATCCTGTGCCCCGCGGCGCGGTGCAGCCGGGTCACGGCCGGGCGCGGCGCGCCGTCGTGGAGGGAGGACAGCGAGGTGCCCTGCGCCCAGTGGACGATCTTCTCGGGCTCGCGCTCCCACAGCCGCAGCGGAAGCTGCTGGCTGCCGCCGACGATGCCGCGGTGGTGGTCGTCGGCCTCGGTGTAGACGACGCGCAGGATCTCCAGGATGGAGTTGGGGAAGTCGGTGTCCCAGCCGCCCGTACCGAAGCCGACCTGGCCGAAGATCTCGCGGTGGCGGAAGGACGTGAAGGCCGAGGAGTTACAGAGGAAGCCGTAGAACGTCTGGTTGTCGAGCTTCTCCACGAGCTTCGCCCAGATCTCGCGGATGCGCGGGACGTCGCGCTCGCGGATGGCGCGGTTCATGTCGGAGAAGTCCGCGCCCTCCTCCAGGCAGGCGTTCCAGGCGTCCGCGACCTCGCGGTACACCTGCGGCAGGTCGTCGATGGTGCGGGCGTAGTGGGACTCGCCCTTGAGGTCGACGACCGTGGACGGGGTGTCCGGGGCCAGCGGGTTGGGGAACGGCTCGGTGACGAGGCCGACCAGGTCGATGTAGTGCTGGAGCGCGGTGGAGGACGGCGGGAACCGCATCGCGCCCATCTCGGCGGTCAGTTCCCCGTCGCAACCCTCGAAGCCGACGGTGCGCAGCCGCCCGCCGATCCGGTCGGCCTCGTACACGACGGGCTTCAGGCCCATCTTCATCAGCTCGTACGCGGTCACGATGCCGGACAGCCCGCCGCCGATGACCGCGACCTCGCTGCCGTGCTCGGTCGCCGGTATCTGGCCGAGGCCCGCCGGATGGGCGAGGAAGTCGTCGTAGGCGTACGGGAAGTCCGGGCCGAACATGGTGACCGGCGGAAGGGTGTCGGTGTGCTCGGACTCGTGCTCGTCGTGGACGGCGGTGGGCACCGTGGACGTCATCGGGTACGGACTCCTTGCGGATCGAGCGAGGGTGAGGGTGAAGGTGAGGGGGGCGGGGTCAGCCGAGGGACCCGTACAGCCCGGGGCGGCGGTCGCGCAGGTAGGGGTTGATCCGGCGCGAGGTGGCCAGCAGCCTGGGGTCGGCGTCGCCGAGGACCAGTTCCTCGGAGCGGCCCGCCCGGGCGCGCATGGTGCCGTCGGGACCGGCCAGGCAGCTCAGCCCGATGAAGTCGAACTCGCCCTCGGGGCCGCTGCGGTTGACGTACGCGATGTACATCTGGCTCTCGAAGGCCCGTACGGGGACGAGGGATTCGGCGACGAACTGGAAGGGATGCATCTGCGCGGTCGGCACGAGCAGCAGATCGGTCCCGGCCAGGGCGTGGGCCCGGACGTTCTCCGGGAACTCCACGTCGTAGCAGATCATGATGCCGATGGTCAGCCCGCCGAGCGTGGCCTGGACGACGGGGGTGTCACCGGGGGTGAACCAGTCGTTCTCGAAGCAGCCGAAGAGGTGGGTCTTGCGGTAGTTGGCGAGCGCGGCGCCGTCGGGGCCGACCAGGCGGGCGGAGTTGTGGACGGCCTGCCCGGCGCGCTCGGGGTAGCCGCAGAGGACGGCGATGCCGTGCTCGGCGGCGATCTCGGCCACGGCCCGGCCGCTCGGCCCGTCGGCGGGCTCGGCCATTCGGTGGACGCCGTCGCCGATGGCGTAGCCCGTGAGGAACATCTCGGACGTGACCAGCAGCCCGGCCCCGTCCGCCGCGGCGCGCTCGGCGGCGGCGTCGAGGGCCTTGAGGTTACGGGTGGGGTCGCCGGGGTGACCGGAGCTCTGGAGCAGGGCGGTGCGCAGCGGCGGCATGGAGACCTCTGGGGAGACGTGACCGTACACAGAAAACGGTACGTTGCGCCGAGATCGGCCGACAAGCCGCGATCGTTGCGCGCTCCGCGTGGATCCGTTACGCGTTTTCTGCCCCGTACGGCGATTCATTGCGTCGATGACTCATCGCGGCCATTCATGCGCCGGGGGGCGGGGGGGGGCGGGCGACACCCGCCCCCCCCCCCCGCAACCCAAACCCCCAATAATAAAAAAAAAAAAAAAAACACACACAAAAAAAGGAAAAAATAAAAAGACATAAAGTG
>NZ_JBHWJI010000089.1:0-25249 GCF_042731515.1 Streptomyces sp. NPDC059850
GTCGAACCCGACGTATAAATCACATACGCAGCCGACGACAACCCAGGCACCACACCAAGCGAGGACGAGGGGAATTCCGCCAGCTCCGCCACCACACCCGGATCATCCAGCAACACCACCGGAACACCCGGCGTCTTCACACCCTCCAACGCACCGGACACCGACAGCACCAACACCGGTGCCGAGTCCTCCACCATGAACCGCACACGCTCCACCGGATACGACGGATCCACCGGCACATACCCCCCGCCCGCCTTCAACACCGCCAGGAGCGCGACGACCACATCCACCGACCGCGGCAAAGCCACCACAACCCGCGACTCCACCCCCACCCCACGCGACACCAACAACCGCGCGAGACGGTTCACCCGCGCGTCCAACTCCCCATAGGACAGCGACACCTCACCACACGCCACCGCCCACGCACCGGGAACAGCCGCCACCTGCTCCTCGAACAACACCGGCAGCGAAACCCCCGGCACCTCCACCGCCGTATCGTTCCACTCCTCCAGCACACGCCGACGCTCATCCTCCACGAGCACGTCAAGACGCCCCAGCAGGAGGTCGGGGGTGAAGGCGATGGCTCGCAGCACGCGCTGGAGCGTGCCGGAGATGGCCTCGACGCGTGCGGCGTCGAAGAGGTCGGGGCGATGTACCAGACGGCCGCCGACCCGCTCCCCCACACCGGTGACCAGGGTGAGCGGGTAGTGGGTGGCGTTGCGCGACTCCACGTCGCGCACGCGCAGCGCGCCGGCGTCCGCGTCGTCCGCGTGACGCGGGAAGTTCTCGAAGACCATGGCCGCGTCGAACAGCTCGTCGACGTGCGCGACCCGCTGGATCTCCTTCAGGCCGAGGTACTGGTGGTCCATCAGCGCGACCTGTTCGCGCTGCACCCGGACGAGCAGGTCGGCCAGGGTCTCGTCCGGCTTCAGGCGTACCCGCATGGGGACGGTGTTGATGAACAGCCCCACCATGTTCTCGATGCCTTCCAGCTCCGGCGGGCGGCCGGACACGGTCACGCCGAAGAGGACGTCGTCGCGCCCCGTGAGGTGGGAGAGGACGAGCGCCCAGGCGCACTGGAGCACGGTGTTCAGGGAAACGCCCCGGGCCCGGGCCAGCTCGGTGAGGGCGCCACTGGCCTCGTCGTCCAGGGCGAAGTCCAGGCGCTCGGGCACCACGGGGGTCCGGTCGGCGCCCGGGGAGAGCAGGCAGGGCTCGGTGATTCCGGCGAGTGCCTCCTGCCATGCCGTACGGGAGGCTTCCTCGTCCCGGCTGCGCAGCCACGCGGGGTGTTCGCGGTGGGAGCGGACGGGGGGCAGCGCGTGCGGGTCGCCGCCGTTGCGGTAGAGGACGACGAGTTCGCGCAGCAGCACAGCCATCGACCAGCCGTCCACGACGACATGGTGAGCGGTCAGGACGAAGCGGTAGCGGTCCTCGCCGAGGTCGAGCAGCGTGAATCTGACGAGCGGGGCGTCACCGAGGCGGAAGCGCGTCGCCCGGTCGGTGGTCGCCTCGGCCGTCACGGCCTCGGCGAGGTCGGCGTCCGACAGGTGGCTGAGGTCGGCCTCGCGCCAGGGCAGACGTACTTCCCGGCGCACGATCCGCACCCACTCGCCCGATCGTCGCTGGCGGAGGGCGGACCGCAGGCTGGAGTGGCGGCGCAGCAGCTCCCGGGCCGCTGTGCGCAGGGCGGCCCGGTCCAGCTCGCCGTCGAGGTGGAACACGATCTGGGCCACGTAGACGTCCGGCGCGCTGTCGTCGTAGACGTGGTGGAAGATCATTCCTTCCTGCAGCGGGGTGACCGGCAGGATGTCCTCGATCGACTGCGAGCGCGCGTTCACCACGGGTTCCCTTCACTCCTCAACGCAGAGCGTCAGATGAGAGGAAGCGGAAAGGAGATACCCGAATTGCGCTGACCGCTCATCCATCGAGGCGGCCGTCGAACTCGGTGACAGTCTTTTTTCCAGTTCCTCTAGGATGTTTTCCGACCATGGGGCCGAGCCGAAGCTAGTTGATGCCGGAAGAGAGCGTCAAGCATTTTCGAAATGACCGAAGAAGGCCCTGACCAGCACTGTTACCGACATCGGCGGATCATGAATTCGAGCCTTTACCACCAGCGTGTTTTCGTCAGGCGTTAAATGCGGCGGCGTCGGCCGCGGAGCCTTGTGAAAGGGCCGGGCCCGCCCGGAAGAAGCCGGGCGGGCCCTTGGTTCTCAGCCGTCAGACCGTGGGCCGGCCGGCGGCCGCACGCACCCTGGCGACGAGGGAAGCGCTCTCCGCGGCCCGGGTGCTGATGAAGTAGTGCCCGCCCGCGGCGAGTTCGTGCGGCACGAGCCGGTCGGCCACGCCCGCCCAGCTCCGGTGGCGCTCCGTGTCGCCCTTGGTGCTGGGGTCGTCGGCGGTGAGCACCACATGGACCGGGACGTCGACGCGGTGCGCCGCCGGGTCCGCGTGGAGGTCCATCAGGTAGGCGTTGGTCGAGCGCACGTCGTGCTGGTACGCGGAGCCAACGAGCGTGGCCCGCTCGGGCTTGAGCCGGTCCAGTTCCACGTAGGAGCTGTCCGCCATGAGCCGTTCGGTGATCTGCCGCGGAGTCATGGCGCTGACCTCGTCGACCTCGGCTTCGAGATCGCTGACCGGGTCGAGGAGCAGTGCGCCGATGAAGACCTCGGTCAGCTGCGCGCCGCTTCCTCGCAGCAGCCGTGCGGTGGCCAGCGCGTGGGCGCCTCCGGCGCAGTGTCCCCAGAGCATCACGGGCCCGGTGACGTGCCGCAGCAGCTCGTCGTGGACTCGACGCGCGATGTCCGGGACGTCCTGCGGCTCTTCGGGGGAGCCCGTGAAGTCGTGGGCGGGGAGTTCCACCCCGAGTACCGCGATTCCGTGTTCCGCCAGGTGTTCCGCGAACAGCCGGAAGTTGACCGCGTTGCCGCCCGCGTAGGGGAAGCAGACCAGGGTGGCCAGCGGGTCGGGCACGTGGTCCACCAGCGGCTGCAGCAGCCCGTACTCGGCGCTCTGCCCCTCGCGGCCGGCGTCTATCTGCGCGGCCAGGTCGACCAGCACGGGTGAGCCGATGAGCTGCTTGAGGGAGATCGCGCGGTTCAGTTTGACGACGAGTCGCACGGCGGTGAGCGAGGTGCCGCCGAGCTGGAAGAAGTGGTCGTCGCGGCCGATGCGCTCGAGAGGGACGCCGAGCGCTTCGGCCCATTCCGTGGCGAGCCACCGTTCGGTGTCCGTCGCGGGGGCGGTGTGTGAGCCCAGCGCGTGGCCCAGGGTCTCGGCCAGCTCGCCGAGCATCCGCTTGTTCACCTTGCCGTTCTCGTTGAGCGGCAGGGTGTCCAGGTGGTGGAAGTGGCCGGGGACCATGTAGTCGGGCAGCAGTGCGGACAGGTGGTCCCGCAGCTCGTTCTCCCGCACCTGTCCGGTGGCCACGAAGAACGCCGCGAGGCTCTTGTCGGCGTCGGCTCCGGCGCCGGGGTCCACGACGACGGCGCAGTCGTGCACGCCGGGTGCGGTGCGCAGCTTGTTCTCGATTTCGCCGATCTCGATGCGGAACCCCCGGATCTTGACCTGCTGGTCACGTCGGCCGAGGTACTCGATGGTGCCCTCCGGGAGCCAGCGGCCGAAGTCGCCGGTACGGTACATGCGGTCGCCCGGTACGTAGGGGTCGGGGACGAAAGCCTCCGCGGTCCGCTCTTCGTCGTTGATGTAGCCGCGTCCGACGGACACCCCGGCGAACACGATCTCGCCGGGCGTGCCGAGGGGGGCGAGGCGGCCGCGGGCGTCGAGGACGTAGGTGCGGACGTTGCGCAGGGACCGGCCCACCGAGACGAAGTCGCGCACGGGTGGCGCGGTGAGCACCTCGTGCATCGTGTCGTCGCTGACCTCGGTCGCCCCGTACGCGTTGACCAGCTGGATGCCGGGCTGCACGGCGAACCAGCGGCGTACCGGGTCCAGTTTGAGCGCCTCACCCGTGACCGATATCGAGCGCAGCACACCGAGGTCCCGGGGGGTGCGTTCGAGCAGGCCCAGCAGGATCTCGAAGTACGAGGGGACGAGCTGTGCGACGGACACCTCGGTGCCGGCCAGTTCGTCGAGGAACCGCTCGGGGTCGAGCTGGGTGTCGGTGTCGACGATCCGTACGGCCGCTCCGACCAGCAGCGGGGCGATCAGCTGCCACAGGGAGATGTCGAAGCACTGCGAGGCGGTCTGCGCCACCACGTCGCCCTGGCCCAGCCCCACGGATTCGATCTTGGCGTAGAGGTGGTTGATCATCCCGGCGTGCTCGCACTGGGCGCCCTTGGGCGCTCCCGTCGACCCCGAGGTGAAGTAGACGTAGGCGGACTGCTCCGGACCGATCCCGGTCCCGGGGTTGCCCGGATCGTCTTCGCCTTCCAGCAGGTCCTCGGCGAAGAGGGTGGTCCTCGGGTTCTCCGGCTCGTCGTCCGTGGCCGCCACGAGGCCGCGCGCGGATCGTTCAGCGACGACGAAACGGCATGCGCTGCGCCGGAGTTGAGTGGCCACCCGCTGGGCGGGGAAGTCGGGGCGCACCGGCAGGTAGGTGCCGCCGGCCTTCAGGACGCCGAGCACGGTGGCCGCCCAGTCGCAGGTGCGCTCCATCACGACCGCCACCACGTCCTCCGGCCGCAGACCGCGCTGAAGGAGGGCGGCGGCGACGCGGTTGGCCGCGGCGTTGAGCGTCCGGTAGGTCCATCGGACGTCGTCGTGGGACAGCGCGAGGTCGTCCGGGTGAGCGCGGACCTGTTCCTCGAAGAGTCCGGGGAACATCAGGTCGGGCAGCGGCACCACGGGGCCCGCGAGTCCGCTCAGGTGGTGGTCGCGCTCCGGTGCCGACGGCAGTTCCAGTCGTCCGTGCTCCTCGTCGAGGGAGGCCGTCAGCCCGTCCAGCGCGGCGCGGAAGTAGCCGCCGAGCCGACGTGTGTACGCGGCGTCGATGACGCGCGTGCGGTGGTGGAGGTGGAGGGCTGGGCTCTCCCCGGTCCCGCAGACCACCTGGAGCGCGGTCCCGGCCGCGAGGGCGACCGGTTCGGCCGGGCCACGTCCGCCGCGGAGCGGCGAGAGATCGAGAACGACCTCGTAGGCCTGGGGCGAGGCGGTCGGCGGGCGGACCAGACTCAGCGCGCTGCTGGTCAACACCACGGTCACCAGGTCGCGCCAGCTGCCGTCGGGGATCTCGACGTGGAGCGGGCGCGGCGTACCCTGGCCTTCCTGCTCCGGCGCGCGGTAGCCGACGGCGACGGACCGCTCCGCCGTGATCTCGCCGAGCACCTTCACCAGCGGTGCCAGCAGCAGCGCCGCCAGGTCGACGGACTCGTCGACCGACAGCCGGCGCAGAGTCCGCAACACGGCGGCGGGCAGTGGCACGACCTGTTCGTCCACCGGGTCGCCGTGGATGTCGCTCGCGGCCCATCTGGGGACCCTGGTCGGCGCCACGGCGGGTTCGGCGAGGGCCGACCGCGACGGCGGACTTGGCTTTCCGGACACTTCAACCCCCGCTCCCCGGGCGACTGTCGCCACGGCTGATCCAGCTGACGAACCGGGTCTCACTGGCGCGATGCGCCTTCCATGGCCGCGATCAGGCTCTTCGGCCGCATGTCGGTCCAGTTGGCGTTGACGTAGTCCAGCGCCGCCTGGCGGTCGGTCTCCTCCAGGGCCACCGTCCAGCCGGACGGGACCTCGGCGAACGTGGGCCACAGGGAGTGCTGGCCCTCCTCGTTGACCAGGACGTGGTAGACGCCATCAGGGTCCTCAAAGGGATTCACGCTCACGGATCGGCTCCTTCGGTTCCGTCGACGCGCACCGGACAGCCCGGCACACAGGACCGGAGTATACGAATTCGGATCGAACGGAACACGATCCGGGAAGAATTCGGGAAGGGATTAAGGAATGACTTAATGACGACACCCCGGAAACGGCAACCGGGTGGGTTATTAATCGCTCGGTGAAAGCCGGTGACAGCCGACCCGCCGCTCGGGAAGGTATGGGGGCCGCGACCTTCGGGAGTGTCGTGCGATCTGCGGAGAGGTGACATGGCGTGGGTGCTTCCCAGCACACCATGGTGACGAGCGGTGAATTCCGCTCGCTGATGTCGAGCTTCCCGTCGGGGGTCGCCGTGCTCACCAGCGCGCGTCGGGACGGCACACCGGTCGGGCTCACCTGCTCGTCGCTGTGCAGCGTCTCGCTTGAACCGCCGGTCCTGCTGGCCTGTGTCAGGAGGGCGAGCCCGACGCTGGACACGATCCTGGCGTCCGGGGTGTTCGCGGTGAATCTGCTGCACGAGCACGCCGCCCCGACGTCGGAGCTGTTCAGCTCCGGCGCGCCCGACCGGTTCGACCGCGTCGCGTGGCAGGCGGCCGCGGAGACCGGTGTTCCGCACCTGGTCGACGAGGCCCATACGGTCGCCGACTGCGAGGTTCGCCGGAGCGAGACCGTGGGTGACCACATGGTCGTCTTCGGTGGGGTGCTGCGCGTGCGTTGCCTGACACCGGCACCGCCGAGGCCACTGGTCTACGGGCTGCGCCGCTATACGGGGTGGCCCCCCGAGTAGGACGGCCACCCCTCGCGCTCATGGGGCCAGTGTCAGTTCCAGGCCCTGGTCGCCCCGGTCCGTCAGCGGTTTCGGTACGGGACTGCCCACCGTCACCAGGGCCGAGCCGAGGGGGGTGAGCGAATGCAGCATCGTGTTGAAGCGGCGGCGGCTGGTGATCAGACCCGCGCCGCGCAGCACCGCGGCGTGCTGGCTCGCGGCGGCGGGCGAGATGCCGAGCCTGCGGCCCAGTTCGCTGGTGTTGCAGGTCTCGGTCAGGGCCTCGAGCACCCTGGCCCTGGTGCGGCCGACGAGGGCGGCGAGAGCCCGGTCGTCGGCCCCGGCCGAGTCCCACAGCGTGTTGGCCGCCGCGGAGTCGAGGATCGTCGGATAGACGAGGACGGGTGTGCGCTGCTCGTCGCGGGGCCCGGTGAAGATCCTCGGGCGGTCGATGAACAGGGACGGCACGATCGCCAGTCCCCTGCCGCGCAGCTGGATCTCCCCTCCGCGCCCTGACGCGATCGTCAGCGTCGGCGGCCGCCACCCCACCCAGGTGTGCAGGTTGCGGAGCATGCCCTCGATCCCGCCGCCGGCCATGACCCGGCAGCGATAGTCCCGGTCGATCTGCAGATACCCCCGGGCCTTGCCCCAGTACGGGGCCACGCCCAGCTGGAGCATCCGCCGCACCACCGGGTCCGGTGGGTGTTCGCCATCACCGGATGTCCCTTCCTGCTCCTGGGCCAGGAGGTCGAACAGCCAGGCACCGCCACCGGTGCCGTCCTGCGACGCGGGTGGACCGGCGGGACGCGGCACGCGCGGGGTGACCGGGACGGGCTGTACGCGGCGCATCCGCAGGTTGACGGCATCCCGCCAGCGGGTGAAAGGCGCGCCTCCGCCTCCGCGCCTGAAGAGGTCGACCGCGAAGACAGCTTCGGCGACGGGTCCCACGGTGGGCAGGACCTTGAGTTGCGCTAAATCTTCCACCGTGAAGTGCACACTCTGCATTGAGATCCCCCTGTATGAGCACAGAATCACTGATGGCCGCTGCACGCGCCCACATCCGCTAACCATGCGCTTTGGTCGTCAAACACACCCGAGTGGCGATGAACAGCCTAACTCCGGGCCCGCCAACTCCCGCACTATATACGCAGATTGACGGAGAAGTCTTCCGTCAATCATCTACATCATCACAGGCCAATACGTAGACACAAGGCCGCAGACGCCGTATACATCCGAATATAAAGGGAGTATGTCGGACGAACCGGAGCCCGGTCACACCTGCCGGGGGAGTCGCAGGTGTGACCGGGCACCGGGGTATCCGGGCCGTCGGCCGCCGTGAGGGGCCTCCGGCGCGTCAGCCGGTCAGGCGTCGCGCTTGCGCAGCACATACACCCCGGCGATGTGGGCGACGACGGCCCACGCCAGCGTGATCAGGAGCCCGACGGCATCGGGATAGGGACCGTCGCCGTTGCCGGTCATGAAGTAGCCACCGGCGGTCTGCGGCATGTAGTCGTTGATGGTCAGCAGCACCGAGCCGCCCAGGCCCACCAGCATGCTCGGCAGGGCGGAGATCACGAGGAAGAGCACCGACAGCGCTCCGGCCGCGGTCCGCAGCGCGAAGGACACCCCCACCGCGAACACCCCGATCAGCGCGCAGTAGACGCCGATGGCCAGCACCTGCGCCACCACCTTGGAGGCGTCGAACGTGGCGTGGCCGCGGAAGGGTCCCCACGCCACCGCGACGCCCACGGCGCCGTACAGCACGCCGCAGACGAATCCCACCACGGCGTTCAGCAGGGCCTTGGCCATCTGCACCCGGTGCCTGACGGGCACCCACAGCAGTGAGGTGCGCACGCTGCTGGTGGCGTACTCGCTGGTCACTGTGGTCATCGCCAGGACCAGGAAGACGAACTGGACCAGGATGACGGACGAGGCCGACGCGTTGCCGACCGGCTGGATCGGCTTGTCGTTGATCCGGGCGATCGAGCCGTAGTAGAAGGTGAAGATGCCCGTCACGATCAGGCCCACCAGCAGACAGGCGTAGGGCGTCCGGATGGACCACAGCTTGGTCCATTCGGAGGTGAACGCTCCGGCGAAGCCGCCCCCGGATGGACGGGTGGCCGTGCTCTTGTCGGGGTGTGTACTCACAGCGGTCGACACAGCACTCACGCTCCAGCCTTCTGCGCCACCGGGGAATCCGTGGTCTCGAACACGGTGGTATTGCCCGTTCCGTATTCCACGCTCTGCGCGGTCAGTTCCATGTAGGCCTGCTCCAGCGAGGCCGAGACGGTGCGCAGTTCGTGCAGTCGCACGCCGAGCCGGTGGGCGAGGTCGCCGACCTCCTCCGCGCTGCGTCCCTTGACGACGAGATCCTCGCCGGTCGGCGACTCCACCTGCACATCGCCGTACGACAACAGCTGATCGACCATCATGCGCAGGTCCTCCGCGCTGGGGACGCGTACCCGCACCGAGGCCAGTGAGCTGCTGGCCAGCAGGTCCGCCATCGGGGTGTCGGCCAGCAGCTTTCCCCTTCCGATGATGACCAGCTGGTCGGCGGTCAGCTGCATCTCGCTCATCAGGTGGCTGGAGAGGAAGACCGTCCGGCCCTCCGCCGCCAGGGACCGGACCAGCTCGCGCACCCAGCGCACGCCATCGGGGTCGAGACCGTTGACCGGCTCGTCGAAGATGAGCACCTTCGGATCGCCGAGCAGGGCACCCGCGACACCCAGCCGCTGATACATGCCGAGCGAGAACGCCCCGGCGCGCCGCCGGGCCACCTTGGTCAGACCGACGGTCTCGAGGACCTCGTCCACCCGGCTCAGGGGGATGCCGTTGCTGCGGGCCTGGGACACCAGGTGAGCGCGCGCCGAACGGGCCGGGTGCAGCGCCTTGGCGTCCAGCAGCGCCCCGACCTCCCGGATCGGGTGACGCAGCGAGGAGTACGGCTTTCCGTCGATCAGTGCCTCGCCCTCGGACGGGTGGTCCAGCCCGAGGATCATGCGCATCGTGGTCGACTTGCCGGCACCGTTGGGCCCGAGGAAGCCGGTCACCTGGCCTTCCTTGATGTCCAGGGTCAAGCCGTCCACGGCGACGATGTCGCCGTAGCGCTTGGTTAGCCCTCGCAGGGTGATCACAAGTTTTCCCTTCGGCTTTTCGAATTGCTTCAACCGTAGGGAGCGGCGCGTCCCGGCACATCGGTCGTTCGCCAGGACCGCCATGACTTTCGTCAGGGGTGGGGCATGCCCCCTGGTCGGGGCAGGGACAGGAGTCGGCCAATACCGTGGCCGGGGGCCCGTGGTCCGCTCCCCCACCGCCTGCCCGGCATTAGTCTTTCCCCGTGCAGCAGACTTCTGGAGACAAGCCCCCGGTGCGGATTCTCCTCGCCGACGACGAAGCGATGATCCGTTCGGGAGTCCGCGCCATCCTGGCGAGGGATCCGGGGATAGAGGTGGTCGCCGAGGCGGCCGACGGGCAGACCGCTGTCGAGCTGGCCCGCAGGCACCGCCCCGACGTGGCGCTCCTGGACATCCAGATGCCCAGGCTCGACGGCCTGGCCGCCGCCGAGCAGATATACCGCGACCGTCCCGAGGCGGCAGTGATCATGCTGACCACGTTCGGGGAGGACGAGTTCATCGCCCGCGCCCTGCAGGCGGGTGCCAACGGGTTCCTGCTGAAGGCGGACGACCCGCGGGAGCTGCTGAACGGTGTGCAGGCGGTCGCGGCCGGCGGCGCCTATCTCTCGCCGAACGTGGCCGCCCGGGTCATCTCCGGACTGCGTACGGGCCGGCTGGCGACCGATGCCCCGCGGCGCGACACCCTGGACCGCCTCACCGAGCGGGAGCACGACGTGCTGGCGCTGCTGGGGGCCGGGCTGTCCAATGCCGAGATCGGAGCGAAGCTCTACCTGGTCGAAGGCACGGTCAAGGCGCATGTGAGCGCCATCCTCAGCAAACTGGGGGTGCGCAACCGGGTGGAGGCGGCCATCGCCGCCTATGAGGCCGGGGTGGTCAGGCGCAAGTAGCCAAGTTCCGGCGCCGGTGGCCGCTCCGGGCCGCTTCAGACCTCCGCGTACGCCTCGGCCTGGAGCGCGTACATCTCCGCGTACCGGCCGCCGAGCGCCATCAGCTCCACGTGGGTGCCCTGCTCCTCGATCCGGCCCTGGTGCAGCACGATGATGCGGTCCGCACGGCGCACGTTCACCAGCCGGTGTGTCACCAGGATCGTGGTCCGTGAGCCGCCCTCGCTCCGCTCGCTGGCCCTTCGCAGCCCCTCGAACACGACGGCCTCCGCCTTGGCGTCGAGCGCGGCCGTGGGCTCGTCCGCGACGAGGACGGCGGCGTCGCGGTAGACACCGCGGGCGACGCCGACGCGCTGCCACTGCCCGCCGGACAGGTCGCGCCCTCCCACGAACTCCTTGGAGAGGATGGTGTCCTCACCGCCCGGCAGGGAAGCCATCACCTCGTCGACGCCGGAGGCCGACACCGCCTCGTCCCAGTGCCGGTCCGACGTGTCCGGGTCGTCGAGGCGGCCGATCCGGACGTTGGTGGCGGCGGTCATCGGCCAGCGCGCCGGCTCCTGGGATATCAGGGCGACCTGCTCGAAGACCGATTCCTCGGTCGCCGTGGCGAGATCCACGCCGTCCCACAGCACGGCGCCCGAGGTCGGCCGGTACAGCCCCGTGATGATTTTACCCAGCGTGGTCTTGCCCGATCCGTTCTCACCGACGAGCGCCACCACCTCACCGCGGCCGATGGACAGCTCGATGCCGCTGAGGGCGGGCGCGGGGCTGTCGGGGTAGCTGAACTCGACGCCGGAGAGCTGGATCCTGGCGGGGTTGTGGGGTGCGGCCGCCACGGACGGGGGCCGTCTGCGGGAAGCGGCGTCGTCGAGCAGGTCGCGGTAGAGCTGGAGGTAGTGCGACAGCTCGTAGATCCGGTTGACCGACCGCATGGTCACGGCGAGCCCGGTGTTCGCGTTGCGCATGGCCAGCACGGCGGTACCGGCGAGCGCCAGCGGCATGTGTCCCGCGTACAGCAGGTATCCGAGCAGGATGTACGCCAGCCCGGTGCTGCAGCCGGTCATCGTGCGCCCGATCAGCTGGACGAAGCCCTTCTTGGTCTCCAGTGCCACGGCCTCGCCGGTCAGCAGGTCGGCGACGCGCCGGTGCTCCTCCATCAGGGGACCCTGCAGGCGGTAGGCCCGTACCTCCGCGGCCACCTCGCGTTTCGCGATCAGGTCCTGGACTACCCCGATGCGCAGCTGCCGGGCGGAGTTCTCCAGGAAGCTGATGAAGTCCAGCTTGCCGACCTGCGTCGCGGTCCAGACCTCCGCGACCGCGGCGAGCAGCATGACGGGGAGCAGCCACAGGCTCAGCACCGCGGTGGCGAAGAGTGCCGCGAGCATCGACACCAGAGATCTCAGCACCTCCGCCAGCAGACGGATGCTCTGGTCGATGGAGGGCATCCCGCGCATCACGCCCTGGCGGACCAGCTCGCGGAAGCTGGGGTCGTCGAAGGCCTTCAGCTCGACGGCCACCACGGAGCTGTCCATCGCGTCCTGGGCCGCCGCCATGATGCGTGGGCGCAGCCGCCCCTGGAGGACCGTGGCCGCGCTCTCCAGCAGACCGCGCAGGGCGTAGGAGCCCACGACGGCGAGGACCGACGGCAGCGAATCCATCACCCGGTCGGGGGTGGGGCCCTCGGCCAGCAGCGCCGTCAGTACGTTCGCGGTGGCGATCAGGCCGAACGCGGCCGCGCCGCCCGCGAGGAGCTGGGCGAAGCCGACCACCAGGGTGAGGGAGCGCGAAGCGCGCCAGGCGAGGGACAAGATGACCGCGACCGCTGACGGCACGGCCCGCAAGGTCGACAGGACTCCCCTCTTGGCGATGGTCTGTCCGGGGATCGCCCAGGTCGGGGTCCGGAAGGTGTCGGTGCCGATCAGGGAGGTGCTGCGCCGCACCGGCTTCCCGTCCACGGGGGTCTCCTCAACTGCTCACGGGGAGCGGTGCGTCCGATAGATGTGCGGCGATGCGGTCGAGTGCGGGGGAGATCTCCGTACGGTCGCGGACCAGCGCGACCCTGACCCAGTTCTCCCCGGTGGCCGGGTCCGCGAAGAAGGACGCCCCGGGGGCGACGAGGACCTTGGCGTGGGTGACGAGTTCGCGGGCCAGCTCGGAGGAGGTCCGGCCGAGGCCGGCCGTTCCCGCGAGCAGGAACCATCCGCCCTCCGGTGTGTGGACGGTGAATCCGGCGCGGCGCAGCCCCTGGCAGACGAGGTCGCGCCGGTCCTGGAACGTGGCGCGTGCCGTGTCCACCTCTGCCTCGTCGAGCGGGCCGAGGGCGACAGCCCCCCGCTGCAGGGGGTGCGGGGTGCCGAGCGTGGTGCGCTCGTGGACTCTGCGCAGCCCGGCCGTGATCTCCGGGGGTGCCACGCAGTAGCCCAGGCGCCAGCCGCTCATCCTGCGGGTCTTGGAGAAGCTGCCCACGACGACGCCGCGGTCGCGCAGGGCGGGGAGGGAGCCCACGGGCGAGTGGTGGGTACGGCCGTCGTAGGTGAAGCGGTCGTACACCTCGTCCGTGATGAGGATCAGGTCATGACGCTCGCAGACGGCCGTGAGCGCCGCGAACTCGGCCCGGTCGAAGACCCGGCCGGTGGGGTTGTGGGGGTTGTTGAGCAGCACCGCCCTGGTCCGGGGTGTCACCGCGGCGTTCAGGGCGGCCTCGGTCAGCCGCCACCCGGGGGTGCTGAGGGGCACGAACCGCGGTACGGCGCCGGTGAGTTCGACGACGCCGGGGTGGTTCTCGAAATACGGCTGCGGTATCAGCACCTCGTCGCCGGGGTCGGTGGTGGCGAGGAGCGCCACCAGCAGCCCCTCGGTGGCCCCTGCGCTGATGGTCAGCTCGTGCTCGGCGTCCACGGCCACCCCGCGGGTGCGGCCGAGTCCGGACGCCACCGCCAGGCGCAGGTCGAGGAGGCCCGCCGGGTCGGCGTACTGGTGTGCCCCGGAGCGCAGCGCGGCGGCCGCGGCCTCGACGGCGGCGCCGGGCGGGTCGCCGAGCGGGATGCCGAGCGCGAGGTCGGTGGCGCCGCCTTCGCGGGCGGCGGGCAGCAGCGCCGCGAGTGCCAGGGGCGGAAGGCCGGCCGTCCTGCGGGACAGGTTCCGCGTGGTCACAGCTCGCAGTCCTCCCGGGCCACCGGGTCGCCCATGGCGACCAGCACCTCGCGGTCGCCCTCGTACGGTTCACGGCCGTGCGCGAGGCGGATGTTGTCGACCAGCATGATGTCGCCCGGCTGCCATCGCTCGGCCATCCTGACCTGTTCGTATGCCGCGTTGAGCTGCTCGATCTCGGGTCGGCCGACGGGTTCGCCGTCGCCGTAGTAGGTGCGGAAGGGCAGGTCCTCGCCGCATTCGCCGCGCAGGAACTCGCGTACGTGTTCCTCCAGGCTCCATTCGCTCCAGAACGCGACGTGGTTGAACCAGGAGACGTCCGCGGTGTCCGGGTGCCTGACCAGCGCGGAGCGGTGCTGGGTCGTGGTGAGCCGGTCGCCGTGCCACTCGGTGGAGAGGTGCTGCGCGGCCGCGTACCGCTCGACCTCGTCGCGGTCCTCGGTGCCGAACGCCTCCTGCCAGGTGAGTCCGAAGTGGCCCCAGTAGTTGCGCACCAGCTTCCAGCCCTGGGTGCGGAAGCGCGCCACCATGTCCTCCGGGAGCAGGTCGACGATGGCGCGCACATCGCCGAGGAAGGTTTCCCCGCCCGCCGAGGGGGCGGTCAGGCAGGCGAAGACCAGCAGGCCGGGATAGCTGAGGGCGTAGCTGTTCTCGTTGTGGAGCCGGATGCGGCGCCGGGCGGGCACGTCAGTGGCGGTGAACACGCCCCGCCCGTAGGCGCTGCGCGGGGTCGCCTTCTCCACGTAGTCGGCCGGTTTGCCGATGATCCGGTCGCGCAGCAGCGCGAATTCGTCGGCGGTGGTGAAGGGCAGGCCGCGGAGCATCACGGAGCCGTGCTCTGTGCGGAGTTCTCTCAGCTCGTCCAGGTTTTCGGTGAGCCAGTCGGCGGCCCCGTGGAGGGTGAGGCCCCGCGGGACCGGGCGGACGGGGATCCGGTGGGGTGCGAGATGGGTCGGCACGATGAGGTGGTTTCCTTCCGGAAGGGTGGGCGGCGCGCGGTGGGGCGGGGCCGGATCAGGCGCCGACGGGAAGGTGCAGCAGGCCGCGCAGTGCGGCGGTGGGCCGGCGTCCGGGGTCGCCCGTCAGCCGCAGGCCCGGTACGCGCTCGGCGAGCACCCGCAGCGCCACGTCGGCCTCCATGCGGGCGAGCGGGGCGCCCACGCAGTAGTGGGCACCGCTGAGGAAGGCCAGGTGGCTGCCCGCGTCGGGCCTGGTGAGGTCGAAGCGGTGGGGGTCGTCGAACACCTCGTGATCACGGTTGGCGGCGCCGAGGACCAGCATCAGGATCGTTCCGGACGGCAGCTTCTCGCCCCCGGCCTCGAAGTCCTCGCGGGCGGCGCGGATCGAGTACTGCACGGGTGGGTCGTACCGCAGTGACTCCTCCGCGGCGGCCGGGGCCAGTTCGGGGTCGGACACCAGCTTGTCCCACTGGGCCGGATGCTCCTTCAGCCTGAGGACGGCGTTGGAGACCAGGTTCGTGGTGGTCTCGAAGCCCGCGGTGAGCAGCAGCTGGCAGGTGCCCACGATCTCGCGCTCGGGCAATTCCTGGCCGCCCTGCGGCCGCAGCAGTTCGCTGACGAGGTCGTCGCCCGGCTCGGCGCGGCGCCTTCGGACGAGTGCCGCGAACAGCGCGTCCAGTTCCCGTACCGCGGTACGGAACTCGACTGCCTGCCGCGTGGAGCGGATGCCGTCGATGGCCTTGCCGGTCACGAACCCGTAGTGGGCGAACTGCTCGACGTCGATGTCGCTGAGTCCGAGCAGTTCGCTGATCACGGTGATGGGGAGCGGTGAGGCGTAGTCGTTGACCAGGTCGAACTCGCCCTTGGCCAGGGCGGCGTCCAGGAGCCGGTGGGCGACCTCCTCGGTGCGCCTGCGGTATTCGCCGATCTTGCGGGGGCGGAAGGCGGGAGCGACCAGGCGCCGCCACCGCATGTGGTCGGACACCTCTTCCTGGAGGAACGAGGAGTCGGCGGTCGGGCCCTGGTCCCCGGGGGGTGTCAGGCGCTGCGGCTCCTCGTTGCGCCGGGCGAAGGCGGGGTCGCGCAGCACTCTGGTGCACAGTTCGTGTGAGGTGATGGCGTACATCCCGGTACGGCTGCGGTAGACCGGGCCCCGCTCCCGCATCCGCTCGTAGAGCGGATAGGGGTCGGCCAGCCGCTCGTGCAGCATCAGTTGGCTGACGAGGTCACCTCTGCGCGCCTTGGTCCAGAGTCCGGCGCGCCGGTAGTGCAGTTTTGCGGTGCGGCGAAGCTCCGCGGCTGTTGGCATGAGGCCCTCCCGGGCGGTGGCGTCGCCGACTCTTCCAGTGCGACGGCATGCGGACAATCTCGTTCAGGCAGGGTGAAAAGTCCTGCGCCGGTCGGGGGCGCGGGCGGCTTGTCGGCGCCCGCGCCCCTGCCTCACCAGCCCGGTTCTTCGCCATCCAGGTCGAAGTCGAGTTCGAACTCGTCGATCTCGTCCTGGCTGAGGTGGGACACCGTCACATCGGAGGGGGTGAGCCCGCGGTCCCCCGGGGCATGGCGGACGATGGTCTCCAGTGCCCGGTTCCACAGCCCGGCCAGCGCCTCGATCCGCTCCCGCGGGATGGCTTCCGACGCCCACGTCCAGCTCGCCATCAGGGTGGGGACCCCCTCGTGGTCGGCGACCAGGGCGGAGAGGTCCACCAGGTGGGCGAGAGCGGCGGCGGGGTCCTGATCGTCGCCGGTCTCGAAGCCGGACAGCGGTGTGAACCAGCCGGGCGCGTCCTCGTCGCCGGCGGCTCCGGTGAACCGTCCGAGGTAGTTGAACGCCAGGTCCGGTGCGGGGGTGGCGGCCAGCCGGGCTCCCGCGTCCGGGTTGAGGTGGCGCAGCAGCCCGTACCCGGCCCGGCGCAGCGGCAGGCGGCGTGACTGTTCCTTGACGGCGCTCAGCAGACGGCCGGTCGCGGCGCCGTCCGACCAGGCCTCGGCCCGGTCGGGGGCGGCCAGGTCGAGGCGTACCGGGTGGGTCTGGGTGAACCATCCCACCGTCCGCGACAGGTCGGCCCCGGGCACCAGGTCTTCGTCCCGGCCGTGGCCCTCGATCTCGGCCACCACGGCGGATTCCCCGTCGGCCGCCCAGTCGGCGACGGCCCAGCCGAGGGCGGCGAGGAGGATGTCGCGCGTTTCGCACCGGTAGGCGGCGGGCGCCTCGGTGAGCAGTGCCGCCGTCGTGTCGGCGGGCAGCCGCGTCATCAGACGGCCGGCGGTCCGCGCCACGTCGGTCGCCGGGTCGAGGGCGCGGTCGGCGAGGGACACCCTGGGCCGGCGCAGGGTCTGCTCCCAGCGGGGTGCGTCGGCGACGAGCGCGGGCTCCCGGGCGAGTTCGGTGAGACGGGTGGCCCAGAAGCGCAAGGAGGTGCCCGTCCGGTGCAGCTGTGCGGGCTCGCCTGCCTTGAGCGAGGCGCATGCCTCGGCGAGGTCGGGCAGCAGGATGCGCCAGGAGACGGCGTCCACCGCGAGGTGGTGCACCACCATCAGGAGCATGCCGTCCTCGGTGGGGCCTCGGTCGAAGAACACCGCGCGCAGCACGGCGCCCCGCTGCGGGTCGATCCGGGACCGGACCGCTTCGCCCTCGCGGGCCAGCACGGTCCGCAGGGCGTCGTCGTCCAGCCCCGCGATGTCCACCCGGTGCAGGCACGCGGACGCGTCGACGCTCCCCGGTTCGCGTATGTGCTGCTCCCACCGGCCCGATCCGGTCGTCAGGGTCAGGCGCAGCGCGTCGTGCCGGTCGAGCAGCGCGGCGAGGGCGTCCCGTACGTGGGCGGCGCCCAGCCCGGCCGGGGTGCGGACCAGGGTGGACTGGCTGAACCGGGTGGCCGGTGCCCCGGTGTCCCGCAGCCATGCGGCGACGGGGGTGAGCGGTACGGCTCCCACCGCGCCGCCCTCGGGTTCCGGGCCCGCGCCGGTGGCGGAGGTGACCACCGAGGCGAGCCGTGCCGGTGTCGCGTGCTCGAACACCTGGCGGGGGGTGAGGACGAGACCGGCCCGGCGGGCCTTGCTCACCAGCTCGATGGCCAGGATGCTGTCCCCGCCCCGGTCGAAGAAGCCGTCGTCGACGCCCACTTCCGGCAGGTTCAACACCTCGGCGAAGAGCCGCACCAGGGCTTCCTCCCCCTCGCCGGACGCGGCGCGCGTCTCCCCGACGGCCCCGAAGTCGGGTGCGGGCAGGGCGTCCCGGTCGACCTTTCCGTTCGGGGTGACGGGGATCTCGGGAATGACCACGACCGCTGCCGGGACCAGGTGCCGGGGCAGGAGGCTTGCGGCGTGTTCACGTACCGCGGCCGGGTCGACGGTCTCCCCCGGCTCGGCGACGACATGGGCGACCAGCCGGGGCACTCCGTCGGAGGTGTGGAGTCCGGCGACGGCGGTGAGAACGCCCGGGGCGGCGGACACGGCGGCTGCCACCTCGCCCGTCTCGATGCGTACGCCGCGCAGCTTGACCTGGCCGTCGGCGCGCCCCAGGAAGACCAGTTGGCCGTCCCGGCGCCACCGGGCCAGGTCTCCGGTCCGGTAGGCGCGGGTCCCCGGGGCGCCGAACGGGAGGGCCACGAACCGCTCGGCGGTGAGGCCGGGGCTCCCGAGGTAGCCGCGGGCGAGGCCCGCGCCGCTCACGTAGATCTCGCCGGGCACACCGACCGGTACGGGGCGCAGCGCGGAGTCGAGGAGGTGGACCGTGGTGTTCTGGACGGGGCGCCCGATCGGCACGTCGCCGTCGGTGGTGACCGGGTCGGAGGTCGAGGTCACCACCGTGGACTCGGTGGGTCCGTAGGCGTTGACCATCCGGCGTCCGGGCGCCCAGCGGGCCACCAGTTCGGGCCCGCAGGCCTCGCCGCCGACGATGAGTGTGGTCATCGAGGACAGGGCCCCTTCGGGAACGGTCGCCAGGGCGGCGGGGGGCACCAGGGCGTGCGTCACGGCGTGCTCGGCGACGGTCTCCGCGAGCACCTCACCGGCGAGCGGACCGGGCCGTGGTACGACCAGGGCGGCACCGGCGGCGAAGGCGGACGTCACCTCCAGGACCATCGCGTCGAACCCCGGCGCGGACAGCTGCAGGAACCTGCTGTCGGGGCCGACCGCGAACCGGCGGGCCTCCTCGGCGGCCAGGGAGGCGAGTCCGGTGTGGGGGACGACCACGCCCTTGGGCGTTCCCGTCGAGCCCGATGTGTAGATGAGGTAGGCGGCGTTGTGGTGGCGCAGCGGGCGTACCCGGTCGGCGTCGGTCGGCGCGTGCCGCGGCCGGGAGGCGAGGTCGCCGTCGCCGGTGAGGAGGCAGGGGACGTTCCCGGTGCGTGCGGCGCCCTCCCGGTCGGTCAGCGCCAGGACGGCCCGGCTTCCGCCGAGGATCACACCGACGCGGGCGTCGGGGTGGGCCGGGTCGATCGGGGTGTAGGCGGCACCGGCTTTGACCACGGCGAGCAGGGACACGATCAGCTCGGCGGACCTGGGCAGCAGCAGGGCGACGACGTCCTCGGTACCGATCCCGGTGGCGATCAGCTCGTGGGCGAGCGCGTTGGCGCGGGCGTCGAGTTCGGCGTAGCTGAGGCGGTGTCCTTCCGCGATGAGGGCGAGCGCGTCCGGGGTACGGCGGACCCGCTCCTCGAACATCTCGGGGAGCGTGGGGCTGCCCACGGCCGACGCGGTGTCGTTCCACTCCTCCAGCAGGGTGCGGCGCTCGGCGGCGGGCAGGATGTCGAGGGCTCGGACGGGCTGGTCGGGGGTTTGTGTCGCGGACTCCAGCAGCCGTACGAGGCGGGCGGCGTAGGACTCGGCGGTCTCCCGATCGAAGAGGTCGCGGCTGAACTGGAGGGATCCGGTGAATCCGCCCTCCTCCCGCTCTGCGAAGCCGAAGGCCAGGTCGAACTTGGCGGCCCCGGTGTCCACCGGGAAGGTGTGCGCGGTGAGTCCCGGCACGTCGGGCAGCGGGATCGTGGCGTGGGCGTCGGCGTTCTCCACCGTCAGCGAGACCTGGAAGAGGGGGTGGCGGGCGGCGGAACGTTCCGGGTTGACGATTTCCACGATCCGCTCGAACGGCACGTCCTGATGCGCGAAAGCCGCCAGATCAACCGACCGCACCCGACCCACCAACTCACGGAACGACGGATCACCCGACACATCCGTCCGCAACACCAACGTATTCACAAAGAAACCCACCAACCCCTCCAACGCCACATCCCCACGCCCCGCAACCGGCGCACCAATCGGAACATCATCACCACCCCCCAACCGCGACAACAACACACCCAACGCCGCCTGCAACACCATAAACACCGTCGCACCACACTCCCGCGCCACCCGCACCACACCCTCATGCACCCCACCCGACACCACAAACTCCACACGCCCACCAACCTGCGACCCCACCACCGGACGCACCCGATCCACCGGCAACGACAACTCCACCGGCAACCCCGCCAAACCACCACGCCAAAACTCCACCTGCCCCGCCAACACACTCCCCCCATCACCCTCAGACCCCAACAACTCCCGCTGCCACACCGCAAAATCCGCATACTGCACCGGCAACGGCTCCCACACCGGAACCCCACCACCACACCGCACCGAAAACGCCTCAGCAAAATCAGCCGCCAACGGCCCCACCGACCACCCATCACCCGCAATATGATGCATCACCACCAACACCACCCACTCACCCACACCCACCTCAAACAAGAACCCCCGCACCGGCAACTCAACCGACAAATCAAAACCCCGCCGAGCAGCCGCCGACAACTCCCCCGCCAAATCCCCCTCAGAAACCGAACACACCACCCACTCAGGAGACACCACACCCGCATCCAAAACCACCTGATACGGACCCTCACCATCCTCAGCAAACACCGTCCGCAACACCTCATGCCGCCCCACCACATCACCCAACGCACCAAACAACGCACCCCGATCCAACCGCCCCGACAACCGCAACGCCATCGGCACGTTATACACCCCACCCGAACCATCCAACCGATCCAAAAACCACAACCGACGCTGCGCGAAAGACAACGGCACCCGACCCGGCCGCACCACCCCCCGCAACCCCACACCCAACGAACCCACCCCACCCGACAAAGCCGCGACACCGGCGGGGGTGGGGTTCTCGAAGAAGTCCTTGAGCGACACCGGGGTGTCGAGCACGGCACGCACCCGGTTCAGCAGACGGATCGCGGCCAGTGAATGGCCGCCGTGGTCGAAGAACGACTCCTCGGGTCCGACGTCCGCGACGCCCAGGAATTCGGCGAACAGCCCGCACAGGATCTCCTCCCGTGGCGTGCGCGGCCCGCGCCCGGAGCCGGTGCCGGTGCCGGTGCCGGTGCCGTCAGCGGAGGGCTCTCCGGCCCCGGCGCGCTCCAGTTCGCCCGTACGCCTCCAGCGGCCGCGCTCGCCGGTCGGCCGCAGCCAGCGGCCCGGTCGGCCGAACGGGTCGGGCACCATGCCCTCGCCGGGGAGGTCGGTCGCCTCGTACACCTCCGCGTACACACCGGCCGGCACCGGGCGCAGTCGGCGGTCCAGGACGTAGACGTCACCGGCGCCCCACTCGTGGAGCACCTGTGCCCGCTCGGCCGCGTCCAGCAGGTCGATCTCCTGGACCCGCACATCCTGGTCGCCGACCACCGCCTCCAGCACCCGCAGCAGTCGGGCGACGAGGGATTCGGCCGTCTCCGGGTCGAACAGGTCGGCGCTGTAGTCGAGGGTCCCCGTCATACCGGCGGGGGCACCGTCGGCCAGGGATTCCCCGAATTCGAAGTCGAGGTCGAACTTGGCGGCACCGGTGTCCACGGAGAGGGGTTCGGTGGTGAGTCCGGGCAGCCGGGTCGTCACGTCGAGCGCGGCGATCTGGTCGGCGGTGTTGTAGGTGAGAGCGGTCTGGAAGAGGGGGTGGCGGGCGGCGGAACGTTCCGGGTTGACGATTTCCACGATCCGCTCGAACGGCACGTCCTGATGCGCGAAAGCCGCCAGATCAACCGACCGCACCCGACCCACCAACTCACGGAACGACGGATCACCCGACACATCCGTCCGCAACACCAACGTATTCACAAAGAAACCCACCAACCCCTCCAACGCCACATCCCCACGCCCCGCAACCGGCGCACCAATCGGAACATCATCACCACCCCCCAACCGCGACAACAACACACCCAACGCCGCCTGCAACACCATAAACACCGTCGCACCACACTCCCGCGCCACCCGCACCACACCCTCATGCACCCCACCCGACACCACAAACTCCACACGCCCACCAACCTGCGACCCCACCACCGGACGCACCCGATCCACCGGCAACGACAACTCCACCGGCAACCCCGCCAAACCACCACGCCAAAACTCCACCTGCCCCGCCAACACACTCCCCCCATCACCCTCAGACCCCAACAACTCCCGCTGCCACACCGCAAAATCCGCATACTGCACCGGCAACGGCTCCCACACCGGAACCCCACCACCACACCGCACCGAAAACGCCTCAGCAAAATCAGCCGCCAACGGCCCCACCGACCACCCATCACCCGCAATATGATGCATCACCACCAACACCACCCACTCACCCACACCCACCTCAAACAAGAACCCCCGCACCGGCAACTCAACCGACAAATCAAAACCCCGCCGAGCAGCCGCCGACAACTCCCCCGCCAAATCCCCCACAGAAACCGAACACACCACCCACTCAGGAGACACCACACCCGCATCCAAAACCACCTGATACGGACCCTCACCATCCTCAGCAAACACCGTCCGCAACACCTCATGCCGCCCCACCACATCACCCAACGCACCAAACAACGCACCCCGATCCAACCGCCCCGACAACCGCAACGCCATCGGCACGTTATACACCCCACCCGAACCATCCAACCGATCCAAAAACCACAACCGACGCTGCGCGAAAGACAACGGCACCCGACCCGGCCGCACCACCCCCCGCAACCCCACACCCAACGAACCCACCCCACCCGACAAAGCCGCGAGCCGGGAGACGGTCGGCGCCTGGAACACATCGCGCACCGACAGTTCCGCTCCGAGGACGTCGCGGACGCGGCTCACCAGCCGGGTGGCGGTCAGGGAGTGCCCGCCCAGCTCGAAGAAGCCGTCGTCGACACCGACCGTGTCCACGCCGAGCACATCGGCGAACAGCCCGCACAGGATCTCCTCCCGTGGCGTGCGCGGCCCGCGCCCGGAGCCGGTGCCGACCAGGCGCGGGACCTCCAGCCGGGCGCGGTCGAGCTTGCCGTTGCGGGTCAGCGGCAGATCGTCCACGAGCGTCACGGAGGACGGCAGCAGATGAGCCGGTACCCGCTCGGCCAGCGCGTCGAGCAGCCGCGCCGGGTCGAGCCCGGCGCCGTCCTCGGCCACGACCAGGGCGACCAGCCGCTGGTCGTCGGTGGTCACGGCGCAGCGGGCCACCCCGGGCTCCTCGCCGAGGTACGCCTCCACCTCGGCCGGTTCGATGCGGAACCCGCGGACCTTCACCTGGTCGTCCGCGCGGCCGACGAAGTCGAGTTCCCCGTCGGGCCGCCACCGCACCAGGTCGCCGGTGCGGTACATGCGCTCTCCTCCCGCGGCGGCGACGAACCGCTCGGCGGTACGGGACCGGTTCCCGAGATAGCCGCGGGCCAGGGCGGGGCCCGAGACGTACAGCTCACCGGTGACCCCGGCCGGCACCGGGCGCAGCGCGAAGTCCAGGACATGGACGACGGATCCGTCGATCGGGCGGCCGATCGGGGGTGCTCCCGCGTCGGCCGCCAGCGGATCGGACATGGTGGCGCAGACGGTGCACTCCGTCGGCCCGTAGGCGTTCACCAGACGGCGCCCCGGCGCCCAGCGGCGGACGACCTCGGCGGTGCAGGCGTCTCCGGCGACGGTGATCACGGTGTCCGCGGGTACGGCGTCGTCGGGCAGGACGGCGAGCACCGCGGGCGGCAGGGTGACGTGGGTGATCCGCTTCTCCGCGAGCAGGGTGATGAGCCCGGGCCCCGGCAGCAGCCGGTCGGCGGGGGCATGGACCGCCGTTCCCCCGGAGAGCAGCGCGAGCATCAGCTCGGAGACCGACGCGTCGAAGGTGGGCGAGGCGAACTGCAGTACCTTGCTGTCCTCCGTCACCGCGAACCGCTCGATCTGCCCCGCGGCCAGTCCGGGCAGTCCCGCGTGGGTGACGACCACGGCCTTGGGGCGGCCCGTCGAACCGGAGGTGTGCACGGCGTACGCGGGGTGGGCCGGGTGCAGCGGGGCGGTGCGCTCCTCGTCGCGGACGTCGTCCGCCGCCCGCGTGGCGAGGCGGTCGGCCGTGGCCGGGTCGTCGAGCAGGAGCCGGGGCACCCCGCACTCGGCGAAACCGGCGGCGGCGGAGGTGACGACGAGCACCGGTTCGGTGTCGGCGAGCACCAGCCCGACGCGCTCCGCGGGGTGGGCGAGGTCGAGCGGCACCAGCGCGGCTCCGGCCTTGGCGACCGCCAGCGTCACGACGGCCAGTTCCGGTGAGCGGGGCAGTGCCACGGCGACGAAGCGCTCGGGGCCCGCGCCCCGGGCGATCAGCAGGCGGGCCAGCCGGTTGGCGCGCTCGTTCAGGTCGGCCGCGGTCAGGGTCCGGTCCTCGAACTCCACGGCGGGGCGGTCCGGGGCGAGGGCCGCTCGCCGCTCGAACAGGTCGTGCCACAGGCCGTGCCGTGCGGCGGCCGTGCCGCGGTGGCCCACGCCGACGGCGAGCCCGGCCTCCGCGGCGGTGAGGACCCCGGCCCGGGCCACGGACCGGTGCGGTGCGCCGCTGATGGCACGCAGGATGCCGGTGAAGCGCTCGGCGACGGCGGCGAGCCCGCTGTCGTCGAACAGCCCGGGGGCGCAGTCGAGCCGCAACCTCAGGACGTCGTCCGGCAGCACGGCCAGGGCCAGCGGGAAGTGGGTGGAGTCGTAGCCGTCGGTGCCCAGCACGTCGAGGCCCGGGGTGACTTCGGTGACGTCGTCGCCCGCGGGGTAGTTCTCGACCACCAGCGCGGTGTCGAAGAGTTCGCCGTGTCCGGCGATCCGCTGGATCTCCGCCAGCCCGACGTACTCGTGCGCCAGCAGCGCGGAACGCTCCGCCTGCACCCGCACCACCAGATCCCCCAGCCCCTCCGCCGGATCCACCCGCACCCGCAACGGCACCGTATTGATGAACAACCCCACCATCGACTCGGCACCGTCCAACTCCGCCGGACGACCCGAAACCGTCACCCCGAACACCACATCACCACGGCCCACCAGAGCACCCAGCAACACCGCCCACGCCGCCTGCACCACCGCACCGACCGTCACCCCCCGCTCCCGCGCGAAAGCCGTCACCGCGGCGGACGTCTCCGGATCGACGGCGCTCTCCAGACGGCGTGGCGCCTCGGCCGGGCCGGGGGCCTGCCCGGCGAGCAGAGTCGGCCCCGGCAGTCCGTCGAGCGCGGTGCGCCAGGCGTCCGCGGCGGCCTGACGGTCCTGCCCGGCGAGCCACCGCAGATGGTCGCGGAACGGCCGCACCGCGGGCAGCAGGCCCGG
>NZ_JBHWJI010000090.1:0-24508 GCF_042731515.1 Streptomyces sp. NPDC059850
TAAGCCACCAACTCAACAAGCATGTAAGCGGCCCGAGTTGGGCCGTAGTCACTTACTTCGGGCCCAACAAGGAGTGGGTCTCCGCACACTCTGGCATCGCAGGTCAAATGCGAGTTGACGGCCATTCGCACCCCATGGTGGACTTCCCGAGCCAAACGGCGGCAGGAGAGGAAGCCGGTGAGAATCCGGCGCGGTCCCGCCACTGTCACCGGGGAGCGCTCTCCCTCACCGCAAGGGGTCACGGCCGTCCGTTACGCAGGATGGCTGGAAGACCGGGAGAGCCGCGGATCCGGGAGCCAGGAGACTTTCACCGCCGGTCACGTCGAGCCAGGGCGCGGACCCTGAGTGAGGACATACCGCCATGCCCGGCATCGCCACGCCGCCATCAGCTCCATCCGTTCGTGTGACCCGCCGCAGAGGCCTGACGGCGGTCTGAGGATGCGTGCCGACCACGCCTCGTACGCGTGCGGCGCCACACTCGGCTTCCTCGTCGACCTCGCCGCGGGCGATCCGCGACGCGGCCATCCGGTGGCCGCGTTCGGGCGCGCCGCCGGGGCCGTCGAGCGGCGGCTGTGGCGTGACCACCGTGGTTCCGGGGCGCTGCACACCGCGCTGTGCGCGGGCGGCGCGGCCGCCGGTGCCGCGCTGCTGGCCCGTACCGTACGCACCCTCGCGGGGCCCCGCCGTACGCCCGACGTCGCGCTGACCGCCGCCGCCACCTGGGCCGTGCTGGGCGGCACCTCGCTGGTCCGGGAGGCCCGGGCCATCGGTGACGCGCTGGCCGCCGGGGACGCCGACGCCGCGCGGGAGCGGCTGCCGCATCTGTGCGGACGCGACCCGCAGGCGCTGGACGAGCAGGAGATCGCGCGGGCGGTCGTCGAGTCGGTGGCCGAGAACACCTCGGACGCGGTGGTGGGCGCCCTGGCGTGGGGGGCCGTGGCCGGGGTGCCGGGGCTCGTCGGCTTCCGCGCCGTCAACACGCTGGACGCCATGGTGGGCCACAAGTCCGCCCGCTACCGCCGGTTCGGCTGGGCCTCGGCGCGGCTGGACGACGCCGCGGGCTGGCCCGGCGCCCGTCTCACGGCGGCGCTGGCCACTGTGGCCGGATCCGATCCGCGCGGCGCGTGGCGCGCCTGGCGCGACGACGGCGGACGCCACCCGAGCCCCAACGCGGGCCCGGTGGAGGCGGCGTTCGCGGGCGCGCTGGGCGTCCGGCTGGGCGGCACGCTGGCGTACGGGGGCCGGGTCGAGCACCGGCCCGTACTGAATCCGGGCGGCCGTCCCGTGACGGCGGCCGACATCCCGCGGGCGATCGCTCTCTCGCGGCGGGTGTCGGCGCTCGCCCTGCTCATCACCGCCGCGGGCCGTTCCGCGGGCGGCCAGGAAAGGGTGAAGCGATGACGCTGGGAGGCGGACTGCTCGTCGCGGGCACGACCTCGGACGCCGGTAAGAGCGTCGTCACGGCGGGTATATGCCGCTGGCTGGCGCGCAAAGGGCTCCGGGTAGCCCCGTTCAAGGCACAGAACATGTCGCTCAACTCCTTCGTCACCCGCGACGGCGCCGAGATCGGGCGCGCCCAGGCCATGCAGGCGGCCGCCGCGCGCGCCGAACCGAGCGCCCTGATGAACCCGGTCCTGCTGAAGCCCGGCAGCGACCGCAGCAGCCAGGTGGTGCTGCTCGGCAAGCCGGTGGGTGAGATGACCGCCCGTGGGTATTTCGGGGGGTCTGGGCCCGCGGCGAAGCCGCTGTCGGGCGCAGTGTCCCCCGAGGAAAAGCTGCACTCGGAGCGGCGGCGCGAAGGGCTGCTGGAGACCGTCACCGAGTGCCTGAGCGAGCTGCGGCGCACCCATGACGCGGTGATCTGCGAGGGCGCGGGCAGCCCGGCCGAGATCAATCTGCGCCGTACCGACATCGTCAACCTGGGCCTGGCCCGCTCCGCCGGGCTGCCCGTCGTCGTGGTCGGGGACATCGACCGCGGCGGCGTCTTCGCGTCCTTCTTCGGTACGACCGCGCTGCTGTCCCGCGAGGACCAGCGGCATATCGCGGCCTACATGGTGAATAAGTTCCGCGGCGATGTGAGCCTGCTGGAACCCGGTCTGGACATGCTGCGCGACCTCACCGGACGGCCGACCGTCGGCGTGCTGCCGTACGCGCACGGCCTCGGCATCGACGAGGAGGACGGGCTGCGCGTCTCACTGCGCGGCACGGTGCGCGAGAGCGTCGTCGCACCGCCGCACGGCGCGGATGTGCTGCGGGTCGCGGTGGCTGCCGTACCGCTGATGTCCAACTTCACCGACGTGGACGCGCTGGCCGCCGAACCGGGCGTGATCGTGCGCTTCGTGGACCGCCCTGAGGAATTGGCCGACGCCGACCTGGTGGTGCTGCCGGGCACCCGGGGCACCGTGAAGGCACTGGAGTGGCTGCGCGAGCGCGGGCTCGCCGACGCGATCGCCCGGCGGGCCGCGGAGGGGCGGCCGGTGCTCGGCCTCTGCGGCGGCTTCCAGGCGCTCGGCGAGCGCATCGAGGACGAGGTCGAGTCGAAGGCCGGGACGGTCACGGGCCTCGGGCTGCTGCCCGTACGGGTCCGCTTCGCCACGGGGAAGACCCTGGCCCGGCCGGTGGGCGAGGCGCTGGGCGAACGGGTGGAGGGCTACGAGATCCACCACGGGGTCGCCGAACTGCTGGACGGCGGCGACGAACCCTTCCTGGACGGCTGCCGGGTGGGCTCCGTATGGGGCACGCACTGGCACGGCTCGCTGGAGAGCGACGGCTTCCGCCGCGCCTTCCTGCGGCGGGTGGCGGCGGCGTCGGGCCGGGCGTTCGTCCCCGCGCCGGACACCCGCTTCGCGGAGCTGCGCGAGGAGCAGCTGGACCGGCTGGGCGATCTGATCGAAGAGCACGCGGACACGGACGCGCTGCTGAGGCTCATCGAGGGCGGCGTACCGGACGGGCTGCCCTTCGTGCCACCCGGGGCGCCGGGAGGAACGGGTTGAGGACACCGGAACGGTCGGTACGACCGGCACGCGACCGCGCACGCACCGTAGGAGGTACCCGAGCATGACCACCACTGCCTACCCGTTCACCGCGGTCGTCGGAATGGACGACATGCGGCTCGCCCTGCTCCTCAACGCCGTCTCACCCGCCGTGGGCGGTGTGCTGGTGCGCGGTGAGAAGGGCACGGCCAAGTCGACCGCCGTGCGCGCGCTGTCCACGCTGCTGCCGCCGGTCGACGTCGTCCCCGGGTGCCGCTTCTCGTGCGATCCGGCCGCGCCCGACCCGGACTGCCCGGACGGACCGCACGAGACCGTCACGGGGGACGCGCGCGCCGCGCGGATGGTGGAGCTGCCGGTCGGCGCCTCCGAGGACCGTCTCGTCGGGTCGCTGGACATCGAGCGGGCGCTGTCGGACGGGGTCAAGGCGTTCGAGCCGGGGCTGCTCGCCGACGCGCACCGCGGGGTGCTGTACGTCGACGAGGTCAACCTGCTGCACGACCATCTGATCGACCTGCTGCTCGACGCGGCCGCCATGGGCGCCTCCTACGTGGAGCGCGAGGGCGTCTCCGTACGGCACGCCGCGCGCTTCCTCCTGGTGGGCACCATGAACCCGGAGGAGGGCGAACTGCGGCCGCAGCTGCTGGACCGCTTCGGGCTCACCGTCGAGGTCACGGCGTCGCGGGACACCGAGGAGCGGGTCGAGGTGGTGCGCCGGAGGCTGGCGTACGACGAGGACCCGGCCGGGTTCGCCGCGCGCTGGGCGCGCGAGGAGGGCGAGCTGCGGGACCGCATAGCCGCGGCGCGCGCCCTGCTGCCCGCCGTCCAGCTGGGCGACCGCGCGCTGCGGCAGATCGCGGCCGTGTGCGCGGCGTTCGAGGTGGACGGGATGCGCGCGGACATCGTGACGGCGCGTACGGCGACGGCGCTGGCCGCCTGGGCGGGCCGGACGGACGTACGCACCGAGGACGTGCGGCAGGCGGCGCTGCTGTCGCTCCCCCACCGGCGGCGGCGGGCGCCGTTCGACGCGCCGGGGCTGGACGAGGACAAGCTGGACGAGGTGCTGCGGCAGTTCGAGGACGACGAGCCGGAGCCCGAGCCGGAGGCCTCTGAGCCCGAGGAAGGCCCCGATGACGACCCCGACGGGCCGGGCGGCGGCGGTTCCGACGGCGGAGACGGCCCCGAGGGGCCCGGCGGCGGCCGTCCGCAGGGCGGCGGGCAGGAGCAGGCGCCGCCGCCCGGCGCGCCGGAGCCGTCCATTCCCGAGCAGCGGTCGGCCGAGCCCGAGGCGGCCGGGGCCGACGCCGAGCCCTCCGCGTCCGAGGAGGGCGGCGGGGCCGGTGGCGGCGGCGCCGAGCGGGCCGCCGTGGGCGCCGCGGACCCGTTCCGGACCCGGCGGCTGGACGTGCCGGGGCTCGGCGAGGGCGCGGCGGGGCGGCGGTCGCGCGCCCGCACCGCGCACGGCCGCACGGCCGGTGCGCGCCGCCCCCAGGGGACGCTGACCTCGCTGCACTTGGCGGCGACGGTACGGGCCGCCGCCCCGCATCAGCACGCGCGCGGGCGGCGCGGGCCCGGGCTGCTGGTGCGCCGGGACGATCTGCGGGAGGCGGTGCGCGAGGGCCGGGAGGGCAACCTCGTGCTGTTCGTCGTGGACGCGTCGGGGTCGATGGCCGCCCGTAAGCGCATGGGCGCGATCAAGGGCGCGGTGCTGTCGCTGCTGCTGGACGCCTACCAGCGGCGGGACAAGGTCGGCCTGATCACCTTCCGGGGAACGGGCGCGGAGCTGGCGCTGCCGCCCACCTCGTCGGTGGACGCGGCCGCCGCCCGGCTGGAACAGCTGCCGACCGGCGGCCGCACGCCGCTGGCGGCGGGGCTGCTGAAGGCCCGCGAGGTGCTGCGGGTGGAGCGGCTGCGGGACCCCTCGCGCCGTCCGCTGCTGGTCGTGGTGACCGACGGGCGGGCCACCGAATCGAAGAAGGCCACGGTGTCCGACGGGTCCACGCCGGTCGAGCGGGCCGGGCGCGCGGCGCGGCTACTCGCGGGCGACGGGGTCGCCTCGGTGGTCGTCGACTGCGAGTCGGGGCCGGTGCGGCTGGGCCTGGCGGGGGCGCTCGCCCGCGATCTGCGGGGCACCCCGATCACCCTCGACGAACTGCGCGCGGACAGCGTGACGGCGCTGGTCCGCGATGTACGGACGGTACAGAACACACGAAGGGCAGCCTGATGCCGCAAGGAAAACCGTCCGTCGTCCCCGACGACGGACTGACCACCCGCCAGCGCCGCAACCGGCCGCTCGTGTTCGTGCACACGGGCGTGGGGAAGGGAAAGTCGACGGCCGCGTTCGGCCTGGCGCTGCGGGCGTGGAACCAAAACTGGCCGGTCGGTGTATTCCAATTTGTAAAGTCCGCGAAGTGGAAGGTCGGCGAGGAGCGTGCGCTGCGCGTCCTCGGCGACTCGGGCGAAGGGGGGACCGTCGCATGGCACAAGATGGGCGAGGGCTGGTCGTGGGTCCAGCGCGACATGGCTTCCAGCGAGGAGGCCGCACGCGAGGGCTGGGAGCAGGTCAAGCGCGATCTCGCGGCGGAGACATACCGGCTCTATGTGCTGGACGAGTTCGCGTACCCCATGCACTGGGGCTGGGTGGATCCTGAGGAAGTGGTGTCGGTCCTGCGGGACCGGCCGGGCACGCAGCACGTCGTCATCACGGGGCGCAACGCCCCGGCGGCGCTGGTGGACTTCGCCGACCTGGTCACCGACATGTCCAAGGTCAAGCACCCGATGGACACCGGTCAGAAGGGCCAGCGAGGCATCGAGTGGTGAGAGTTCCCCGGCTGGTCGTCGCCGCGCCCGCCTCCGGCAGCGGCAAGACGACCGTCACCGCGGGGCTGATGGCCGCCTTCGCGGAGCGCGGTCTGGATGTGTCCCCGCACAAGGTGGGCCCGGATTACATCGATCCTGGCTATCACGCGCTGGCCGTCTCCTCCGCCGGTGGCGGCCGGGCGGCTGGTGGCACGGCGTTCGGTGGTGGGGCCGGGCGGCCGGGCCGGAATCTGGACGCCTATCTGTGCGGTCCGGACCGGATCGCCCCGATGTTCCTGCATGGGGCGGCGGGCTGCGATCTGGCCCTGGTCGAGGGCGTGATGGGGCTGTTCGACGGGGCGGCCGGGCAGGGCGAGCTGGCCTCGACGGCCCAGGTGGCCAAGGTGCTGCGGGCGCCGGTGGTGCTGGTGGTGGACGCGTCCTCGCAGTCGCGTTCGGTGGCGGCGCTGGTGCATGGCTTCGCCTCCTGGGACCCGGAGGTGCGGGTCGCGGGGGTGATCCTCAACAAGGTCGCGTCCGACCGCCACGAGACGATGCTGAGGGAGGCGCTGGAAGGGGCCGGGGTGCCGGTGCTCGGCGCGCTGCGCCGGATGCGCGAGGTCGGGACGCCGAGCCGCCACCTCGGTCTGGTGCCGGTGGCCGAGCGGCGCGCGGAGGCGACGGATTCGGTGGCGGCGCTGGCCGCGTGGGTGCGGGAGGGGTGCGATCTCGACGGGCTGATGGCGCTGGCGGGCAGCGCGCCTCCCCTGTCAGGACCGGTATGGGATCCGGTGGCGGAGCTGGGCCCGGCGGCGGTGGCCGCGGCGGAGGGACCACGGGCGCAGGGCATACGGGCGCGGGGCCCACGGCCGGTGGTCGCCGTGGCGGGCGGGGCCGCGTTCACGTTCTCCTACGCGGAGCACACCGAACTGCTCACCGCCGCGGGCGCGGAGGTCGTGCCGTTCGACCCGCTGCGGGACGAGCGCCTCCCCTCCGGGACCGGCGGGCTGGTGATCGGTGGCGGCTTCCCGGAGGTGTACGCACCGGAGCTGTCCGCGAACGAGCCGCTGCGCACCGAGGTCGCCAAGCTGGCGGCGACCGGTGCGCCCATCGCCGCCGAGTGCGCCGGGCTGCTGTATCTGGCGCGCTCGCTGGACGGCCGCCCGATGTGCGGAGTGGTGGACGCCGAGGCACATATGTCGGATCGGCTGACGCTGGGCTACCGTGAGGCCGTGGCCATTTCCGACACATCCCTCGCCGTCGCGGGAACCCGGGTGCGCGGCCATGAGTTCCACCGCACCACCGTCGAGCCGGGCGCCGGGCGGACACCCGCCTGGGGGCTCGTCCATCCGCAGCGCCGCGCCGAAGGGTTCGCCCCGGGCAACGTGCATGCCTCGTATCTGCATGTGCACTGGGCCGCGGTGCCCAGTGTGGCGGCCCGGTTCGTCGCCGGATGTGTGCCCGCCGCCGGATGACAGAGGCGGTGACCTGACGTGGACCATCCACAGTGGCCGGATCTGGTCGTCGGCGTCGGGGCGGGGCGGGGCGTGTCCGTGGGCGAGGTGGCCGGGCTGGTGGCGGCGGCCCTCGCCGGGGCGGGCCTCGCGCCCGGCGGCGTCGCCGAGTTGGCGACGGTCCAGGCCAAGGCCGGGGAGCCCGGGCTGATGGCCGCGGCCGAGCGATTCGGGGTGCCGCTGCGTGGGTACGGAGCGGAGATGCTGGCCGCCGTCGAGGTCCCGAACCCGTCCCTGGCGGCGCTCACCGCCATGGGGACGCCGGGAGTCGCCGAGGCGGCCGCGCTGCTGGCCGCCGGGCCGGGAGGCGAACTGCTCGTCCCCAAGCGGGCGTCGGAGCCCGGCGGTGGCAGGCCGTCGAGGGCCACCTGCGCGATCGCCCGCCGTATCGCCCGCCGCAGTCCGCAGGACGGCCGAAGACCTGCCGTGGCGTGTCCCGACGGCGCTCAGTAACGTCTCGGGGCGAGACCGCGCTTTGCACCGTGAGACCTGCTTTACCCTGCACCAAGGAGACCTCGTGACGACCCCGCCCGCGCTGCTCATCGCAGGCACCGGCAGCCGAGACGAGCGGCGCGCCGCCGCCTTCCAGGACTTCGTACGGGAGTTGGGCGCGCAGCACCCGGATCTGCCCGTGGCGGGCGGCCTCACCGGCCCGGGCGCGCCCCCGCTGTCCGACGCGGTGGCCCGGCTCGTCGGAGAGGGGGTGACCCGGTTCGTCGTCGTGCCCCTCAGCCTGATCCCGGTGGAACATCCGAGAGACGGGGTCGCCGCCGCGCTGGCCCAGGAGGCGGAGCGGCACGCGGACGCCTCGTTCGACTTCGGCCGCCCGCTGGGCCCGGACCCCCGGCTGCTGCGGGTGCTGGAGCGGCGGCTGGACGAGGCGCTGGGCGGCGGTCGGCGCTCCCCCTCGGACCGGGCGCAGACGACGGTGCTGCTGGTGGGCGACGGGTCGCCGCTGCCGGAGGGCAACGCCGAGGTGCACCGAGCCGCCCGGCTGCTGTGGGAGGGCCGTGGTTTCGCGGGCGTCGAGACGGCTTTCGCCTCGCTCGCCGCGCCGGACGTGCCTTCGGGCCTCGACCGCTGTGTGCGGCTCGGGGCGCGGCGGATCGTGGTGCTGCCGTATTTCCTGTTCGGCGGCGACGCGCTGGAGCGGGTGCGGCAGCAGGCGGAGGGCTGGGCGCTCGCCTATCCGGAGGCCGAGGTGGTGTCCGCCGATGTCATCGGCTCGACCACGGAGTTGGCGGAGCTGGTCATGGAGCGCTACGAGGAGGCGGCCGGGGTGCCCGGGCGGGCGCGGCTCGCCCCGGAGGCGCACGCCCACTCCCACCCGGACCTCCACGCCGATGTCCGCTGACATACCCGCCGGCAAGGCGGCGGACGGGGCGGCGGACGGGGCGGTCCCGGGGTTCGATCTGCGGCACCACGGGGACGCGGAGGTGCGGGGCGCCGACGCCGGGCTGACGGACCTCGCGGTCAACGTGCGGTCCGGTACGCCGCCGCGCTGGCTCAAGGACCGTATCGCCGCGTCCCTCGACGGGCTGGCCGCCTACCCGGACGGGCGGGCGGCTCGCGCCGCGGTGGCCGCCTGCCATGGGGTGCCCGAGGGGCGGGTGCTGCTGACGGCGGGGGCCGCGGAGGCGTTCGTGCTGATCGCCCGCGCCGTCGCGGCCCGGCGCCCGGTGGTGGTGCATCCGCAGTTCACCGAGCCGGAGGCCGCGTTGCGGGACGCCGGGCACGAGGTGGAGCGGGTGCTGCTGGATGAGCGGGACGGCTTCCGGCTGGACCCGGCGGCGGTGCCGGACGACGCCGATCTGGTGGTCGTCGGCAACCCCACCAACCCCACCTCCGTGCTGCACCCGGCCGCCGCGCTCGCCGGACTGGCCCGGCCCGGGCGGACGCTGGTGGTGGACGAGGCGTTCATGGACGCCGTGCCGGGCGAGCCCGCGTCGCTCGCCTCCCGCACCGATGTGCCGGGGCTGGTGGTGCTGCGCAGCCTCACCAAGACCTGGGGGCTCGCGGGGCTGCGCGTCGGCTATGTGCTGGCGGACCCCGAGTTCATCGCCGGGCTTGAGCGGGTGCAGCCGCTGTGGCCGGTGTCCGCCCCCGCCCTGGTGGCGGCGGAGGCGTGCTGCGAGCCCGCCGCGCTGGCCGAGGCGGCGCGGGCCGCCGAGCGGTCCGCCGCCGACCGCGCCCATCTGACCGGTCGCCTGGGCGAGTTCGCCGGGGCCGGGCTGCGGGTGTGCGGTCCGGCGGCCGGTCCGTTCGTGCTGATCCGGCTGCCGGACGCGGCGGCGATACGGGCCCGCCTCCGCGAACTCGGCTTCGCGGTGCGCCGCGGCGACACGTTCCCGGGTCTGGGCCCGGACTGGCTACGGCTGGCCGTCCGCGACCGCGATACGACCGACCGCTTCGTGATCGCCCTGGCCAAGGCCCTGAACGACGCCTGAGCGCCTGAACAGCGCCTGAGCGGCGAAAGGGCCGGGGCCTGCCCGGGCGATGGGAGACGCGCCGGGCAGGCCCAGGGGGTGTCCTGATCGGCAGGACGCCCCCTACGCCGGTACCGGGGGTCGGGGTGGGTCGACCACCGGCACCGGCCGCTGGGTGGGGTTGTGCCTACGCATCACCGCGCGTTCCGGAGGCCCGTCGGCGGCGGGCCATGAACACCGCGCCGCCGCCCGCGGCGAGCAGCACGGCGCCGCCTGCCACCAGGTACGGGGTGGCCGAGCTGCCGCCGGTCTCGGCGAGGTGCTCCGGCTTGGGCTCCGGCTTGGTCTGGTTGACGACCTCCGGCTCCTCCTCCTTGGCCGGGGCGCCGGGCGCCTCGCAGGTGGCGTGGGCCAGGGTGACCTGGCCCTCGACCTCGGAGACGTTGAGCTTGAGCGGGTTCACCGAGACCTTCAGCGAGAGGGCGGTGGCCGCCGCGGTGCGCGAGGTGGTCGCGGTGCGCGACAGATCCAGGTTCACCTGGCCGAGCGTGGGCACGTCGACCTTGGTCGAGCCGCCCGCGGTCAGGGTGACCTTCTTGCCGAGCACGCTGACCGTGCCGAGCAGGTTGGAGTCGGCGGTCGGCTTCTTCCCGGCCGCGCACACGGCCTTCGAGGTGACCTGCTCCACGGTGATGAGCGGCACGCCGAGCAGCCCCGGCACGTTCACCTTGGCGTTGACGAGGTTGGAGTAGCCCTCGGACCGGGACTTGTCCGTGGCGGCGCGGGCCGTGGCCACATCGGCGCGCAGCACGCTGAAGGGGCGGTCGCCGTTGACCCCGGCGACCGTCGCGCTGAGCGCGGTCTTGCTGGCGGTCTTGGGCGCCTGCACTTCGTTCAGCGAGGTCACCAGCGGTGCGGTGACGCTCTTGTTGAGGAGCGAGACGCTCAGGTCGGTACGGAGCACTGCCGCGCTCGCCTTACCGGCGGCGGTGGTGTGGCCGGTCCGGGCGTGTGCCGTGCCCGCGGGCAGGACGCCCAGGACGGAGACGGCGGTGGCTGCGGAGACGGCCGCCAGACGGCGGGCGGGCATGCCGAAGAAGGTATTGCTTGAAAAGGACACGTGAGTTGACCCCCACAGGAGACATGGAGCCGCCGGCGCCTGCCGCGGGGGACTCCACGGGCGCCGACGGCCTCGACCACGCCATATTTGCGCACCGAGGGTAAACAGGCAGACACATGAAGTCCGTTCATCCCAAAGGGTGTTGTTCGCCGAAGCGTTCGATCTCGGAGTGCTCCCGTGCCCCGCTCAGAACACGCGGCCCCGCAGCACCACGTGACGGGGCGCCGTCAGCACCCGTACGTCGTCGCGTGGGTCGGCGTCGTACAGCACGAGGTCGGCGGGGGCGCCCTCGGTGATGCCCGGTCGTCCGAGCCAGGCCCGCGCGCCCCAGGTGGCGGCCGACAGGGCGTCGCGCACCGGGATGCCCGCCGTGACCAGTTCGGCGACCTCCTGGCCGATCAGCCCGTGCGCGAGCGAACCGCCCGCGTCGGTGCCGGTGTAGACGGGGATGCCCGCGTCCCAGGCGGCGCGCACCGTGTCGTAGCGCCGCGCGTGCAGCCGCCGCATGTGGTCGGCCCAGCGCGGGAACTTGGCCTCGCCGCCCTCCGCGAGCCGGGGGAAGGTGGCGATGTTGACGAGGGTCGGCACGATGGCGACGCCGCGCTCGGCGAAGAGCGGGATGGTGTCCTCGGTCAGCCCGGTCGCGTGCTCGACGCAGTCGATCCCGGCCTCGACCAGCGGGGCCAGCGTCTCTTCGGCGAAGCAGTGCGCGGTGACCCGCGCCCCGAGCCGGTGTGCCTCGGCGATGGCCGCCTCGACCGCCCCGCGCGGCCAGCAGGCGGAGAGGTCGCCGCTGTCCCGGTCGATCCAGTCGCCGACGAGCTTGACCCAGCCGTCGCCCCGGCGCGCCTCCGCCGCCACGTAGGCGACCAGGTCCTCCGGTTCGATCTCGTGCGCGTAGTTGCGGATGTAGCGCTTGGTGCGGGCGATGTGGCGGCCCGCCCGGATGATGCGGGGCAGGTCCTCGCGGTCGTCGACCCAGCGGGTGTCGGACGGCGATCCGGCGTCGCGCAGCAGCAGCGCCCCGGCGTCGCGTTCGGTGAGTGCCTGCTTCTCGCTCGTCGCGTCGTCCACCGCGCCATGGGCGTCCAGGCCGACGTGGCAGTGGGCGTCGACCAGGCCCGGCAGCACCCAGCCGTCCAGCCGCCGGACATCCCGCGCCCCGGCCGGACGGTCGAAGGTGATCTTCCCGTCGACCACCCACAGCTCGTCCCGGACGCCACCGGCGTCCCCGTCCTCCGGGCCGACCAGGATCCGCCCCTTGATGTGCAGCACCGCGCTCTCCCTCATGTCACGCACTGTACGAGACGGGACCAGGGCGCTGACCGGCCAATTCCCGGGCGGCGGACGGGCACCACTCGTACAACACGGGGAGCGCTGCTACGCTCACGCAACCCACCGGACGAGGGGCAGTGAGGAGGCCCGCGTGAGCACTCCTACGGATGGCCCGACACCCGCGGCCGCCTTACCGAAAAGCGACTTACGCGCGTCCGGCTCACCGGCCGCCGACGCGCAGGCGGAGTTCCGGGAGTTCTTCGAGCGGCACCACGCCGAGCTGGCCCGCCTCGCCCATCTGCTGCTCGGCAGTTCCGACGGGGCGGACGACCTGGCGGCCGACGCGCTGGTCGCGGTCTGGCACCGGTGGGACCGGGTGCGGGTCGCCGAGCATCCGGCCGCGTACGCCCGGGGCGTGGTCGCCAACCTGGCCCGGTCCCGGATCCGCAGCCTGGTGCGCGAGCGGCGGCGGGTGGCGCTGTTCTCGTCGGAGCGCTCGGACCGGGTGGACGATCCGGATGTGTCCGCGGTGGTGGATGTGCAGGCCGCGCTGGTGAGGCTGCCGTTCCGCAAGCGGGCGTGTGTGGTGCTGCGGCACGCCTTCGACCTCTCGGAGCGGGACACGGCCCGCACCCTCGGCATCTCGGTGGGCACGGTCAAGAGCCAGACCTCCCGTGGCATCGCCGAGCTGGAGCGGCTGCTCGGCCCGCCCGACGACGACACCGAGCGGCCCTCGGCGGGGCCGCAGACCCAGACGCGGGCCCAGACGCAGGCCCCCACGCAACCGCAGTCCCAAGCGCGGCCGCAGGAGACGGTACGGGGGCTCCGCCCCGGCCGTGTGGGCCACGCCGGGCACCCAGGAGGGAACGGTTGATGACCGACCATCGCGACGGCCGGCGCGATGTCGCCGCCGCACTGCGCGAGGCCGCCGACGCGCACCAGCCGGACCGGGCCCGGATGCTGGCCCGGGTCACCGCGGGCATGGCGGACGGCGAGCGGCGGTACGTCCGCCGGGTCCCGGCCCGGCAGTGGACCCGGGTGGTGGGCCCGGCCGCGGGGCTGGCCGCGGCGGTGGCCGCCGCCGGGATCGCGGTGGTGACGACCGACACCGCCGACGGGCCGCAGACGGTACGGACGTCGACCGAACCGGCCGCGCCGCCCGCGGGCGAGGGCGGCGACACGACGAGGCGGCCGGGCGGCGGCACGGAGGACGAGGCTGGTCGGCACACGCCGAGCGCCTTTCCCACTACGGTCGGTCCAAACCATCTCGCCGATCCGGCGGTGCGCTCGCGCGGGGCGATCAACGCCAATTCCAACCCGTACTGGGCGCAGAGTGACATCACGTTCACCAACAGCAAGCCGCTGACGTCGCTGACCGTGGAGCTGCGGGTCGCCGAGAACGGCGGGGTGCGCACCACCGGCTCCTGGAGCACGCTGCCCGCAGGCGACCTGGCCGTCTCGGTACGCTCCGAGGGCGGGGTGCTGGTCTACCGCTGGACGCTCCGGAAGGGGGCCACGGTGCCGGCCGGCCGCCATGTCTTCGCCGGGCAGTACAACCACGCCGAGGGCGACCGGGACGCCGGGCGGGACGGCTACTCCGCCTCCGGCAACGGCCCCTCCGGCGCATTCGCCGTCCGTGGCGACTTTCGAGGCTGAGTTCCGTGCGAGAAGCCCGGCGGAATGAATTCCGGAAGGCCTGAAGATAAATTCGGGGCGTTTTTCAAGCACCTCTTCCCATCTCGTCTTCCCGCTCCCCCGACCTCTAAACGCACTTTTTTTAGTGGCCCACGACACGGTAATTCGGCACCATCACGCCCCCGTTACGCACATGTGACACACTCCACACGCCGACCGTTTCGACCCGGTAACTCCCCCACAAATTACCGCTTTTCAGCGATCTGCCGCGCGTACGCGCGTCCGTGCGTGTTACCACACCGACCCCCCGCTACGTAACCCCTCTCCTCGATGCATTTTTCTATCCTGCTGGGTAAATTGAATTTGCATGACCGCCGCACAAGCAGACCGAGTAGGCGCCCGTAGCGAATTTGATTTGCCGGAGGGGCTCACCCTCGACACACCACACGTCGAGGACGGAGCCGCGATCTGGCGAATCGCCCGCGACTCCAAGACTCTGGACCTCAACTCCTCCTACAGCTACCTCCTGTGGTGCCGCGACTTCGCCGCCACCTCCGTGGTGGCGCGCGACGCCGAGGGCGGACCGGTCGGCTTCATCACCGGCTACATCCGCCCTGAGCGGCCCGAAACCCTGGTCGTCTGGCAGGTCGCCGTCGACCAGTCGTGGCGCGGCCGCGGACTGGCCGCCACCCTGCTGGACGGGCTGACCGCGCGCGTCGCCGCGACGGGCGTCCGGGGCATCGAGACCACGATCACCCCGGACAACACCGCGTCGAACCGGCTGTTCACGTCCTTCGCCGAGCGGCACGGCGCGCCCGTGGAGCACGAGGTGCTCTTCGACGGCGGCATGTTCCCCGACGGAGGCCACGAGCCCGAGGTGCTCTACCGCATCGGCCCGCTCGCGGACCGCGGCTGAGCCCCCGGACGCCCGAGGTCATCGCCGACATCCCCGATTTCCCGCCCCCGAACCCCCTGTACCCCCCGAGGGCGCACGCCCTCACCCCCTCACCCCTCGCACTCATCTCCCAGGAGAATGCTGTGACCATCACCCCGCCCGCCCTGAGCGTCTTCGAGGCCCTGGAGTCGGAGGTGCGCAGCTACTGCCGCGGTTGGCCTGCTGTGTTCGACCGCGCGCAGGGCAGCCACATGTACGACGAGGACGGCCATACCTACCTCGACTTCTTCGCCGGTGCCGGATCGCTCAACTACGGCCACAACAACCCGGTGCTGAAACGGGCCCTGATCGACTACATCGAGCGTGACGGCGTCACGCACGGTCTCGACATGTCGACCACGGCCAAGCGCGCGTTCCTGGAGTCGTTCCAGAACAACATCCTGCGCCCGCGTGACCTGCCCTACAAGGTCATGTTCCCGGGCCCGACGGGCACCAACGCGGTCGAGGCCGCGCTGAAGCTCGCCCGTAAGGTCAAGGGCCGCGAGTCGATCGTCTCGTTCACCAACGCCTTCCACGGGATGTCGCTGGGCTCGCTCGCCGTCACCGGTAACGCCTTCAAGCGCGCCGGCGCCGGTATCCCGCTGGTCCACGGCACCCCGATGCCGTTCGACAACTACTTCGACGGCACGGTCGAGGACTTCCTGTGGTTCGAGCGGCTGCTCGAGGACCAGGGCTCCGGCCTCAACAAGCCCGCCGCCGTGATCGTCGAGACGGTGCAGGGCGAGGGCGGCATCAACGTCGCGCGTCCCGAGTGGCTGCGCGCCCTGTCCGAGCTGTGCGAGCGCCAGGACATGCTGCTGATCGTCGACGACATCCAGATGGGCTGCGGCCGCACGGGTGCCTTCTTCTCCTTCGAGGAGGCGGGCATCACCCCGGACATCGTCACGGTCTCCAAGTCGATCAGCGGTTACGGCCTGCCGCTGGCGCTCACCCTCTTCAAGCCCGAGCTGGACGTCTGGGAGCCCGGTGAGCACAACGGCACGTTCCGCGGCAACAACCCCGCGTTCGTGACCGCCGCCGCGACCCTGGACACCTACTGGGCCGACGGCCAGATGGAGAAGCAGACGCTGGCCCGCGGTGAGCAGGTCGAGCAGGGGCTGCGCGCCATCTGCGAGGAGAACTCCGGTGTCAGCCACCGTGGCCGCGGCCTGGTGTGGGGCATGGAGTTCGAGGACAAGCCGCGCGCCTCGGCCGTCTGCAAGCGCGCCTTCGAGCTGGGCCTGCTGGTCGAGACCTCCGGTCCGGAGAGCGAGGTCGTCAAGCTGCTGCCGGCGCTGACGATGACTCCGGACGAGCTGGACGAGGGTCTGCGGATCCTCGCCCGGGCGGTCCGCGAGACCGCCTGAACACCCTCAGTAACGCAACTGCAGAAAGGTAGCGACTCACCGTGATCGTCCGATCCTTCAAGGACATCGAGGGAACCGACAGGCACGTAAAGGGCGCGTCGGGTACGTGGGAGAGCAAGCGGATCGTGCTCGCGAAGGAGCGGGTCGGCTTCTCCCTGCACGAGACCACGCTCTACGCGGGCACCGAGACGTCCATGTGGTACGCCAACCACATCGAGGCCGTCCTCTGCGTTGAAGGCGAGGCCGAGCTGACCAACGACGAGACCGGTGAGAAGCACACGATCACTCCCGGCACCATGTACCTCCTTGACGGGCATGAGAAGCACACCATGCGCATCAAAAAGGACTTCCGTTGCGTTTGTGTCTTCAACCCGCCGATCACCGGACGGGAGGACCATGATGAGAACGGGGTATACCCCCTGATCACCGAGACCGAGGAGGCATGATCCGATGACCACGGTCACTGACCTGTACCCGACCCGCGGTCCCCTCGAGGTGGCCACGCCCCGCGTGGACCCCGTCGTGTGGTCCGATCCCGGGGCCGAGGGTCCGATGCAAGCGTCCGAGCTGAGCGATTTCGATCGTGATGGCTTTCTGGCGATCGATCAGCTCATCACTCCGGATGAGGTCGCGGTCTACCGCGCCGAGCTGGACCGGCTGATCGTCGACCCGGACGTGCGCGCCGACGAGCGCTCGATCATAGAGCCGAAGTCGCAGGACGTACGGTCGGTGTTCGAGGTGCACCGGATCAGCGAGGTCTTCGCCAACCTGGTGCGCGACCCGCGAGTAGTGGGTCGCGCACGGCAGATCCTCGGTTCGGACGTCTACGTCCACCAGAGCCGGATCAACGTCAAGCCGGGTTTCGGGGCCTCGGGCTTCTACTGGCACTCGGACTTCGAGACCTGGCACGCCGAGGACGGGCTGCCGAACATGCGGACCGTGTCGCTCTCGGTCGCCCTGACCGAGAACTTCGACACCAACGGCGGCCTCATGATCATGCCGGGGTCGCACCGTACGTTCCTCGGCTGCGCGGGCCAGACACCGAAGGACAACTACAAGAAGTCGCTGCAGATGCAGGACGCCGGGATTCCGTCCGACGAGGCGCTGTCCGGCTTCGCCGACAAGCACGGCATCAAGCTGTTCACCGGCAAGGCCGGTTCGGCGACCTGGTTCGACTGCAACTGCATGCACGGCTCGGGCGACAACATCACGCCCTACCCGCGCAGCAATGTCTTCATCGTGTTCAACAGCGTGGAGAACACCGCGGTGGATCCGTTCGCGGCGCCGGTACGGCGGCCGGACTACATCGGGGCCCGGGACTTCACCCCGGTGAAGTGAGCCACCGATCCCCGTGACCGGGGATGGCCAGGGGGAGGGCGTGGGACGCCCTCCCCCTGGCCATCTGCGTTGTGCGGAGCTTTTCCGGTGAGCAGGTCAGCCCTGCTGTTCCCGGAGGCCGTTCACCCGGCGGGGCAGCCCGAGCGGGTTCTCGTCGCGCAGCTCCGGCGGGAGCAGCGCGGGCGGGGTGTCCTGGTAGCTGACCGGCCGCAGCCAGCGCTCGATGGCGGTGCCGCCGACCGAGGTGGAGGTGGAGGTCGTCGCCGGGTACGGGCCGCCGTGGTGCTGGGCGGGGGCGACGGCGACACCGGTCGGCCAGCCGTTGACCAGGACCCGGCCCGCGAGCGGGGTCAGCTCGGCGATCAGCTCTCCGGCCCGGCCCTCGGTGCCCTCGGCCTCGGCGGCGGAGATCTGGACGGTGGCGGTCAGGTTGCCCTGGAGGCGGCCGAGGACGGCGGTGACCTCGGCGTCGCTCTCGTACCGGGCGACGATGGTCACCGGGCCGAAGCACTCCTCCAGCAGCACATCGTGCGGCCCTTCCTCGGCGAGGCGCCGGGCCGGGACGGTGAGGAAGCCGGGGCTGACGCTGTGCTCGCCGCCGGAGCCCGGGGTCACCGGGGCGTCGACGTCCGCCAGCGCGGCGCGCTCCTTGACGCCCGCGACGAAGCTGTCCCGCATGCGGTGGTCGAGCAGCACCCCGGCGTCGGTGTTGCTGACGGCCTCGGTGAGCGACTTGACCAGCGCGTCCCCGGCCGCGCCCGCGGGCGCCAGCACGAAGCCGGGCTTGGTGCAGAACTGGCCCACGCCCAGCGTCATCGAACCGCCGAGCCCGGAGCCGATCTGCTCACCGCGCTCGGCGGCGGCCGCCTCGGTGACCACGACCGGGTTGAGGCTGCCCAGTTCGCCGTGGAAGGGGATCGGCACCGGCCGGGCGGCCGCCGCGTCGTACAGGGCGCGGCCGCCGCGGATCGAGCCGGTGAAGCCGGCGGCGGCGACCAGCGGGTGCTTGATGAGGTCGATCCCCGCGTCGAAGCCGTGCACCACGGAGATCACGTCGGCGGGCAGCCCGACCTGCTCGGCGGCCCGGCGCAGCGCGGAGGCGGCCACCTCGGAGGTCGCGGGGTGGTCGGGGTGTGCCTTGACGACGACCGGGCAGCCCGCGGCGAGCGCGCTCGCGGTATCGCCGCCGGGTACGGAGAACGCCAGCGGGAAGTTGCTGGCGGCGTAGACGGCGACGACGCCGAGCGGCAGCTTGTAGCGGCGCAGATCGGGCCACGGCGGGGTCTGGGTGGCGTCCGCGTGGTCGACGTGGACGTCGAGGAAGGCGCCCTCATCCACGACCTTCGCGAAGGACCGGAGCTGATAGCTGGTGCGGGCCAGCTCGCCGGTGAGCCGGGCCGGGCCGAGCGCGGTCTCCGCGTCGGCGGCCTCGACCAGCGTGTCGCGGGCCTCGTCGAGCAGATCGGCGGCGGTGCGCAGGAAGGCGGCGCGCACCGTACGGTCGGCGAGGGAGCCGCGCGCGGCGTCGGCCGCCCGCACCACCTTGTCGACCTCCTCCGCCGTGGCTTCGACCGCTACCTGCTCGCGCTGCTTTCCGGTTCGGGGGTCGACGCTCCACACTGGTGCTGACACCGCGGATTCCTCCTGCTGTGTTACCCGCTGCTTGCGTCCCGCACATCGGCTGTTGTTCGATATGCTGAACGCTGTCCCGGTTGATGAATTCCATCGGGACTCTATGGCTGGTCGAACAGAGGGGTCAAGGCGATGACAGCTGCCGAGACGGGCGGGGCCCAGGTCAAGTCGGCGGTCCGCACGGTCGAACTGCTGGAGTTCTTCGCCGGCCGGCCCGGCATGCACAGTCTTGCATCCGTGCAGGAGGCCGTGGGCTATCCCAAGTCCAGCCTGTACATGCTGCTGCGCACCCTGGTCGAGCTGGGCTGGGTGGAGACGGACGCGACCGGCACCCGGTACGGCATCGGGGTGCGGGCGCTGCTCGTCGGCACGTCGTACATCGACGGCGACGAGGTCGTGGCCGCCGCCCGCCCCACCCTGGACCGGCTCTCGGACGACACCACCGAGACCATCCACCTCGCGCGGCTCGACGGCACCAACGTGGTGTACCTCGCCACCCGCCAGTCCCAGCACTATCTGCGCCCCTTCACCCGCGTCGGCCGCCGCCTCCCGGCCCACTCCACCTCACTGGGCAAGGCGCTGCTGGCCACGTACACCGACGAGCAGGTGCGCAAGCTGCTGCCGGAGACGCTGAGCCCGCTCACCGAGCACACGCTGACCGACCGCGAGAAGCTGATCGAGGAGCTGCACGTCATCCGCGAGCAGGGGTACGCGGTGGACCGCGAGGAGAACACGCTGGGCCTGCGCTGCTTCGGCATCGCCATCCCCTACCGCACCCCGTCCCGGGACGCCATCAGCTGCTCGGTGCCGGTGGCCCGGCTGACCGGGGCCCATGAGCAGATGATCAAGGACGCGCTGTTCGACGCCCGCGACCGCCTGACCCTGGCCACCCGCCGCCTCTGAGCCTCGTGAGCCACTTGACCTGAGGGAGGACGTCCGTCTCCGCCGCACGGCGGAGGCGGATCACCGGACAGGGCGAGGTGCGGCGGCAGCGGCGTCGCGAGGCTGGTGTCCATGACACAGCCCTTGGTGTACATGACGCAGCCCACCACCGCTCCCCGCCGGGCGCTGCGCGCCATCGCCGTCCTCGCCTGCCTCCCCTACATCGCCCTCAAGGTCGCCTGGATCGCGGGGAGTTACGTCGGCATCCCCGAGGGCAGCGATCTGCGCCGCCCGGAGGAGCGCCCCGTCCTGCTCGCCTTCAACGGGGTCTCCGTCCTGATGGACGCCGCCGTCGTCGTCCTCGCCCTGCTCCTCACCCGCCCCTGGGGCGCTCGGGTCCCGGCCTGGCTGCTGGCGCTGCCCGTGTGGTGCGCGGGTGGGCTGCTCGCGCCGATCATGACCGGCTTTCCGGCCCAGCTGCTCGTCAAGGCGCTCGGCGGCGGCGCCGGTGCGGGCGCGGTCGCCGACGACAGCCGGTTCCTCGCCGACTGGGTCTTCGGGCTGGTCTACGGCGGGTTCATCGTCCAGGGCCTCGCCCTCGGCGCCCTGTTCACGCTGTACGCCCGCGACCGCTGGGGCCATCTGTGGCGCGGCCGGATCGCCGATCTGCCCGCCGACAGCCCCACGCGCGGCGCCCAGCGCCTCACCGCCGTGGTCGCCACGGTGCTCGCCGTGCCGCCCGCCGCGACCCACGCGCTGTGGGCGGGCGGTTCGACGGCCGGGCTGTCCGCCGCCCGGGCCGCGGACCGGACGAGCGACTTCTACGTCCTGGAGGCGATGTACGTCGTCTTCGCGCTCGCCACCGCCGCGGGCGCCCTGACGCTGGCCTTCCGCGCCGGACACCGCCTCCGGCTCGTGGTCCCGCTGGGCCTGGCCTGGATCGGGTCCGGGACGCTGGCCTGCTGGGGCGCGTGGCTCACGCTGACCGGTCTGGCCTCGGGGGACGGCGCGAAGGCGCCGAGCGCGGTGATGAACATGACCTACGCTGTGCAGATGATCGTGGGCTTGCTGGTCCTCACGGCCGGGGCGTACTTCCTCGCCGAGCGGGGCGCGCAGACGTCGAAAGCCCCGGTTTCCCCGCGCACGCTGGAGCCGCTGCCCCTGTGACCCGCACCCGATGGCGACGATGGGCCCGCGCGGCCCTCGGGCGACGCGCCCGGACGCGCTGGGTCCATCTGGTGCTCGGCGGCGCGCTGTTGATGCCGTATTTCCTGCTCACCACGGTCCTCCTCGGGTCGGTGCTCCGCACCCCCGGCCTCCTCACCTCCTTCCCCTGGCAGCTGCTCGCCTTCGTCGCGGCCCTCCCGCTCGCCGCGCTGACCGCGCTCTTCCCCCTCGTACGCCCCCTGGAGGTCACCGCCGCGCGGGCGCTGTGCGGACTGCCGGAGTCCGCCGAACTCGCCGCCGGGCCCGCCGTCTCGTGGGACGCGCGCCAGCGCACCGCCCTCTGGTACGCGCTGCATCTGGCGGTCGGCGGGCTGGTCAGCGGCCTCACCCTGGCCGTGCCGCCCGCCGCGCTGCTGCTGATCGCGCTGCCGGTGAGCGGGCCGTCGTACGGGGCGGAGCTGGGCTGGCCGGGTGCCTTCGCCGGGGGCCGGGTCGCGCTGGCGCCCGCCGCCGGGGTGCTGCTGCTGGCGGGGCTGGTGGTGGTCGCGGCGGGCGCCGGGGCGCTGCTGGCCCGCTGTGCGCCCGTACTCCTCGGGCCCGCCCCGGCCGACCGGCTGGCCGCCGCCGAGGAGCGGGCGGCCCGGCTCGCCTCCCGTAACCGCCTCGCCCGCGAGCTGCACGACTCGGTCGGGCACGCGCTCAGCGCGGTGACGCTCCAGGCGGGCGCGGCCCGCCGGGTCCTGGACGCCGATCCGGGCTTCGCCCGGGAGGCGCTGGAGGCGATCGAGGAGACGACGCGTGGCGCGGTGGCCGAACTCGACAGTGTGCTGGGCCTGTTGCGCGAGGAGTCCGAGGGGACCGGGCCGGGACGGGCCGCGCCCTCCCCCTCCCCCACCCTCGCCGACCTGGACGGGCTGCTGGCCCGTACCCGCGCCGCGGGCGTCACCGTCGACCTCGGCGGGCCCCCGCCGGACGGGCTGCCCGGTCTGCCGCCGGTCATCTCCCGCGAGGCGTACCGCATCGTGCAGGAGGGGCTGAGCAACGCCCTGCGCCACGCCGGACCGGTGCCGGTGCGGGTGCGGATGACCATGAACGGCGGCGAGTTGGAGATCAGGATGGAGAACCCGGTGAGCGGGTCGGATGCCCGGGCGCGCCACCCCGGCGGCGGCCGGGGCTTGCGCGGTATCGCCGAGCGCGCGGCGCTGCTGCGCGGCAGCTGCGCCTGGGGCGCGGAGGCGGGCCGGTGGCGGCTGACGGTCCGGCTCCCCCTGGGGGCCGCCCGGTGACCACGGCGCCGACGCCCCTGCGGATCGTGCTGGCCGACGACGAGCGCCTGGTCCGCACCGCGCTGCGCGCGATCCTCTCCGGCGAACCGGACCTGGAGGTCGTCGGCGAGGCGGGCAGCGGCGCGGAGGCCGTCCCGCTGGTGCGCGAACTGCGCCCGGACATCGTGCTGATGGACGTCCGGATGCCGGACATCGACGGCATCCGCGCCACCGAGCAGATCCTGCGGACCGTACCGGAGCCGCCGCGGATCATCGTGGTGACCACCTTCGAGAACGACGCGTACGTGTACGACGCGCTGCGCGCCGGGGCCAGCGGCTTCCTGCTCAAGCGGGCCCGCGCGGACGATCTCGTCCAGGCGGTGCGGCTGGTCGCGCGCAGCGACTCGCTGCTCTTCCCGGCCGCCGTACGGGCCCTGGCCGCCGAACACGCCGCCGCGAGCGGTCGCGGCGCGGCGGCCCGCGCCCTGCGCGACCGCCTCTCGGAGCAGGAGGCGAAGGTGCTGCGGCTGATGGCCACCGGCCTGTCGAACGCCGAGATCGCCGACCGGCTGGCGGTGGGCCCGGCGACCGTGAAGACCCATGTCGCCGCCGTGCTCGGCAAGCTCGGCGTCCGGGACCGCACCCAGGCGGTGATCGCGGCGTACGAACGCGGTTTCGTCACTCCGGGCTGAGACAGGGCTGATACAGGGCTGACATCCGGCGCTCGAAGTGGTCTTCTGTGGCCACTGCCGAGAGAGGAGACCGCCATGGAGTACGCACGACTGGGCATGTCGGGGATCAAGGTGTCACGGATCTGCCTGGGCATGATGAGCTACGGCGACCCCTCGTACCGGGCGTGGCAGCTGGACCTCGACGCGTCCCGGCCGATCGTGCGGCGGGCGGTGGAGAGCGGGGTGACGTTCTTCGACACGGCCGACATGTACGCGGTCGGCCGCAGCGAGGAGATCACCGGCGAGCTGCTGGCCGAGTGCTTTCCGCACCGCGACGACTATGTGCTGGCCACCAAGGTCTACAACCCGATGGGCCCGGGCCCCAACGACCGGGGCCTCTCCCGCAAGCACATCCTGGCCGGGATCGACGCCTCGCTGCGGCGGCTGGGCACCGATCATGTGGACCTGTACCAGATCCACCGCTACGACCACGAGACGCCCATCGAGGAGACGATGGAGGCGCTGCACGACGTAGTGCGCGCCGGGAAGGCCCGCTACATCGGCGCGTCCTCGATGTACGCGTGGCAGTTCGCGAAGGCCCAGCACACGGCGGATGCGCATGGCTGGACGCGGTTCGTCTCCATGCAGAACCACTACAACCTGCTGTACCGGGAGGAGGAGCGCGAGATGAACCCGCTCTGCCTCGACCAGGGCGTCGGCGTCATCCCGTGGAGCCCGCTCGCCCGCGGCCTGCTGGCCGGTACCCGCGACCGCGACCGCACCGGCCCCACGACCCGCGCCGCCAACGACCCCCTGGTCGAGCGGTGGTACGCGGACGCCGACTTCGACATCGTCGACGTGGTCCGCGAGGTCGCCGCGGAACGCGGCGTCTCCCCCGCCCGGATAGCCCTGGCCTGGCTCCTCAGCCGCCCCGCCGTGACCGCCCCCGTCGTCGGCGCCACGAAGACGTCCCACCTGGACGACGCGGTGGCGGCGGTGGACCTGACCCTCACGGAGTCCGAGACCACCCGCCTGGAGACCCCTTACCGCCCCCGCCCCATCCAGGGCCACCAATAGCCCAAGCCGTGCGTTTCCCCACCCCGCCCCTTCCCGAACCAGGGGCTCCGCCCCTTGGACCCCAGCCCTGCCGCCCACACGCGGGTGGCGGGGGCTGGGCGCCCGCGAGCGACGGTTGCGGCCGGGTCACCGGGGACAAACCGGCCCGGTGGGTGCGCGGGGGGCGCCGGGAAGGGGCGGTCCGAGGCCCGGCAGGGCCAGGACGCGAGGGGCGCAACCCTACGTTCGGGAAGGGGCGGGCTGGGGAAACACACCGCCCGCGCGCGAGCCCCAGGCCCGGCAGGGGCACCGGGACGCGAGGGCCGCAGCCCCACGTTCGGGAAGGGACGGGGTGGGGAAAACACACCCGCCACCCCACCGCCCTGCGGCGGGGGAAGGGAGAGTCGATGTCGCGGGTGTCCGAGTGGAGCAGCCCC
>NZ_JBHWJI010000091.1:0-24448 GCF_042731515.1 Streptomyces sp. NPDC059850
CCGGTAGGCCTCTGAGCCGGGCGGGGGGGGGGGGGCGGGGCGCCCCCCCCCGGGTCCCGGGCGGGGGGGGGGGGGGCAACCCCCCCCCCCACCCCCACGGGCGCGCCCCGGCCACATACCGCCCCCGCCCCCCGGCCCGTGATTGCCGAGACGCGCTGACGCGCGAAGCGTCAGTTGTCGTCCTCGTCGATGAGGAAGCCCCGCATCGGGCTAGGCGCCTGCTGCATCGGCTGCGGACTCTGCGGCCGCACCGGTGCCATCGGCTGGGTCATCGCGGGAGACATCTGCTGCTGACCACCGTACGACGGCGCACCGCCGTTCTGCTGGTGGCCACCGCCCATCGACTGGTTGCCGCCCATCGTGTGGCCACCCATCGAGCCGGCGCCCGAGGAAGCCATGGACCCGCTCATCGAGGGGGACGGCGGCAGCGACGCGGTCGCCGGGGTACGCGGCGGGGCCAGCGAGTCGTCGGACTGGTTCTCCAGCTGGCGCAGCTGGCTCTCCAGGTACGACTTCAGCCGCGTGCGGTACTCGCGTTCGAAGCCACGCAGGTCCTCGACCTTGCGCTCGAGCGTGGCACGAGCGGACTCCAGGGAGCCCATCGCGACACGGTGCTTCTCCTGCGCGTCCCGCTCCAGCGCGTCCGCCTTGGCGCGGGCGTCGCGCTCCAGGCCCTCGGCGCGGCTGCGAGCCTCGCCGACGATCTTGTTGGCCTCGGAACGGGCCTCCGCGATCGCCTGGTCAGCGGTCTGCTGAGCGAGCGACAGCACGCGCGCGGCGCTGTCGCCGCCCGGGCCCTGACCCGGCTGCGGCAGCTGCGGGCCGCCGGGACCGCCCATCGGGCCGCCCATGGGCCCGCCGGGCCCCATGGGGCCGCCCTGGCCCATCGGACCGGGACCGCCGGGGCCACCAGGACCGCCGGGGCCGCCCTGCCCCATCGGACCGGGGCCACCCTGGCCCATCGGACCGGCCGGCAGCTGCGGGGCACCGCCCGGAAGCTGCGGCGGGCCACCCATCTGCTGCTGTTGCTGCTGCTGTTGTTGCTGCTGCTGTTGCTGCGGCGGGCCAGGCTGACCCTGCTGCTGCGGCGGTCCGGATATGGCGGCGGGAACAGGGGCGCCGGGTCGCTCCTGCTGTTCCGGTGGTTTGCGCATGCCTTGCTGCTGCTGACTCTGTGCGGCGGCCCGGGTGGCTGCGGCCAGCTTGGCGCGCAGGTCCTCGTTCTCGCGTAGCAGCCGGGTCAGTTCGGCTTCGACCTCATCGAGGAAGGCATCGACCTCGTCCTCGTCATAGCCTTCTCGGAGGCGGACGGTCGTGAACTGCTTGTTCCGCACGTCCTCGGGGGTCAACGGCATCTCTACTTCACCTCAACGTAGTCGTCGGCAACCGGCAAGACCGTATCGTTCACACCCTGCTCGCAAAATTGCTCACGACGGTGATCAGGATCCAGACGATGATCATCAGCACGAAGAAGGACAGGTCGAGCGCCACACCCCCGAGACGCAACGGCGGGATGACCCGCCGCAGCAGCTTGAGTGGCGGATCGGTCACAGTGTAGGTGGCCTCGAGGATGACCACCATCGCCCTACCGGGTTGCCACGAGCGTGCGAACTGGAAGACGTAGTCCATCACCAGCCGGAAGATCAGCACGATCAGGAAGCAGTACAGCGCGATGTAGATCACCTGTAGTGCGATGCTCATCTCGCGCGTCCCTCTCCCCTGTTTCGTACGCGGCCTTGCGGCCTCGGATGACTCGGTGTTGCCGTGTTGCGTCTCAGCTCTGGTTGAAGAACCCGCCCTCTGCGATACGGGCCTTGTCCTCCGCCGTGACATCGACGTTAGCAGGAGACAACAGGAACACCTTCTGCGTCACGCGCTCAATGCTCCCATGGAGACCGAACACGAGTCCGGCGGCAAAGTCGACAAGTCGCTTCGCGTCCGTGTCGTCCATCTCCGTCAGATTCATGATCACCGGGGTGCCCTCACGGAAGTGTTCCCCGATAGTACGGGCCTCGTTGTAGGTCCGGGGGTGCAGTGTGGTGATGCGGTACGGCTCCCGCTCGGACACAACCTTGGGCATGATCACCGGTGCGTTCTTCTCCAAGTTCTGACGTTCAGGTGTGATAGACGCCACGGGGGCAATTCGCGCGGGTTGTCTGCTTTCCGTCACAAGCGGAGCTGGTTCACGCTGTGCGGGGGGGTGGACGACTCGCACAGATTCACCCCTCTCCGGCCGCGCTTCGGTCTCCGCTGCCGGATGACGCCGACGCTCCCGCTCAGGCTCCGGCTCGGGCTCGAATTCGTCGTCGGGGTCGAACCCCCGGCCGTCGTACCCATCGTCCTCCACGAGGCCGAGGTAGACCGCCATCTTGCGCATCGCGCCGGCCATTCTCTGCGTCCTCCGCTCTGTGGTGGATCGGCTCCGCCACCGGATGCCCTGGATCCACGCGGCCTGCCCGTCTTTTGACGGGAATGACCATATTTTCTGCTGTGGTCCGACTTCTTCGCGACGTTACCGGAGCCTGGGTCGGACTCCGAGTACCGCGGTGCCGACGCGCACATGTGTCGCTCCCGCCGCAACCGCTTCTTCCAGATCTGAGCTCATTCCCGCGGAGACCATGTTCGCAGCAGGATGAGCCACGCGCAGGCCGGATGAGATTTCCATCAACCGGCCGAACGCCGCCCGCGGCTGGTCCGCGTAGCGGCCGGCCAGCGGCGCGACGGTCATCAGCCCGTCCAGCCGCAGCCCGTCGGCCGCGGCCACGGCGTCGGCGAGCGCGCCCACTCCGTCCGGACCGACGCCTCCCCGCTGACCCCGCTCACCGGAGTCCACATCGAGCGCCACTTGAATCAGGACACCCAACTCGCGCGCGGCCCCCACGGCCGCACCCGAGAGCGCGTCGACCAATCGCTTGCGATCAACCGATTGCACCACATCGGCATAACTACATACAGAACGCACCTTATTGGTCTGCAATTGCCCGACAAAATGCCAGATCAATGGCAGATCGGCGCATTCCGCAGCTTTCGGGGCGGCCTCCTGGTCGCGGTTCTCGGCGACGTGCCGCACGCCGAGTTCCGCGAGCAAACGGACATCGCTCGCCGGATACGTCTTGGTGACCACGATCAGGGTCACCTCTTCGCGCTTGCGACCGGCGGCGGCGCAGGCGGCGGAGATACGTTCCTCCACCGTTGCCAGATTCGCGGCCAGTTCCGTCTTGCGATCCGTCACAGCTCAGCCGTCCAACCAGACATAGCTCGCGAGCCGCCCCGTGGTGCGGTCGCGCCGGTACGAGAAGTGATCCGCGGATTCCAGCGTGCAGATGTGAGATTGTCCATCCATCTCCACGCCGGCCCGGGCGAGTTGGGCCCGTACCCCGGCCGCCACGTCCACCGCCGGGGTGCCCCAGCTGGTCTCGGCCCAGGACTCGGACACCGTCTCCGCGACCTCGGCGCGCATCGCCTCGGGGACCTCGTAGCACCGGCCGCAAACGGAAGGGCCGGTTCGGGCCACGATCCGGGCCGGGTCCGCGCCCTGAGCCGTCATCGCCTCGACCACCGCCGGGACCACTCCGGCGACCAGCCCCGGCCGCCCCGCGTGGGCGGCACCGGCGACACCGGCGACCGGGTCGGCCAGCAGCACGGGGGTGCAGTCCGCGGTGAGGACGGCGAGGGCGAGCCCCCGACGCGAAGTCACCACCGCGTCCACCGAGGGGATCTCACCGATCGTCCAGGGGCCCTCGACCACGGCCACGTCCCGGCCGTGCACCTGGTTCATCCAGACGACGGACGACGGGTCCAGGCCGAGCGCCTTGGCCGCCAGTTCACGGTTGGTCCGCACGGTCTGGGGGTCGTCCCCCACCGCGCCGCCGAGGTTCAGCTCGTCATACGGAGCGGCGCTCACCCCGCCCCACCGGTCGGTGAAGGCGAAGTGCGCGCCGCTCGCGTCGTGCTGTTGCGCTATCACTGCTGATTCGCTTCAGGGTCGCCGTGGAGCCATGGCAGCCGGCTCACTTCAGGAAGTCCGGCACGTCCAGTTCCTCGGCCTGGCTGTCCTGGTAGGGACGGGCCGGCGGGACCTGCGGGGTGGACACCGGGGGCGGCGGCGGAACCTCGGCGACCGGAGCGGGCTCCGGTGCGGGCTCCTCCTCACGCGGGGTGACGCTGCCGAGGCCACCGAAGGACGGACGGCCCGGCTCCGGGGCGGACTGACGGGGCGCCTGGCTGCTCGTGCTCTCCTCGCGGCCGCCGTTGTACGAGCCGAGCACCTTGTCGCGGTTCTGGCTCTTCGCGGGCGGCTGGCCGCCGTCGAAGCCCGCCGCGATCACGGTGACCCGGACCTCGTCGCCGAGCGCGTCGTCGATGACCGCACCGAAGATGATGTTGGCCTCGGGGTGGGCGGCCTCGCTCACCAGCTGGGCGGCCTCGTTGATCTCGAACAGACCGAGGTCGGAGCCGCCGGAGATGGACAGCAGCACGCCCCGGGCGCCGTCGATGGACGCCTCCAGCAGTGGCGAGGAGATCGCCATCTCGGCTGCGGCCACCGCGCGGTCGTCTCCGCGCGCCGAGCCGATGCCCATGAGCGCCGAGCCCGCCTCGGACATCACGGACTTGACGTCCGCGAAGTCGAGGTTGATCAGGCCGGGGGTGGTGATGAGGTCGGTGATGCCCTGAACACCCGACAGCAGCACCTGGTCCGCCGACTTGAACGCGTCGAGCACGCTCACCTGGCGGTCGGAAATCGACAGGAGCCGGTCGTTCGGAATGACGATGAGGGTGTCGACCTCGTCGCGCAGCCCCGCGATGCCGTCCTCGGCCTGGTTGGCGCGGCGGCGGCCCTCGAAGGTGAACGGACGGGTGACCACACCGATCGTCAGGGCGCCCAGCGAACGCGCGATGTTGGCGACCACGGGGGCGCCACCGGTGCCGGTGCCGCCGCCCTCGCCCGCGGTCACGAAGACCATGTCGGCCCCCTTGAGGACCTCCTCGATCTCCTCGCGGTGGTCCTCGGCGGCCTTGCGGCCGACATCGGGGTTGGCGCCGGCGCCCAGTCCACGAGTGAGCTCACGGCCGACGTCGAGTTTGACGTCCGCGTCACTCATCAGCAGGGCCTGCGCATCGGTGTTGATCGCGATGAACTCGACGCCCTTGAGCCCGACCTCGATCATCCGGTTGATGGCATTCACGCCACCGCCGCCGATGCCGACGACCTTGATGACTGCGAGGTAGTTCTGCGGTGCTGCCACGTCGAAGGCCTCTCGCCTCGAGTTACGTGTCGCCACCCCGCTGTTGCCGCGGTGCGCCGACTGATGCCGAATGGGACGGTTCCGATTGCCGACCCCAACCCTAACGCTGAAGTTTAGGGTTACCAGTGCCTCTGTTTCCCGGAGTCTTCGGAACAGGACACTAAGTCGACAAGTGGCGCGCGTTCAATGAACACGCCGAACCGACCGCTTTTCTTTTCACCCTATGTGATCACCCAGTGGGCTAGCCAACCAGGGTGCTGGCCTGCCGCTATCCCCGTCAACTACGGGACACCGCGGGCGCGCTCGGCGCGCTGACGTCGAAGTGACCGGCGTCGGGCCGCGCTTTCATCAGCGCCGTGAGCGCCTTGGCCTTCGCCGCGCCGCGCTCCTCGCTCCCCCATGCGACCGTACGGCTCCGAGACAGCTCCAGGGTGATCGAGTCGTACGAACGGACCCGGACCGAGCGCGTGTCCGCCCGGACCTTCGCCGGGAGCCCGGCGACCACCCGGACGGCCTCGCGGCGCAGCCGCGCCGGGCCGAAATGGCGTGAACTCGGCGACCGGTCCGGCTCCATTTCGAGCAGTGGAACGTCCTTCGGCCGCTTGGTCAGGCGCGAGAACCGCACGCCACCGGCGTCCACTTCGCGGAACTTCCCGCCCTCTTCGACAATCACTTCGGCCTTGCGTTCCGTCACATCAAGACTGATGGTGTGCGGCCATGACCGGGATACGTCCACTTTTGCTATCCGCGGCAGCCGGTCGCGCAGCCGCTGCCCGATCGCTCCGGTGTCCACCGCGACCAGCGGGGTGTCCAGCGGGACGGCCGCGGCCTCGCGGACCTCGGCCTGGGTGAGCACGTCCGCGCCGGTGACCGTCACCCGCTCGGTCCGCAGCCAGCTCGACCCGTACAGCAGCCAGCCGGTGCCGCCGCCCAGCAGGGCCGCCACCACGGCGGCGACGATCAGGGTGCGGCGGCGGGGCAGGCGGATCCTGCGCCGCGCCGTGAAGAGGCGCGGGGGCGGGCCGGACGGCGACGCCCGTCGTGAACCGCTCTCGGCGGTCGTCGGTCCGGCCACGCTCCCTGCCTTCTCACGCCTGGCGGCGTGCCGCGATTGCCTCGTACACCATGCCGACCAGCAGCTCGTCGGCGTCCCGGCGGCCGAAATCGGCGGCGCGCCGCGACATCTCGTACAGCCGGTGCGGGTCGCCGAGCACCGGGAGCACATTGCTCTGCACCCATTCGGGCGTCAGCTCGGCGTCGTCGACCAGCAGTCCGCCGCCCGCCTTGACCAACGGCTGGGCGTTGAGCCGCTGCTCGCCGTTGCCGATGGGCAGCGGGACGTAGGCGGCCGGGAGCCCGACGGCGGACAGCTCGGCGACGGTCATCGCGCCCGCGCGGCAGAGCATCATGTCGGCCGCGGCGTACGCGAGGTCCATCCGGTCCACGTACGGTACCGGGATGTAGGGCGGCATTCCGGGCATGTTGTCCACATGCGGCAGTTCGTTTTTCGGCCCGACCGCGTGCAGGACCTGAATTCCGGCCCGCTGGAGGAACGGGGCGACCCGCTGGACGACCTCGTTCAGCCGACGGGCGCCCTGCGAACCGCCGGAGACCAGCAGCGTCGGCAGGTTCTGGTCGAGGCCGAAGGCCGCGCGTGCCTCGGGGCGGACCGCGGCCCGGTCCAGGGTGGCGATGGAGCGGCGCAGCGGGATGCCCACGTAGCGGGCGCCCCGGAGCTTGCTGTCGGGGGTGGAGACCCCGACGGACGTCGCGTAGCGCGAGCCGATCTTGTTGGCGAGCCCGGGCCGGGCGTTGGCCTCGTGGACGATGATCGGCACGCCCAGCCGCTTGGCGGCCAGATAGCCGGGCAGGGCCACATAGCCGCCGAAGCCGACCACGCAGTCGGCCTTGGTGCGCTCCAGGATCTGCTCGGCGGCCTTGATCGTGCCGCGCAGCCGTCCGGGGACGGTGATCAGCTCGGGTGTGGGTTTGCGTGGCAGCGGGACGGCCGGGATCAGCCCGAGTTCGTAGCCGCGCTCGGGCACGAGGCGGGTCTCAAGCCCGCGCTCCGTGCCGAGCGCCGTGATCCCCACGGTCGGATCCTGCCTTCGCAGGGCGTCCGCGAGGGCGAGCGCGGGCTCGATGTGGCCGGCGGTCCCCCCACCGGCGAGTACGACATGCACCGAAATTCACCGCTCTCCGGACGGCCGTTCCTTGACGCGCCGTCTCATCGTCTTCCGTCTCACCCGAGCCAGCTTCTTCCGCAAAGCAGGCTGCCGCATGGCCAGTGCCGCCCGCGCGGCGGGCTCGGCCCGTGCGAAGGCGATCAGCAGACCTACGGCGAACATGGTCGGCAGCAGGGCGGACCCTCCGTAGGAGAACAGCGGGAGCGGAACCCCGGCGATCGGCAGCAAGCCGAGCACCGCACCGATGTTGATCACGGCCTGCGCCGTGATCCAGGTGGTCACGCCTCCCGCGGCGTACCTCACGAAGGGGTCCTCCGTGCGTCCGGCCACGCGGATACCCGCATAGCCTAGAGCCGCGAAGAGGACGAGCACCGACAGCGTCCCCGCCAGGCCGAGTTCCTCCCCGGTAATGGCGAAGATGAAGTCGGTGTGCGGTTCGGGGAGTTCGCCCCATTTCTCCATGGAGGCCCCGAGTCCGGAACCGAACCATCCGCCGTTGGCCAGAGCATAGATCCCATGCACCGCCTGCCAGCACTGATCGTTGGCTCCGGGCTCGGTTGCGCCGATGCAGGCGAGCCGGGACATCCGGTTGGCGCTGGTCTTGATCAGCAGAAGGCCGATCACGCCGGCGAAGGCGAGCACGCCCGCGAAGAGCCGGGTGGGGGCGCCCGCGAGCCAAAGCAGGCCGAAAAGAATCGCCGAGAGAATGATCGCGGTGCCCATGTCGCCGCCCAGCATGATCATCCCGAGCAGCAGGGCGGCCGCCGGGACGAGCGGCACCAGGAGGTGCTTCCACTGCGTGAGCAGCCGCTTGTCCTGCTTACGGGCGAGCAGGTCGGCGCCCCACAGGACGAGCGCGAGCTTGCCGAACTCGCTCGGCTGGAGCATGAACGGGCCGCCGAAGGAGATCCAGTTCTGATTGCCGTTGACCGAAATCCCTATCCCCGGCACCTGGACCAGGCACATCAGGAAGACCGAGGCGGCGAGCAGCGGATAGGCGAAGGCGCGGTGCAGCTTGATCGGCATGCGCACGGCCAGCAGCATCAGCGCGGCGCCGAGCACCGCCGCGAAGAGCTGTTTGCGGAAGAAGTACGAGGGCGCCAGACCCGACTGGAGCGCCTTGATCTGGGAGGCGGAGTAGACCATCACCAGGCCCAGCACGGTGATCAGCGCGGCGCCGCCGAGGATCAGGTAGTACGCGGTGAGCGGACGGTCCCAGGCCTTCTTGGCGCGCTGCTGTGTGCCCCGCAGGGCCTCCAGCAGGCTGCCACGGGAGGGGCGGGCCGGAGTTCGGATCACCGGGCGGCGTGGGGCCCCGGGAGCGCCCTGACGGCCCTTGCCCGCCGCCACCTTGCCCACGGCCGCCTTGGTCGCCTTGGCCGCCGCGGTCCTGCCCGCCGCCACCTTGCCCGCCGCCGTCCTGTCCGGGGAGGCCGCCGCGCCCTTGGCCCGCGCGGCGGGCCGTGGCCGCGCGGCGCCGCCCGCCCGTGGGCCTGGGCGGCCGGTGGTCGCACCGGCTGGCCGGGACCGTGGCGCGGCGGGCTGGTCAGGCGTCATGTCGTATCCCCTCCAGGTTCTCCGCGCGAGCGGTGGTCCTCGCGGGGGACCTGCGGGCTCCTACTCGTCCGCGACCGGGCCCGGGGCCAGGTCGTGAACCGCCGCGGCGAAGGCGTCGCCCCGCTTGTTGTAGTTGGTGAACATGTCCATCGAGGCGCAGGCCGGGGCCAGAAGGACCGTATCGCCCGGTCGGGCGAGCCGGGCCGCTTCCCGGACAGCCGCCGCCATCGCCCCAGTGTCGGTCCGGTCGAGGTCCACGACCGGGACATCCGCTGCGTGTCGCGCGAGCGCTTCCCGGATCAGGGCGCGGTCGGCGCCGATCAGCACCGCGCCGCGCAGCCGCCCGGCGGCCGTGGTGACGAGGTCGTCGAAGGTGGCGCCCTTGGCGAGGCCGCCGGCGACCCACACGATGTGCTCGTACGCGCCCAACGACGCCTCGGCGGCGTGGGTGTTGGTCGCCTTGGAGTCGTCCACGTAACTCACGCCCCCGACGTCCGCGACGTGCTCCACCCGGTGCGGGTCCGGGCGGAAGGCGCGCAGCCCGTCCCGTACGGCCGTGGGCGGCACGCCGTAGGCGCGGGCCAGTGCCGCGGCGGCGAGCGCGTTGGCGATGTTGTGCGGCGCGGGCGGGTTGACGTCGGCGACCTCGGCCAGCTCCTGGGCGTTCTTCTGCCGGTTCTCGACGAAGGCGCGGTCGACGAGGATGTTCTCGACGACGCCGAGCTGGGAGGGGCCGGGCGTGCCGAGGGTGAAGCCGATCGCCCGGCAGCCCTCCTCGACGTCGGCGGCCCGGACCAGGTCCTCGGTGGCGGGGTCGGCGGCGTTGTAGACGCAGGCGACCTGGTTGCCCTCGTAGATCCGGCCCTTGTCGGTCGCGTACGCCGCCATGGAGCCGTGCCAGTCGAGGTGGTCGGGGGCGAGGTTGAGGACCGCGCCGGAGTGGGCGCGCAGCGAGGGCGCCCAGTGCAGCTGGTAGCTGGACAGCTCGACGGCGAGCACGTCGTACGGCGTATCGCCGAGCACGATGTCCAGGAGCGAGACGCCGATGTTGCCGACGGCGGCGGTGCGCAGCCCGGCGGCCTCCAGGATGGACGCCAGCATGCGCACGGTGGTCGTCTTGCCGTTGGTGCCGGTGACCGCGAGCCAGGGCGCGGAGTCCGGGCCGCGCAGCCGCCAGGCCAGCTCCACGTCGCCCCAGACCGGGACGCCCGCCTTCTCGGCGGCCAGGAAGAGCGGGCTGGTGGGCTTCCAGCCGGGGGTGGTGACGATCAGCTCGGTGCCGTCCGGCAACGTGTCTCCGTCGCCGAGCCGGACCGTGATGCCGAGCGGCTCCAGTTCGGCCGCCTGGGCGCGCTGGGGTTCGCCGTCGCTTCCGTTGACGACGGTCACCGTGGCCCCGAGGCCCCGCAGCGCACGCGCTGCGGGGACCCCGGAGACGCCGAGTCCGGCGACGGTGACATGCCGTCCGGCGAGGTCGGTGACGTCGATGGTCACGAAGCCCGCCAGCCCGCGTAGAAGAGGCCGAGTCCGACGATCACGCACATGCCCTGGATGATCCAGAACCGGACCACCACAAGGACTTCGCTCCACCCCTTGAGTTCGAAGTGGTGCTGGAGTGGTGCCATCCGGAAGACCCGGCGCCCGGTGAGCCGGAACGAGCCGACCTGGATGACCACGGAGAGGGTGATCAGGACGAACAGCCCGCCGAGGACGGCCATCAGCAGCTCGGTGCGGGAGCAGATGGCGAGCCCCGCGAGGCCGCCGCCGAGCGCGAGCGAGCCGGTGTCGCCCATGAAGATCTTGGCGGGCGAGGTGTTCCACCACAAGAAGCCGAAGCAGGCGCCCATCAGCGCGGAGGCGACGACCGCGAGGTCGAGCGGGTCGCGCACCTCGAAGCAGGACGAGGGGTTGGTGAGGGTCCGCGCGTTGGCGCAGGACTCCTGGTACTGCCAGACGCCGATGAAGGTGTAGGCGCCGAAGACCATCACGGAGGCGCCGGTGGCCAGACCGTCGAGGCCGTCGGTGAGGTTCACGCCGTTCGACATCGCGAGGATCATGAACAGCGCCCAGATCGCGAAGATCACCGGGCCGAAGGACCAGCCGAAGTCCTGGACGAAGGAGAGCCGGTCGGAGGCCGGGGTCTGCTGGCGCGCGTCGGCGAAGTTGAGCGCGAGGATCGCGAAGGCGACACCGACGATCAGCTGACCGGCCATCTTGGCCTTGGCCCGCAGGCCCAGGCTGCGCTGCTTGACGATCTTGATGTAGTCGTCGAGGAAGCCGACCAGGCCCATTCCCGCGAACAGGAAGAGCACCAGCACACCGGAGAAGGTCGGCTCACTGCCCGTGATCACCTTCGTCACCGCGTAGGCGATCAGCGTGGCCAGGATGAAGGAGATACCGCCCATGGTGGGCGTGCCCTTCTTGCTGCCGTGCGTCCGCGGGCCGTCATCCCGGATGTACTGGCCGTAGCCCTTGCGGGCGAGCAGCTTGATCAGCAGCGGTGTGCCGATCAGGGTCAGAAAGAGCCCGATGGCCCCGGAGAAGAGGATCTGCCTCATGGCGCCTACGTGTTCTTCTCCCGCGGCGAGGCCATCGGCGAGGAGGAGCTGCCCCATGCTCATCGGCCGGTGACCTCACCCTCGAGCAACGCCTGCGCGAGTGCCTCCAGGCCGACCGACCTGGATGCCTTTACCAACACGACATCCCCCGGTCGCAGCTCGCTCCGCAGCAGATCGACCGCTGCCCGCACGTCGGACACGTGCACCGACTCCTCACCCCACGAACCCTCGTTCTTGGCGCCCATGTCCAGCCACGCGGCCTCCCGGCCGCCGACCGCCACGAGCTTGCTGACGTTGAGCCGGACGGCCAGCCGTCCGACCGCGTCGTGCTCGGCCAGCGAGTCGTCGCCCAGCTCGGCCATCGGGCCCAGCACCGCCCACGTGCGACGCCCCGGTGTTGCGGCGCCCATCGCGGCCAGCGCGCGCAGCGCGGCTCGCATGGACTCGGGGTTCGCGTTGTAGGCGTCGTTGACAACCGTCACGCCGTCCGAGCGCTCGGTGACCTCCATCCGCCAGCGGGAGAGCTGCCCCGCTTCGGAGAGCGCCACGGCGATCTCGTCGACGGACATGCCCGTCTCATGGGCGACGGCGGCCGCGGCGAGCGCGTTCGACACGTGGTGCTCACCGTACAGGCGCATGGTCACGTCACCGCACCCGGTAGGGGTGTGAAGCGTGAAGGCGGGACGGCCGCCGTCGGCAAGCCGGACATTCGAGGCACGTACGTCGGCGCCCTCGGACTCGCCGAACAGGACGGTACGGGCCTTCGTACGGGACGCCATGGCGCGCACCAGGGGGTCGTCGGCGTTGAGCACCGCCACCCCGCCGTCCTCGGCGGCGGGCAGCGACTCGACCAGTTCGCCCTTGGCCTCGGCGATCTGCTCCCGGCCGCCGAACTCGCCGATGTGCGCGGTGCCGACGTTGAGGACGAGCCCGATGCGGGGCGGGGTGAGGTCCGTCAGATAACGGATGTGGCCCTTGCCTCGGGCGCCCATCTCCAGCACCAGGTGCTGGGTCGACTCGTCGGCGCGCAGCGCGGTCAGCGGCAGCCCGATCTCGTTGTTGAACGAGCCGTGCGTCCACACGGTCGGGCCGTGCCGCTGGAGCAGCTGGGCGATGAGGTCCTTGGTGCTGGTCTTCCCGGCGGAGCCGGTGAGCGCGACCACGGTCGTGCCCAGCCGCTCGACGACGGCACGGGCGAGCGCGCCCATGGCGGCGACGACGTCGGGGACGACGATCGCCGGAACCTGGGCGTCCGGTGTGGAGACCGGGCGGGTGGCCAGGATCGCCACCGCACCCGCCTCGACCGCGCCGCGCGCGTAGTCGTGGCCGTCCACGCGCTCCCCGGGGAGCGCGGCGAACAGGCTCCCGGGCCGCACCTCGCGGGAGTCGATCACGACAGGACCGGTGACCTTCAGGTCAGGGTCCGGTATGTCGTGCGGCTGCCCACCGACGAGGCCGGTGATCTCGGTGAGGGACAGTGGGATCACTGATCACCTCCGGCCGTGCGGGAGAGCTGCCTGGAGGGGGCTGGTGCGCGCATGGCGGTCTGTCATCCCTGGTTGTCTTGAGGTGTGTGCCCGTGCGGTTGGCTCGCCTCGGGGTGCCGCGTACCGGGCCCCTTGGTTCGCTCGCTGAGTTCGATGGCTTCCCGCAGGACCTGGCGGTCGTCGAAGGCGCGAACCACCCCGGCGATCTCCTGGCCCTGCTCATGGCCCTTGCCTGCGACGATCACGGTGTCACCGGGTTCCGCGCGGGCGACGGCGACGGCGATGGCTTTCTCCCGCTCCTCCTCGACCAGGACGTCGCCGCGCTCGTGCGCGGGCACCTCGGCGGCGCCCGCGAGCATCGCGGCGAGGATCGCGAGCGGGTCCTCGGAGCGGGGGTTGTCCGACGTCAGCACGGCCGTGTCGGCGTACCGGGCCACCGCGGAACCCATCGGTCCGCGCTTGAGCCGGTCGCGGTCGCCGCCGCAGCCGAGGACGGCGTGCAGCTTGCCGTCGGTGACCTTGCGCAGGGCGCGCAGCACCGACTCCACCGCGTCGGTCTTGTGGGCGTAGTCGACCACCGCGAGGTACGGCTGGCCCACGTCGACGCGCTCCAGCCGCCCGGGCACGCCGGGGACGGCGGCGATGCCGTCCGCGGCCGTCTGCGGGTCGATCCCGGCGACGGCGAGCGAGACGAGGGCGGCGAGCGCGTTGGCGACGTTGAACGGGCCCGCGATGGGGGCCTCGGCCCGTACGGTCTCGCCGTTCGGGCCGATCGCGGTGAAGGTCGAGCCGAGCGGGCCGACCTCGACGTCCGCGGCCCGCCAGTGGGCGTCGGGGTGGCCCTCGGCGGAGAAGGTGGTGACCGGGACCTCGGACTGCTCGATGAGCCGGCGGCCGTACTCGTCGTCGTAGTTGATCACTCCGGCCCGGCTGCGGGCCTTGGTGAACAGCTGGGCCTTGGCCTGGAAGTAGTCCTCCATCCCCGAGTGGAACTCCATGTGCTCCGGGGAGAGGTTGTTGAAGACCGCGACGTCGAAGACGCAGCCGTCGACGCGGCCGAGGACCAGGGCGTGGCTGGAGACCTCCATGACGACCGAGTGGACGTCGCGTTCGCGCATCACCGCGAACAGCGCCTGCAGGTCGGTGGCCTCGGGGGTGGTGCGCTCGGACTTGATGCGCTCGTCGCCGATGCGCATCTCGACGGTGCCGATGAGCCCCGTGGGACCGCCGCCGGCCTTCGCCGCGGCGGCCCGCAGGCCGCCCTCGACGAGGTAGGCGGTGGTGGTCTTGCCGGAGGTGCCGGTGATGCCGATCTGCAGCAGGCTGTGGCCCGGCTCGTCGTAGATCGTGGCGGCCAGCGCGCCCATCCGGCCGCGCGGGTTGTCCACGACCAGGACCGGCAGCCCGGTGGCGGCGGCGCGCTCGGCGCCGTCCGGGTCGGTCAGCACGGCGGCCGCGCCGAGGTCGGCGGCCTGGGCGGCGAAGTCCGCGCCGTGCAGCCGGGCGCCGGACAGCGCGGCGTACACATCGCCCGGGCGCACGGCGCGCGAGTCATGGGTGATCCCGGTGACCGCGGCCTCCGCCGGGACGCCGGAGGCATCGACACCCAGCTGGTCCGCCAGCTCCGCGAGCGGTACGGGGCGGACCTGGAGGGGGCGGGGCGCTCCCGGGTATTCCACAGAAACGTCCTTCTGAGGGGTTTGAGACTGATCAGCTTGGGGCACGGCGGTGAGCGTACCCGGCCCACCCGCTCCGTCGCGAAATCCGGCGCCCGAGCAGCGGCGCACCGGCCCCTGGTTCCCGGGATCCGGCGTGATCGTCGTCACGGCTGAACCCGCTCACTGGCCCGGGCTGTAGCTGACGGGGAGCCGCTTGGGCTGCTTGCCGGTCGGCGGGACCTGCAGCGACTTGAGCGCGAACTCCATGACCTTCTTGTAGACCGGACCGCAGACCTGGCCGCCGAAATAGCTGCCCTTGGTCGGATTCTGCACCGCGCAGTAGACCGTGAGGCGCGGTTTGTCGGCTGGTGCGAAACCGGCGAAGGAAGCGGTGTAGCCATGGTATTGGCCGGTTTTCGGGTCCACGCGGTTGGAGGTGCCGGTCTTGCCCGCGACCAGATAGCCGGGGATCTTCGCCTTGGTGCCGGTGCCCTCCTGGTTGTCCACGACCGATTCGAGCATCTCGGCGAGCGTCTTGGCGGTCTTCGGGCTCACCACGCGGTTCTTCTCGGGCGCGGGCGCCGGGGTGAAGTCGCCTCCGGGGCCCCGGGTGCCGCGCACCAGGCTGGGGGCGATGCGCTGGCCGCCGTTGGCGACGGTGGAGTAGACGGAGGCCGCCTGGACGGCGTTGAGCGACAGGCCCTGGCCGAAGGGGATGGTGTACCCCTGCGAGGCGCTCCAGTCCTGTGGTTTGGCCAGGATGCCGGGGGTCTCGCCGGGGAGGCCGAGCCCGGTGGGCTGTCCGATGCCGAACTTGCGCAAGTAGGAGTAGAGGATCCGGTTCTTCTGCTTCTCGGTCTTGCCCAGCTGCTCGGTGGCGAGGATGGTGCCGATGTTGCTGGACTTGGCGAGCACCCCGTTGAGCGTGAGGTACCAGGTGGGGTGGTCGATGTCGTCGGCGAAGGCCCGGCCCGCGCGCGGCAGCCGGTTGGGGACCTGCACCTGGGTGTCCCAGCGGGCGGCGCCCTGCTGCAGTACGGCGGCCATGGACATCAGCTTGCTGACGCTGCCCGGTTCGTACGCGTCGGAGATCGCGGCGTTGCCGAGGGCGTCGCCGTCCGCGGTGGAGATGTCGTTGGGGTCGAAGCCGGGGGCGTTGGCCATGGCCAGCAGCCGTCCGGTGCGGGTGTCCTGGACGACGACGTAGCCGCGGTCCGCGCCCGACTTCTCCACCTGGTCGGAGATGGCGCTCTGGGCGGCCCACTGGATGTCGCGGTCGATCGTCAGCTCGACGTCGCTGCCGGGCACCGCGGGCTGTTCGCTGACGTCCCCGGTGGGCACCTGATGACCGCCGGACTGGGCGTAGACGCGCTTGCCGTCCTTGCCCGCGAGCTTCTTGTTCAGCAGCTGCTCGACCCCCGCGGCGCCTCGCCCGTCGGCGCCCACGAAGCCCAGGATCCCGGCGGCGAGGTCGCCGCTCGGGTAGACCCGCTTGCTGTGCGACTCCCGGTTGACCCCGGCGAGGACGTTGGTGCCCTTGCCCTTGGCCGCGGCGTCGTCCAGGTTGTTCTTCAGGTCCTTGATCTGGTTCCAGACCTGCGGGGTCTGCTGCCGGGCCAGCACGACGTACTGCGACTTCGGGTTGTCGGTGAGCTTCTTCTCCAGGTCCGCCTCGTTCTTGCCGAGGATCGGCGCGAGGAGGGCGGCCGCCTGCTTGGGCGCGTCCTTGGTCTTGGCGTTGCGCGGGGTGAGCAGATCGGGGGCGGCCGTGATGTCGTACGCGTCCACGGTGGTGGCCAGGTTGACGCCGTCGCGGTCGGTGATGGACCCGCGCTCGGCGGACAGCTTCACCGGGATGTAGCGGTTGACATTGGCCTTGGCGGCGTACGCGGACGCGTCCACGGCCTGCACCTGGAGCAGCCGGACGACGAAGGCCAGCATGACGAGCGTGAGGCCGAGGCTGATCAGCCGCAGCCGGGGCCGCGGGCTGCCCAGCCGGATCTGTCCCGGCGCGTTCCCGGGGCGCCCGCCGCGCTGCGCGCCGGGGCGCGGACCGCGCTCCGAGGGGCGGCGCCGCTCCCCCTGGCGCGGGCGGCGGTCGCGGTCGCCGCGCGGCGCCGCCGGGCCGGGCACCCGTCGGCGGGGGTCCTGGGGTCGCGTCACCGTGTCACCTGCCGGGGGCCGGGGTGGTCGCGGCGCCGGTACCGGACGCCGGGGTCAGGGGGCTCGCCGACGGCAGTACGGCCGGGGCCGGGGCGGACGCCTCGGCGGAGGCCGGCGGGGCGGGCGCCGGGGTGGGGTCGAGCACCAGCGGGGGCAGCGGGCCGGGGGCGTGCGCCACCGAGGGCTGCCCGGTGGCCGGTGCGGGCACCCCGGCCACGGTGCCGTCCGGGTTGAGGAAGGCCGGGCTGCCGCCGGGCACCATGCCCAGCTCCCGGGCGCGCTGCTCCAGCGCGCCGGGGGCGGAGAGCTGGTCGACCTCCTGCTGGAGCGCCTGGCGTTCGTCGCTCAGCTCGTCGGTCTGCTTCTCCAGCTTGCTCAGCTCGAACGACCCCTGGTTGAGGGAGGAGTTCAGCAGCAGCAGCGCGATCAGGCCGGAGCCGAGCAGGACGACGACGAGCAGCACGAACGGCGTACGCCGGGCCGTGGCAGCCCCCGGAGCCGCGCCTGGCGCCCCGGCCAGCTTCCCCCCGGCCGCGCTCACAGGGCGTCCTCCCGGATGCGCTCCGCGCCCCGGAAGCGGGCCGGGGCGGCGCGGCGGTTCTCGGCGATCTCCTCTTCGGTGGGCAGCTCGGCGCCGCGGGTGAGCAGCTTGAGCCGGGGCTGATAGCGCTCCGGGACGACCGGCAGGCCGCGCGGCGCGGTGTTGGCGGCGCCCGCCGCCAGCACCTGCTTGACGAGCCGGTCCTCCAGCGAGTGGTACGACAGGACGGCGATCCGCCCGCCCACCGCGAGCGCCGCCACGGCCGCCGGAACGGCCCGCTCCAGGACCGACAGCTCGCCGTTGACCTCGATGCGCAGCGCCTGGAAGGTGCGCTTGGCCGGGTTGCCGCCGGTGCGCTTGGCGGCCTGCGGCAGGGCCTCGCGGATCAGCTCGACGAGCCGGGCGCTGTTGCTGAACGGTTCCTTGGCGCGCTCCCGGACCACCGCGTCCACGATCTTCTTGGCGAACTTCTCCTCGCCGTACGTGCGCAGGATGCGCACCAGGTCGCCCGGCGGGTAGGTGTTCAGCACCTCGGCGGCGCTGATGCCCGCCGTCTGGTCCATCCGCATGTCCAGCGGGGCGTCCTGCGCGTAGGCGAAGCCGCGCCCGGCCTCGTCCAGCTGCATGGAGGAGACGCCGAGGTCGAACAGGACGCCCTGGACGCGCGGCACCCCGAGCCGGTCCAGGACCTCGGGCAGCTCGTCGTAGACGGCGTGCACCAGGGTCGCCCGGTCGCCGTAGGGGGCCAGCCGCTCACCGGCCAGCCGGAGCGCGTCCGGGTCGCGGTCGAGGCCGATGAGCCGGGCCGCGGGGAAGCTGCGCAGCAGCGCCTCGCTGTGCCCCCCGAGGCCGAGCGTGCAGTCGACCACCACCGCGCCGGGTTCGGCGAGGGCGGGGGCCAGCATGTCCAGGCAGCGCTGAAGCATGACGGGAACGTGGAGAGCGTTGCTGCTCATTGCGCTGCTCGTGCGCCCTTCTGAGGGTCGGGCGTGGCGGGTACGCACCGCCGGGTCCCCACCCGCTCTGAAGGGGAAGTGGCCGACTGGCGCCGGGGAAGTGACGTCAGGCGACCGGAGCGGGAGGAGGCCGAGGGGTACGTACGCACCGCGCTCACGCGAAAATTTCGGGGATCCAAGGGGAGCGTCACGCCTCCCACTTCGCGCCACTTTAGTCCACTCGTCCCCTCGGTCAACCAACCGGCCAGCGCGTCCCGCCGCCGGAGTGGAACGCTCGGCCGAGCGTGCGACGGAAGGGCGCACAGGGGGTGTGGAGTGGCTCACAATCACTCCTTCGGCGCATCTAATGCCCTCGTTTGCGCAACCTAAAGAAAAGACAAAATCCCCTGGTGGGCTTAGGGTCGTAGCCATGTCGATATCTGTCACCGACCGCCTGGTCGAGGCCAACCGCCAGTACGCCGACAAGTTCACCGACCCCGGGATGGACGCGCGCCCCGTGCAGCAGGTCGCCATCGTCGCCTGCATGGACGCACGACTCGATCTGCACGAGGCGCTCGGTCTGGAACTGGGCGATTGCCACACGATCCGCAACGCGGGCGGCGTGGTCACCGACGACATCATCCGCTCCCTGACCATCAGCCAGCGCGCGCTGGGCACCCGCAGCGTCGTGCTGATCCACCACACCGGCTGCGGTCTGCTGAACCTCACCGAGGACTTCCGGCACGAACTGGAGGAGGAAGTGGGCCAGCGGCCGTCCTGGGCGGTCGAGGCGTTCAAGGACCTGGACGCCGACGTGCGCCAGTCGATGGAGCGGGTGCGCACCTCGCCGTTCCTGCTCCACCGCGACGACGTCCGGGGCTTCGTCTTCGATGTGACGACGGGTCTGCTGCGGGAAGTCGAGCCCCGCGGCTGAGGGATTTTCCCCTCGTACTCGTACAAGCGTGACAAATAACCCCGGGTTATCCACAGCCGAGTGACGCGAGACGGCGAAGACCGCAAGAATGCGTAGATGACATCGTCCCCCGCAACCCCGCGGGGGACCGATGCCAGCGTTTGCGGTGGGCCGCTCCGTCCTCTTGGGGACAGATCGGCCCTGAGAACGGGCCGAGGAGGGCCGGGTGACGACCTATGACGAACGAGCGAGCCTCAGCGATCTGACCACCACAGCGGAGCGGGTCCGCCGGTCGGTGGAGGGTGTGATCGAGGGCAAGCCCGAGGTCGTACGGCTTTCGCTGACCGTACTGCTCGCCGAGGGGCATCTGCTGATCGAGGATGTCCCGGGCGTGGGCAAGACCATGCTCGCCAAGGCGCTCGCGCGGTCCATCGACTGCTCGGTGCGCCGTATTCAGTTCACCCCCGACCTGTTGCCGTCGGACATCACCGGGGTGAGCATCTACGACCAGCAGCGCAAGGAATTCGAGTTCAAACCGGGTGCGATCTTCGCCCAGATCGTCATCGGGGACGAGATCAACCGCGCCTCCCCCAAGACGCAGTCCGCGCTTCTTGAATCGATGGAAGAGCGCCAGGTCACCATCGACGGGGAGAGCTACGAACTGCCCAGCCCCTTCATGGTGGTGGCCACCCAGAACCCGGTCGAGATGGAGGGCACGTATCCGCTGCCCGAGGCGCAGCGCGACCGCTTCATGGCGCGCGTCTCCATCGGGTACCCCAGCCCGCAGGCGGAGCTGGAGATGCTGGACGTGCACGGCGGGGTCTCCCCGCTGGACGACCTGCGGCCGGTCGCGCACGCCCACGAGATCGTCAAGCTGGTCGAGGCGGTGCGCTCGGTGCACGTCGCCGAGGCCATCCGGCGGTATGCGGTGGAACTGGTGTCCGCCACCCGCAACCACCCCGATCTGCGGCTCGGCGCCTCGCCCCGGGCCACGCTGCACCTGCTGCGGGCCGCCAAGGCGGCGGCCGCGCTGGCCGGGCGGGACTTCGCCCTTCCCGACGACGTGCAGTCACTCGCCGTCCCGGTGCTGGCCCACCGGCTGCTGCCGACCGCCCAGGCCCAGCTGAACCGGCGTACCTCCGAGCAGGTCGTCGCGGACATCCTGCAGCGCACCCCGCTGCCGACCTCGTCGCAGCGGACCGGCGGACCGATGCCCCCGGTGCCCTCCATGCCCCCGGTCGACTACGGGCAGCAGCCGGGCGCACGGAGGCTGTGATGACCACAGGGGGGACGGGCGCGGGCCCCGGGAGTACCGGAGGCGGGGAGGACCGGGGCACGCTCCGGGCGGCGCTCGGCGGGCTGACCACCCGCGGCCGCTCCTTCCTGGCCGCCGGGGTCGCCGCCGCGGTGTGCAGCTATGTGCTGGGCCAGGCCGATCTGCTGCGGGTGGGGCTGCTGCTGGCGGCGCTGCCCCTGGTGTGCGTGGCCGTGGTCTACCGCACCCGGTACCGGGTGGCGGGCAGCCGGCGGCTCGCGCCCGCGCGGGTCCCGTCGGGCTCCGAGGCCCGGGTGCACCTGCGCATGGACAACGTTTCGCGGCTGCCCACCGGGCTGCTCATGCTCCAGGACCGGGTGCCGTATGTGCTGGGGCCGCGCCCCCGCTTCGTCCTGGACCGGGTGGAGCCGGGCGGCCGCCGCGAGGTGTCCTACCGGGTCCGCTCCGATCTGCGCGGCCGCTATCCGCTGGGCCCGCTGCAGCTGCGGCTCAACGACCCGTTCGGGATGTGCGAGCTGACCCGCGCCTTCAGCGCGTACGACACGCTCACCGTGGTGCCCCGGGTCGAGCCGCTGCCCGCGGTGCGGCTGACCGGCGAGGCCGCGGGGTACGGGGACGGGCGGCACCGCTCGCTGGCCCTGGCCGGTGAGGACGATGTGATCCCGCGCGGTTATCGCCACGGCGACGACCTGCGCCGGGTGCACTGGCGGTCCACCGCGCGCTACGGGGAGCTGATGGTGCGCCGCGAGGAGCAGCCGCAGCGCGCCCACTGCACGGTGCTGCTGGACACCCGGGGCGAGGCCTACGAGGGCGCGGGGCCCGACTCCCCCTTCGAATGGGCGGTGTGCGGCGCGGCCTCGGCCTCGGTGCACCTGCTGGAGCGGGGCTACGCGGTCCGGCTGCTGACCGACACCGGACACTCGGTGCCCGGCCCGGAGGGCGGCGGCGGATTCGCCGGTTCCACGCATGACTCCGCGGAGACGGCCGGGCTGATGCTGGACACCCTCGCGGTGGTGGACCACTCCGACGAGGAAGGGCTCTCCGCCGCGTACGACGTGCTCGGCGGTGGGGGCGAGGGCCTGCTGGTGGCCTTTCTGGGCGAGCTGGACGAGGAGCAGGCGGCGCTGGTCGGGCGCATGCGGCACCGCACCACGGCGGCGGTGGCGTTCGTCATGGACGGACCGGCCTGGTCGCGGGGGCTGGAGCCCGCCGACCCACGGGCGCTGGAGGACGGGCTGCGGCGGCTGCGCGAGGCGGGGTGGACGGCGCTGCCGGTCGCCCCGGGCGCCTCGCTGGCGGAGCTGTGGCGACAGGCTGACGGACAGGGCGCCCCCCGGGCCGAGGCGGGGCGTCCGGGCGTCGGCGGCATGACAGGGAGCTGGGGATGAGTGGGAGCGTTCGGCTGGCCGTCTGCGCGGCGGTCGCCACGGCCGCGGCCGCGTGCGCGCTGCTGCCGCTGGTGGATCCGGCGGGCTGGCTGCTGCAGGCCGCCCTGCTGCTGGCGGTCCAGAGCACGGCGGGCGTGGCCGCCCGCCGGGTGCCGCTGGCCCGTCCGCTGACGGTGGCGGCGCAGGGCGTGGTGATGGTCCTGCTGCTCACCGTCGTCTTCACCTCCGGGCAGGCGTTCGCGGGGGTGCTGCCGAGTCCGCAGGCCCTGAACGAGTTCGCGCTGCTGCTGCGCGAGGGCACCAGCGACGTCGGGCAGTACGCGACCCCGGCCCCGGTCACCGACGGCATCCGGCTGCTGCTGGTCGGCGGGGTGCTGCTGATAGGTCTTGTGGTCGACGCGCTCGCGGTGACCTACCGCAGCGCGGCCCCCGCCGGGCTGCCGCTGCTGGCGCTGTACTCGGTCGCGGCGGGTCTGTCGGACGACGGAAGCGACTGGGTGTGGTTCCTGGTCGCGGCCGCCGGTTATCTGCTGCTGCTCCTGGCCGAGGGCCGGGACCGGCTCTCGGCCTGGGGCCGCGTCTTCAGCGGCGGCGCCCCGCGCGCGCCGGGCATGCCGTCCTCGGGGCTGGCCGCGACCGGTGACGGCCCGGCGGCGGCCCCGGTCCGGGCCGGTCACCGGATCGGCGTGCTGGCGCTGGGCATCGCGGTCGCGGTGCCCGCGGTGCTGCCCTCCCTGGACGGCGGGCTGCTGGACCGGCAGGGCAGCGGCGGCGGACCCGGCAACGGCGGCGGCACCATCTCGGCGGTGAACCCGCTGGTGTCGCTCCAGGACAGCCTGAACCAGCCGGAGAACAGGGAAGTGCTGCGGTACCGCACCTCCTCGCAGACCACCCAGGACATGTATCTGCGGATCGTGGCGCTCGACAAGTTCGACGGCGCCTCGTGGAAGTCGTCGGAGCGGCATGTCACCGATGTGCCGAGCCGACTGCCCGCGCCGACCGGCCTCGGCCCCGCGGTCCGTACCACCTCCGTCGACACGTCCATCTCGGCCGCCGAGTGGTACGCGCAGAACTGGCTGCCGCTCCCCTACCCGGCCGACAAGGTGCAGATCGACGGGCGCTGGCGGTACGAGCCCGAGGGCCGCACCCTGGTCGGCGACCGGGGCCAGACCACCCGGGGCGCCCGCTACCGGGTCACCAGCCTGCTGGTGGAGCCGACCGCCGACCAGCTGGCCACCGCCCCGCCGCCGAACCCGCGGCTGCGGCGCGAGTACACCGAGGTGCCGGACTCGCTGCCGCCCGTGGTCGCCCGGACCGCGCGCGAGGTGACCGGGGGCGCGGCGAACGCGTACCAGAAGGCGGTCAAGCTCCAGGACTGGTTCGCGGTGAACGGGGGCTTCCGGTACGACACCCAGGTGCAGTCCGGCAGCGGCTCGACCGCCATCGCGAAGTTCCTGAAGCAGAAGGCGGGCTTCTGCGTCCACTTCTCGTTCTCCATGGCGGCGATGGCCCGGACGCTGGGCATACCGGCGCGGGTGGCCGTCGGGTTCACTCCCGGAACCTCGCAGGCGGACGGTTCGGTGTCGGTCGGGCTCAAGGACGCCCACGCCTGGCCCGAGCTGTACTTCGAGGGGGTCGGCTGGACCCGCTTCGAGCCCACTCCGAGCCGTGGCACCCAGCCCGACTACACGATGGAGCAGACGCCGTCGGGCGAGGTCCCCGACGAGCCGTCGTCCCAGCCGAGCACCAGCTCCGAGCCCTCGGCCGCGCCGTCCGCCTCGGACAGCTGCGCACCGGAGCTGCGGAAGCAGGGCGGCTGCGAGGCCGCCGCGGTCCCGCAGCCCGGTGACGGCGCCTCGGGCGGCGGGCTGTCGGTGGCCACGGTCACCAGCTGGAGTTCGCTGGCGGTGCTGCTGTTCGTGGTGCCGCTGCTGCCCATGCTGTGGCGGCGGCGGATACGGGCCCGCAGACTGGACGGCTCCGGCGGGCGCACCGAACAGGACGCCGCCGACCGCATCCTGGCGGCCTGGCGCGAACTGGTCGATTCGGCCTGGGACTTCGGCGTCCTCCCGGACGATTCGCAGACCTCGCGCAAGGCTGTGGCCCGGATCGTGCTCCTCGCCGAGCTGGACGACGAGGCGAACCAGGCGGCGCAGCGGGTGGCCGCGGCGGTCGAGCAGGTGCTGTACGCGCCGCGACCACGGCCCGTCGCCGGGGTCGCCGACGACGTACGGGTGGTCCTGGCCGCGCTCCAGTCCGGCGCCGGGCGCCGGGAGCGGCTGCGGGCCCTGCTGGCCCCGCGCTCGGCGGTCCAGCTGCTGTGGGCAGGCTCCCGCCGCTGGTCCACGCTGGTGGACCGCTGGGGAGCCCCCCGCTGGACCCGCTGGGCAGCCCAGCTACGCGCTCCGCGCGGCGAACGAGGCTGAGCCGGACGCCGTCCGGGGCCGGGGCAGCCCGGTCCCGGACGGCCGCCACGAAAGGACCCGGTGGCGGTGTCTTATAAACAAATCCGAGCCCACGAGACAAGGCTGCATACAGTG